>NZ_JBVJGZ010000022.1:0-155938 GCF_055587025.1 Streptomyces sp. NPDC048600 | reverse complement strand
TCTCAAGGAACGGACGCTTCCTTTGTACTCACCCTCTCGGGCTTTCCTCCGGGCGCTTCCCTTCGGTCTTGCGTTTCCGACTCTATCAGATCTTTTTCCGACCCGATTCCCTGTCAGCGGGATTTGTCGTTGGCTTTCGGGTTTTCGCCCGGCGGCCTTTCGACATTCACTACGTTAGCTCATTCCCTGACCGACTCATAATCGAGTCCCGCGAGTTCGAATTCGGGCATGCGGGCATGCCGAAAACGTCCCGCCGAGGGGATGTCGTAGGTAGTGGTTTGGCCGCTTCCGGCTGCTGGCGAATGCCGTACCCGGTTCAAGCGGCTCGGGCTACATTACGCACCTCGTAGGGGCGAGTCAAGCTCGGCGCCGGCGAGGCACATGGGCGCGATAGGGACTGACGGTCGGGTCGTCGGCGATCCAGAAGCGCCAGGGATGGACGGCGCCGTCGCCGGAGACTCCGGTGCGGGGGCCGTGGCGTACCTGGTCACGGATGACAGGGGTGCCGGGGAGCATGCGCAGAGGTGTGGCCCCGGGTGTGCAGGCGTCGGTGCCGTCGAGGGTGCGGTCCACGTCCAGGGCGGTGGCGAGTCGGGCCGGGCCTTTGGCGAGTTCCCTGTCGTTGCGGGCCGAGAGCCGGCGGGTGCGGGCCAGCTCGGTGCCTTCGAGAATCTCGCCCGCTCGGAGCAGCACGGCGCTCGCCCTGCCTTCAGGACCGCAGACGAGGTTCATGCAGTGCCACATGCCGTAGGTGAAGTAGACGTACACATGTCCGGGCGGTCCGAACATCACGCTGTTGCGGGGGGTGCGGCCGCGGTAGGCGTGGGAGCCCGGGTCGTTCTGGCCGTCGTACGCCTCCACCTCTGTAAGACGGAGGTGGATCGGGCCGTCCGGGGTGGAACGTACGAGGACGCGGCCCAGGAGGTCCGGGGCGACGTCGAGGACAGGGCGGTCGAAGAAGTCCCGGGGCAGGGGCGTACGGTCGGTGGGCGCGATCACGCCGTCCGAGAGTAGTCCAGGCGGGTCTGTGCGGCGGGGTGGTCAGGGGGCTTCCGGCTTGCCAGGGTGAGGAGGCGGAACCGGCCACGGCCGGTGCGCGTTTTCAGTGTCAAGGGGATCAAGGGTCCACTCGTCTTACAAGGAGAGTCATGGCGTTCAAGAAGCTGCTCGCGAGCCTCGGAGCCGGCGGTGCGTCGGTGGAGACGGTGCTGACCGAGGTCAACGTGGTGCCGGGTGGTGTCGTCCAGGGCGAGGTCCGCATTCAGGGCGGCTCCGTCAACCAGCAGATCGAGGGGCTCTCCGTCGGGCTCCAGGCGCAGGTCGAGGTCGAGGGCCAGGACCAGGAGTACAAGCAGAACATCGAGTTCACCAAGCTGTCGCTGGGCGGTGCCTTCGAGCTCCAGGCCGGTGCCGTGCACGCGGTGCCGTTCGGGCTGGAGATCCCGTGGGAGACGCCGGTCACCACGATCGACGGTCAGTCGCTGCGCGGCATGCACATCGGTGTCACCACCGAGCTGGCGATCGCGCGCGCGGTGGACTCGGGTGACCTGGACCCGATCAACGTGCACCCCCTGCCCGCGCAGAAGGCGATCCTGGACGCCTTCATCCAGCTCGGCTTCCGCTTCAAGAGCGCGGACATGGAGCGCGGTCACATCCGCGGCACGCGCCAGAAGCTGCCCTTCTACCAGGAGATCGAGTTCCTCCCGCCGCAGCAGTACCGCGGGCTGAACCAGGTCGAGCTGAGCTTCGTCGCCGACGCGCAGGCGATGGACGTGGTGCTGGAGATGGACAAGAAGCCGGGTCTGTTCAGCGAGGGCAGCGACACCTTCCGCTCGTTCCAGGTCGGTCTGAACGACTACCAGGGGACGGACTGGGCGGCGTACCTCAACCAGTGGCTGTCCGAGGTCGGCAGCAAGCGCAACTGGTTCTAGGCTCGGTCCGACTGAAGGAACCGATCAGGAGGTACCGAGGTGACCGAGCTCAAGAGGCGGCCGCTCCCCCATGACTTCCATCCGCCCGTGCCGTCCTTCACGGTCACGAGCGAGGACGTCGAGGAGGGCGCGACCCTCAAGGACGCTCAGGTTCACGCGGCCGGCAACACGTCGCCGCAGCTGCGGTGGGAGGGTTTCCCGCCGGAGACGAAGAGTTTCGCCGTCACGTGTTACGACCCCGACGCGCCGACGGGCAGCGGGTTCTGGCACTGGTCCGTGTTCGACATCCCGGCCTCCGTGACGGAGCTGCCGGCGGGTGCGGGCAGCGGGAAGTTCGAGGGGCTGCCGCAGGAAGCCGTCCAGGTGCGCAACGACTACGGCACGAGGGACTTCGGTGGTGCCGCGCCGCCGCCCGGGGACGGGCCGCACCGGTACGTGTTCACGGTGTACGCCGTCGACCAGGAGAAACTCGGTCCGGACGCGGATGCCTCGCCGGCCGTCGTCGGTTTCAATCTGCGGTTCCACGCGATCGCGCGTGCACAGCTCGTCGGTGAGTACGAAGTGCCTGCCGAAGGCTGACGTTCATTGAACGTTTGCCCGCCTCTGGTCATGGAAGTGATCAGGGGCGGGCATTTTTGTTGCCGGGGGTGTACGAGGCTCAGCCCTCGTGGAGCAGCAGATATTGCGTTGTCCATCTCGGCGTGCCCGGCCAGAGTTGTTCCCAGCCCGCCAGGGGGTGGGCCGGTGCACACGGGAGGTGGGCTGGTATGCGGGACACGCTGGTACTCAACGCGAGCTTCGAGCCGCTGTCGACGGTGACGTTGAACCGCGCCGTCGTTCTGGTGCTCCAGGACAAGGCCGTCGTCGAGCAGGCCCACCCCGAGCTGCGTATGCGAGGAGTCGCGGTCGACATACCCGCGCCCCGGGTGATCAGGCTGTGCAGGTACGTACGGGTGCCGTTCCGAAGACAAGCTCCGTGGTCTCGGAGGGGTGTGCTGGTCAGGGACCGGCACAGGTGCGCGTACTGCGGGCGCAGGGCTACGACCGTGGACCACGTGGTGCCGAGGGCTCAGGGTGGTCAGGACACGTGGCTGAACACGGTGGCCTCTTGTGCGGAGGACAATCACCGGAAGGCGGACCGGACGCCTGAGCAGGCGGGGATGCCGTTGCTGCGGGAGCCGTTCGAGCCGACTCCGCAGGATGCGATGCTGCTTGCTCTGGGGGCGGAGGATTTTGCGGCGCTGCCTGAGTGGTTGGCGCTGGACGCGGCCTGATCCGGGGGCCGGGGCCTCTGTTGCGAGGGGCCGGGGGCCTCTGCTGCGGGGCGGGTGCGGGTTGGTCCGTGGCTTGTCGCGCAGTTCCCCGCGCCCCCAAGAGGGTTGGTCGAGGCCTGGGGCGGTTCTTGGCCACGGGTTGGTCGTGAGACCTTCGCACAGTTCCCCGCGCCCCAAGGAAGGGTGGCCGTAAGGACTGTTGCGCGGTTCCCCGCGCCCCTTTGGGTGTTGGGGAACTGCGCGTTTTTCGGGCTCTGTCAGTCGATCTTGGGCTTTTCGGTGCGCTCTGCTGCTGCCCCGTTGGTGGGAGTGGGGATCTGGGCGCCGAAGTTGCCCATGGCTCCGGAGAGGCCCTTGAGGGCGTCGCCGATCTCGCTGGGGACGATCCAGAGCTTGTTGGCGTCGCCCTCGGCGATCTTGGGGAGCATCTGGAGGTACTGGTAGCTGAGGAGCTTCTGGTCGGGGTCGCCGGCGTGGATGGCCTCGAAGACCGTACGGACGGCCTGGGCCTCGCCCTCGGCGCGCAGGGCGGCGGCCTTCGCCTCGCCCTCGGCGCGCAGGATCTGGGACTGCTTCTCACCCTCGGCGCGCAGGATCTCCGACTGGCGGACACCCTCGGCCTGGAGGATCGCGGCGCGCTTGTCGCGGTCGGCGCGCATCTGCTTCTCCATCGAGTCCTGGATGGAGGTGGGCGGCTCGATGGCCTTGAGCTCGACGCGGTTGACACGGATGCCCCACTTGCCGGTGGCCTCGTCGAGGACGCCGCGCAGGGCCGCGTTGATCTCCTCGCGGGAGGTCAGGGTGCGCTCGAGGTCCATGCCGCCGATGATGTTCCGCAGCGTGGTGACGGTGAGCTGCTCGATCGCCTGGATGTAGCTGGCGACCTCGTACGTCGCGGCGCGGGCGTCGGTGACCTGGTAGTAGATGACCGTGTCGATGTTGACGACCAGGTTGTCCTGGGTGATCACCGGCTGCGGCGGGAACGGGACGACCTGTTCACGCAGGTCGATGCGGTTGCGGATGGTGTCGATGAACGGGACGACGATGTTGAGGCCCGCGTTCAGCGTGCGCGTGTAACGGCCGAAGCGCTCGACGATGGCGGCGCTGGCCTGTGGGATGACCTGGATCGTCTTGATCAGGGCGATGAAGACCAACACCACCAGAATGACCAGGACGATGATGATCGGTTCCATCGATGTTCCCCGTGCCTCTCTCCGCCGCGGCGCTTTGGGCAGATCTTATGTTTGTCGAAGATCTTGCTGGTCGAGTCTGACAGAACGTCGCCTGCCCCGTGGGGCGTTCGGTCCAGTTGCGCCACACCATGGCTGACAAGGTCACATGACGATCGCCGTGGCTCCTTCGATGTCCACCACGTCGACCTCCGCGCCGATCTCGAAGGCGCGGTCGGTGTCGAGGGCCCGGGCCGACCAGACCTCGCCGGCCAGCTTGATCCGGCCGCCGGAGGCGTCCACGCGTTCCAGGACGACGGCCTGTCGGCCCTTCAGCGCCTCCACCCCGGTGACGAGTTGGGGGCGTTGGTCGCGGTGCCGGTTCGCGATGGGCCGTACGACCGCGATGAGCGCGACCGAGACGACCACGAAGGCGAGGACCTGAAGGACGACGCCGCCGCCGGAACCGGCCACGACGGCCGCGGCGACAGCACCCACCGCGAGCATGCCGAGTTCCGGCATGGCGGTGATGACTAGCGGTATTCCGAGCGCGGCCGCGCCGATCAGCCACCACACCCAGGCATCGATGTCGTTCACATGGTCATGGTAGGTCCGCGCTCCGGTCGCCGACAGGGCGCGATGGGGTGTGAACGGTATTGTCCCGTGGGCCTGTTGACGGTCAGGACAGCGGCAGGCCCTGGGCGGTCCAGCGGTCGCCGACCTGCTCGACGACGAGCGGGAGGCCGAAGCAGAGGGAAAGGTTGCGGGAGGTGAGCTCCAGCTCCAGCGGACCCGCGGCGAGGACCTTGCCCTGACGGATCATCAGGACGTGGGTGAAGCCGGGGGCGATCTCCTCGACGTGGTGCGTGACCATGATCATGGAGGGGGCGATCGGGTCGCGGGCCAGACGGCCGAGGCGGCGGACGAGGTCCTCACGGCCGCCGAGGTCGAGGCCGGCGGCGGGCTCGTCGAGGAGGAGCAGCTCGGGGTCGGTCATCAGGGCGCGGGCGATGAGGGTGCGCTTGCGCTCGCCCTCGGAGAGGGTGCCGAACTTCCGCTCCAGGTAGTCGCTCATACCGAGGCGGTCGAGGAAGGCGCGGGCGCGCTGCTCGTCGACCTCGTCGTAGTCCTCCTGCCAGGTGGCGGTCATGCCGTACGCGGCGGTGAGGACGGTCTCCAGGACGCTCTGGCGCTTGGGGAGCTTGTCGGCCATGGCGATGCCGGCCACACCGATGCGGGGGCGCAGCTCGAAGACGTCGGTGCCGGGCTTGCCGAGGGTCTCGCCGAGGATGGTGGCGGTGCCCTTGCTGGGGTAGAGGTAGCTGGACGCGACATTGAGGAGGGTGGTCTTGCCGGCGCCGTTGGGGCCGAGGATGACCCAGCGCTCGCCCTCCTTCACCGACCAGGAGACCTGGTCCACCAGAGCCCGGCCCTCGCGGACCACGGATACGTCCTGAAGCTCCAGAACATCGCTCATGAGCGCGTTGTCTCCCCTTGCAGTGTGGCCGGTCTCGGCTGTCGCGTTCGCCTGTGGGCTCGGTCCGCCGCGCGATGGGCGCAGCCCTCAAGGAAATCTACGCCACTGGTCGGCCGGGCTGTTCCATCGGTCCGGTGCTTGGGCGTTCCTTAGGGTGGGGGCATGCTTTCGGAACCGCGCTCTGGTCGCCTTGCCGCTTGGGGAAATGCCCTTCTTGCCGGACTTGTCTCGCCGGATGACGCCGTGCTGGCGATCGTTGGCGGGGATGCCGTGCACCGGGTGGAGGGGTTGCCGGGCGAATCGGCGCCCGTCGGGCTGACGCTCGCGCTGGGGCGTCTGCGGGGTCTGGGGGTGACCGGGCTGCGGGTGGCGCTGCCCGCGCCCGGGCATCCGCTGGGGCTGAGCGG
Organism: Streptomyces sp. NPDC048600; assembly: GCF_055587025.1. Classification (NCBI taxonomy): domain Bacteria; kingdom Bacillati; phylum Actinomycetota; class Actinomycetes; order Kitasatosporales; family Streptomycetaceae; genus Streptomyces; species Streptomyces sp. NPDC048600. The sequence goes on along the minus strand of NZ_JBVJGZ010000022.1, from coordinate 149,680 downwards.
GCCGCCGGAGTTCAACGCGCGGGCGTTGGAGGCGGAGGAGGCCGTCGTGTGCCACGGGGCGGCGCTGGGGCTCGTGCCGGAGGTGTACGAGGCCGGGCCCGCGGGTGATGTGCATGTCGAGGTGACATGGCACTGTCTGGCCGTGCGGGAGGCTCCGCCGGCCGATGTGCCGTCGCTGGCCGAGGCGGAGCGGGAGCTGGCGGAGGCCCTGCGGGAGGCTACGGAGGTGTTGACGCGGCTGGATGTCGCCGCGTCGGGGCCGGTGGCCGCGGCGGCGCTCGACGCGTACCGGGCTCGGGCAGAGCGGGGGCGGGAGGTGTTGGCGCCCGGGTATCCGCCTCGGGCGGTGCGGGTGCTGGAGCTGGCGCAGCGGGTGGGGTTGCTGGTGTCGCTCGCGTACGAGAACGGGCACGGGGGTGCGGTGAGCGCGTCCGAGATGGCCGCGCGGGGGGCCGCGTTGCGGCCGGTCGAGCGGACGGGGCGGCGGGCTCAGGTGGCCGCGTACAACGCGTATGTGGAGGAGCGGGAGCGGTGATCGTCCGGCGGGGGCGTTCGCGCGGCCCTGCCTTTGTGGCGTGCCGCCTGCGTTGTCGTTGAGGCCGGGGGGGGTTGCGCGACCCGGCGCGTGTGGCGTGCCGCTCGCGTTGCGGATCAAGGCGGGGCGGTGCGCGCGCCGGTGCTTATGGCGTGCGGCCCCGTTACGGCTGAGGACCGGGGCGGTGCGCCACTCGGCGGTGCGAGGTGCCGCCGCGCCCACCCGTGCCGCCCCTGGCGGCACGCATGCCCGCGGCTGGTGGCACGCATGTCCGCGGCTGGGGTACTTGGGGGCGCGGGGAACTGCGCGACCGGGCGGCGGACGCCTGCGGCTGGGGAGGGCGGGGTGGTTGAGGGCCCCTCTCGTCGGTCGTGGCGGGAGGGGCCCTGGTCAGGCGGTGGGGGTCAGTTGTTGACGCCCGCGTTGCCGAACGCCGGGTTGAGCAGGCCCACGACGTTCACGCTGTTGCCGACCACGTTGACGGGGACGTGCACCGGGGCCTGGACGAGGTTGCCCGAGAGGACACCCGGAGAGTGCTCGGCCTTGCCGTGGGCGTGCGCGTCGGTGGCGGAGGCCATCCCGGCTCCGGCGGCCACCAGACCACCGGCCACCATCGTCACGGCCGCTGCCTTCTTCAGGTTCATCACTTCTCAAGCCCTCCTGGTGATCACCGCGGCAGTCGCCGCAGTACGGACTGGAGAACGCCGGAGCCGCCCGGAGGATGCGCCATCCGGGTGACATTCCCACGACGGTATGAATCTCAGCCCGGAAGGGAACCTTCCGAATTGCCGTCCGGAAGGCGCACGTCCGCCCGGGAACCGGTCGTCAGCCCGCCATTCCGTGACGCACCGCCCACAGCGCCGCCTGCGTACGGTCCGCCAGGTCGAGCTTCATGAGGATGTTCGAGACATGGGTCTTGACCGTCTTCTCCGACAGCACGAGGGCCCGCGCGATCTCCCGGTTGGAGCGGCCGTCCGCTATCAGGCCCAGTACCTCCCGCTCCCGGTCGGTGAGCGAGCCGCCTCTCCCCTGGCCGGAGTTGGCCTCCTCCTGGGACAGCAGCGCGTCGGCAACCTCTGGCTGGAGCAGGATGTGGCCCGCGTGGACGGAGCGGATGGCACCGGCCAGGGCGTCGGGGTCGACGTCCTTGTACACGTACCCGGCGGCGCCCGCGCGCAGGGCCGGGACCACCGTGCGCTGCTCGGTGAAGCTGGTGACGATCAGCACGCGCGCGGGGTTGTCCAGCTCACGCAGCCGGCGCAGCGCCTCGACCCCGTCCATGCCCGGCATCTTCACGTCCATGAGGACCACGTCGGGCCGCAGCTCCTCGGCACGGGCGACGCCCTCCTCGCCGTCGGCGGCCTCGCCCACGACCTCGATGTCGTCCTGCACCTCCAGAAAGGTGCGCAGACCTCGGCGGACCACCTGGTGATCGTCTACGAGCAGCACCTTGATTGCGTCAGCCACCGGGGACCTCCATCTCGACCGTGGTGCCCTTGCCGGGCACCGATTCCACCGACAGGCCGCCGCCGACGCCGCTCGCGCGGTCCCGCATGGAGACCAGGCCGAGATGGCGGCCGGCCTGCCGCACCGTCCGCGGGTCGAAGCCGCTGCCGTCGTCCGTGACGCGCAGGACGGCGCCGCCGCCGCGCCGGTCGAGGGTGATGCCGACGTGCTCGGCGCCCGAGTGCCGCAGCGCGTTGTGCAGGGCCTCCTGGGCCACGCGCAGCACGGCCTCCTCCTGGGCGGCGGGCAGGGCCCGTACGCCGTGGCTGGCGAATGTCACGCGCGCGTGGTGGGCGCGGTCCAGGACCTTGGCCTGGTTGCGCAGGGTGGCGACGAGGCCGTCCTCGTCCAGGGCGGCGGGGCGCAGCTCGACGACGGCGGCGCGCAGTTCGTTGGTGGCCTCGGCGGCCAGGGCGGCCACCTGCTGGAGCTCGCCCTTGGCGCGGGCGGGGTCGCGGTCGACGAGGGTGGCGGCGGCCTGGGCGGTCAGGCGCAGGGAGAACAGCTTCTGGCTGACGGCGTCGTGCAGCTCGTGGGCGAGGCGGGAGCGCTCCTCGGCAATGGTCAGCTCACGGCTGCGCTCGTACAGGCGGGCGTTGGTGAGGGCGATGGCGGCGTGCTGGGCGAGGATCGCGAGGAGTTCCTCGTCCTCCTCGGTGAAGCCACAGCCGCCGTCGGGCTTCGCGCCCGGGAGGTGCCCCTCCACGGGATGCAGTTTGTTGGCGAGGAAGAGCGCGCCGATGATCTCGTCGCCGTCGCGGATGGGCAGGCCGAGGAAGTCCGAGAGCTCGGGGTGCGCGGCGGGCCAGCCCTCGAAGCGGGGATCCTTGCGGACGTCGGCGAGGCGCTCGGGCCTGGCCTGGTGCAGCATCGCCGCGAGGATGCCGTGCTGGCGGGGCAGCGGGCCGATGGCCTTCCACTGCTCCTCGCTGATGCCGTCGACGACGAACTGGGCGAAGCCGCCGTGGTCGTCGGGGACGCCCAGTGCGGCGTAGCGCGCGTCGAGCAGCTCGCGGGCGGAGGCGACGATCGTCTTGAGGACGTCGCGCACCTCCAGATGCCTGCTCATGGCGAGCAGCGCGGCGCTGACCGCGGCGAGGCCGGACCGGGGACCTTGACTCATGTCCTCACGGTACCGGCGGGGTGTGACAGTGCGGATCCGACCGGTGACGGCTCCGGTCTGGGCCTGCCGTCCTAGGGCGGCCGACCTACGCCGGAGGGCCGCGCCCGCTCGCCGCCCGTGTCCGGGGCGGGCGGCGCGGGCCGTGGTCGGCCGCGCGGACGACGAGGTTCCGCGCGGGCGCCGCCCGTGGCACGAGTTGGGCGTCGCCCGGCTCCTCCTCACGGAGGAGGCCACTCACACAGAGCGTTGCTGAGGCAACTCCAGGTGAGGAAGTCGCGCCCGCGATGTGAAGCGCCGCATAGGGCCCAGGTCACGTACGAAGGGGCATAGGAGACAAGCTCGCCCGGCCCCAACGGGAAAGACGCTCCACTCTGTCCTGATTTGCCCCTCCCGGGTCCACTATCGGGGATCGTAGGTCACACCTTTGCCTGGCCGTTTTGCGGCCGCTAAGAATGGCACCCGTCGCTCAGCGCCGCGGGTCTCACGGTCCGCGGCGATCCGTGTGGGAAGCAACCGCGTCCCCGCCGGACGAAACGGTTTCCCCGCCGGACACGAGCGACCTCCGCGCTAACGAAGAGGTCCATCAGTCATGCCCAAGCATTCCCTGAATACCGGCCGCGGCCGCGCGCTCGCCAAGTCCCACAAGCTCGCGCTCGCCGGTGTCTCCGCCCTCGGTGCCGCCGCCCTCGCCTTCTCCGTGGTGCCCGCCAACGCGGACACCACCACGGCCGAGGCCCCCGCGGCGCCCGTGGCGTACGAAGCGGCGAAGACGACCGAGGTCAGGGCGTCCCTCACCGACCGGCTCGCCGCCGCTTCCGTGAAGGTCGAGGCCATCGAGGCCCAGCAGAAGGCCGCCGAGAAGGCCGCCGCGCAGAAGAAGGCCGCCGCCGAGGCGAAGCAGAAGGCCGCTGCCGAGGCCAAGCGCAAGGCGGCCGCGAAGGCAGCCGCCGAGAAGGCCGCGGCGAAGGCCGCCAAGGAGCGCGCCGCGAAGAAGGCCGCGAGCCGGTCCACGGCCCGCCCGCAGGTCCAGAAGGTCGTCAAGAAGTCCTACGGCAACAACCTGCACGGCTGGATCAGCGAGGCGCTGGACATCATGCACGACAAGGGCATCCCGGGCACCTACAACGGTCTGCACCGCAACATCATGCGGGAGTCCTCGGGCAACCCGAACGCGATCAACAACTGGGACATCAACGCCCAGAACGGTGTCCCGTCGATCGGTCTGCTCCAGATCATCAAGCCGACCTTCGACGCGTACCACGTCCCCGGCACCGCCTGGAGCCAGTACGACCCGGTCGCCAACCTCACCGCGGCCGCCAACTACGCGGCCGACCGGTACGGCTCGATCGACAACGTCAACAGCGCGTACTGAGGCCTGGCGCGGACCTCTGTACCCGTAGACGCCGAAGGGCGGCACCCTCCTGACGGGGTGCCGCCCTTCGGGGTCCTACCGGACCCTGCTACTTGCGCATGACCTCGGGCTCGTGGCGGCGCAGGAAGCGGGCCACGAAGAAGCCGCAGATCACGCCGAGGACGAGCAGGGCGGCCATGTCCATGCCCCAGGCGCCGACGGTGTGCTCCCACAGCGGGTCGGTGCCGGCGCCCTCCTCGGGCGGGCTGATCTTGTTGAAGTCCAGCGTGGCGCCCGCGGCGGCCACCGCCCAGCGCGACGGCATCAGGTACGAGAACTGGTTGACGCCGACCGTGCCGTTCAGGGCGAAGAGGCAGCCGGTGAAGACGACCTGGATGATCGCGAACATGACCAGCAGCGGCATGGTCTTCTCGGCGGTCTTCACCAGCGAGGAGATGATCAGGCCGAACATCATCGAGGTGAAGCCCAGGGCCATGATCGGCACCGACAGCTCGATCATGGTGGCGCTGCCGAGGACGAGGCCCTCCTCGGGGATCTCACGGGTGGAGAAGCCGATGACACCCACCAGCAGGCCCTGGAACACGGTGATCATGCCGAGCACGAACACCTTCGACATCAGGTAAGCCGAGCGGGACAGGCCGGTCGCGCGCTCCCGCTCGTAGATCACCCGTTCCTTGATCAGCTCACGGACCGAGTTCGCCGCGCCCGCGAAACAGGCGCCGACGGCGAGGATCAGCAGCACCGTGGTGGCCGTGCCGTTGGGGATGACCCGGCCCGCCTGGTTGGGCGGGTTCGGCAGCAGGCCGCGGTCGGGGTCGATGAGCAGGCTCACCGCGCCCAGGACGGCCGGCAGGATCACCATGAGGGCGAGGAAGCCCTTGTCGGAGACGATCACCGAGGTGTAGCGGCGCACCAGCGTGACGAACTGCGACATCCAGCCCTGCGGCTTCGGCGGCTTCATCGCCTGCAGCGCCGGCATCGGTACGGCCTGCGGGGCGACGGCGTCGATGTCCGCGGCGTACATCTGGTAGTGCTGCGAGCCCTTCCAGCGGCCCGCCCAGTCGTAGTCGCGGTAGTTCTCGAACGCGGAGAACACATCGGCCCAGGTGTCGTAGCCGAAGAAGTTCAGCGCCTCCTCCGGCGGACCGAAGTAGGCGACCGAGCCGCCGGGCGCCATCACGAGGAGCTTGTCGCAGATCGCCAGCTCGGCCACGGAGTGCGTGACGACGAGGACCGTACGGCCGTCGTCGGCGAGCCCGCGCAGCAGCTGCATGACATCGCGGTCCATGCCCGGGTCGAGGCCCGAGGTGGGCTCGTCCAGGAAGATCAGCGACGGCTTGGTCAGCAGCTCCAGGGCGACCGAGACGCGCTTGCGCTGGCCGCCGGACAGGGAGGTGACCTTCTTGTCCTTGTGGATGTCGAGCTTGAGCTCGCGCAGCACCTCGTCGATACGGGCCTCGCGCTCGGACGCCGTGGTGTCGGCGGGGAAGCGCAGCTTGGCGGCGTACTTGAGGGCCTTCTTGACGGTCAGTTCCTTGTGCAGGATGTCGTCCTGCGGGACCAGACCGATGCGCTGGCGCAGTTCGGCGAACTGCTTGTAGAGGTTCCGGTTGTCGTAGAGCACCTCGCCCTGGTTGGCGGGCCGGTAGCCGGTGAGCGCCTTGAGCAGGGTGGACTTGCCGGAGCCGGACGGGCCGATGACCGCGATCAGCGACTTCTCCGGGACACCGAAGGAGACGTCCCGCAGGATCTGCTTGCCGCCGTCGACCGTGACGGTCAGGTGGCGGGCGGAGAAGGACACCTCACCGGTGTCGACGAACTCCTCGAGGCGGTCGCCGACGATACGGAACGTCGAGTGGCCGACGCCGACGATGTCGGCCGGGCCGAGCAGCGTGGTGCCGCCCTTGGCGATCGGCTGACCGTTGACGTACGTGCCGTTGTGCGAGCCGAGGTCGCGGATCTCCATGCGGCCGTCGGGCGTGGAGTGGAACTCCGCGTGGTGACGGGAGACCTGGAGGTCCGACACGACCAGGTCGTTCTCCAGCGAACGGCCGATGCGCATCACACGGCCGAGCGAGAACTGGTGGAACGTGGTCGGGCTGCGGTCGCCGTAGACCGGCGCCCCCGGGCCCGCGGCGGGCCCGCCCTGCTGCTGCGGGATGTTGTTCCCGGCGGGCGGCTGCTGCCAGCCGGCCTGCGGGTTCGCCTGCGGCGCCGGCTGCTGGGGCGCCTGGGCCCAGCCGGGGCCCGCGCCCTGGGCGGCGTACGGCTGCTGCGGCTGCGCCTGCGGCGTGGTCACGCCGGCCGTCGCGCCGCTCAGGCCGACCTTCGGTCCGTCGGTCGCGTTGCCCAGGTGCAGCGCGGTGCCCGGACCGATCTCCAGCTGATGGATCCGCTGCCCCTGCACGAACGTGCCGTTGGTGCTGCCGTGGTCCTCCACGACCCAACTGCGGCCGTTGAAGCTGACCGTGGCGTGCCGCCAGGAGACCCTGGCGTCGTCGAACACGACGTCTCCCTGCGGATCGCGTCCGAGCGTGTAGGACCGGGACGGATCCAGCGTCCAGGTCCGTCCGTTTGTTTCCAGTACGAGTTCCGGCACTCCATGCCCCACTGAGTTGTCCCCCGAGTTACCCCCGTCGCAGGGAGTCTAGGGATGTCGAACATCGGGGGGAACTATTTCAGTAGGGGCCCCCTGACCGAAAGTCGGGCCTGGGGAAGCCGCGCACCGGCGCACCGAGGCTTTGTCGTTGACGGGGGTTGAAACCTGCGCGGAGAGTGGTAATCCACGCGAGGGGGACATGCGCGGCATGCGCGCCGCTTCGCGGATCGGGGGGTCTGCCATGAATGCCGGAACCGCGCGGTCGCACGCGGGAGTGCCCTGGATCGACGTCCTGCTGGCCGCGATCGCCGCCGTGAGCTGGGCGTTGATCGGCATGGCGGGCACCGCCGCGCTGGGGCTGCATCTGCTGGGGGCGGACTCGGCGGGCGAACTGGGGGCGATGACCGCGGCGGTCGTGGCGCTCGGGGCGGGTGGGGAGGTGACCCCGTCCGGCGATGTGTCCGCTTTCGGGCTCGAGAGCGCCCAGGCCACCACGGCCATCGAGATCGCGCCACTGGGCGTGGGACTGGTCGGTGCGCTGCTGCTGTCGTGGTTCTTCCTACGGTCCCTGCGGGCGGCCGGAGTTGTCGTCCCACCGGCCGAACTGCTGGCCCGCGCGGGCGCGGTGGTCGCCCTGTTCGTGGCGATGCTGGGCGGGCTGGCCTGGGCGGGCCACGATGTGGTCACGATCGACGGCGGCGCCCTGGGACTGGACGGGCTGCCCGGCACGGGCGGCTCCGGGGGCTCGGGCGGCCTGGAGATCCCGGGACTCGGTGACATCGGGGACATCGGTGGAATCGGGGACATCGGCGGGCTGCTGCCGGACCGGGTGGGCGACCTGGTCGACGCGGAGGCGGCCGTCGGGTTCACCGTCGACACCTCGCCCACGCTGGTGAACGGCGCCCTCTGGGTCGTGTGCGTGCTGCTCGTCGCCCTGCTGGCCTCACGCCGCACTCCCCTGCCGGCCCGGCTGCACGCCCTGCACCGGGTGGTCCGGCCGGCCGTCTCCGCCCTGGTGGGCGTGCTGGTGCTGGCCGTGGCCGCGGGGTGGGCCGCCGCCGGGTGGGCGGCGTTCGGCGACGACCATCCCCGGCGCATCGTGGGCGCGGCGCTGCTCGGCGCGCCCAACGGGGTGTGGCTGGGACTGCCGGTCGGGCTCTTCGTGCCGTTCGTCGGGGAGGCCACGGGCCCGCTGGCCGGCTTCCTGCCGCACCCGCTCGACGACCTCCTCGCCGGCTCCGACCGCGCGGTGACGCTGCCGCGGCTGGCCGAACTGGACGAGCGGGTATGGCTGCTGGGCGTGGCCGCCGTGGTGGCGATGCTGCTGGCGGGGGTGCTGACGGCGGCACGGACGCCGGTGTCCGGTGAGGCTTTCGCCTCTGGTGGGGTACGGGGCTCCGCGGGGGCGCGTGAGGGCGGTGCTCTGCGTTTCGCCGGGGTGTGCGCGCTGCGGCTGGGGGCGGTGACCGCGGTGGCTCTGCCGTTGCTGGCGTGGCTGGTGGAGGTGTCCGTGGACGCCTCACTGTCCGTGCTGGGGGTCGACGCGTTCGGCTCCGGGGTGCGGCTGGAGGCACGGCCCGGGGTGGCCCTGCTGCTCGGCGCGGTGTGGGGTGCGGGCGCGGGGGCCGCCGGAGCGCTGCTGGCATGGGTGTGCGGGGCGGCCGGGCGGCGGGTCGCTCCGCTGGCACTGGGTGACGCGGCGTCCTCGGGTGCCCTGCCGGGCTCGCCGGGGTCGTCGGGTCCGTACACGCTCGGAGCCCCGTACCGCCCGCCGAATCCGCACACCAACCCGTACCTGCGGCTGCCCGAGGGTGTGCGGGAGCCGGAGGACGCCCTGCCGCCGGGGGCGGTGGTCTGGCCGGAGGCCGGGAGCGGGGGTGTCGGCGAGCCCGGTCCCCCGGACGGCGGATCGGCCGGCGACCGGCTCGGCGCGGCTTCGGACTCCCCGTCCGCCGACCTCTACGGCGCGCCGACCATGCGCGGGCCCGTCGAACCACCGCCCCCACGGTCACCGGGCCGAGGCACCCATCCCGGCCGACGGCCGCCGACCTCACCCGAGGAAGGGCCACCACCACCGCCCGGCACACCACGGCCGCCCGGGGGACGGCGGTGACCCGCGCCGAGGAGGTCACCTGAGCCGCGTCGGCAACGGGGGCGCCGTCTCGCAGCCGCCCCCGCCACACCGGTGAGCTGCGTCGGTAACGGGGCCGCCGTCTCGGCGTCCGGAGCGCGCCATCGGGTGGACACGCAGAGTTCCCTGTCCGCCAGGCGGACCTGCCGGGCGTACGGCACTGGGTGCCGGATACGGTGGGAACACCATGAGTGCTTCGCAGACCTCTGACGTCCCCACCCTCCTTGTCAAGATTTTCGGCAAGGACAGGCCGGGCATCACGGCCGGACTCTTCGACACCCTCGCCGCCTACTCGGTCGACGTGGTCGACATCGAGCAGGTCGTCACCCGTGGCCGGATCGTGCTGTGCGCACTCGTCACCGAGCCGCCGCGCGGCACGGAGGGCGACCTGCGGGCGACCGTGCACAGCTGGGCCGAGTCGATGAAGATGCAGGCGGAGATCATCTCCGGCATCGGCGACAACCGGCCGCGCGGGCTCGGCCGGTCCCTGGTGACCGTGCTGGGACACCCGCTGACCGCGGAGGCGACCGCCGCCATCGCCGCGAAGATCACCAACGTCGGTGCGAACATCGACCGTATCTTCCGGCTCGCCAAGTACCCCGTGACCGCCGTGGAGTTCGCGGTCTCCGGTGTGGAGACCGAGCCGCTGCGCACCGCGTTGGTGACCGACGCCGCGGCGCTCGGTGTCGATGTCGCGGTCGTCGCGGCGGGGCTGCACCGCCGCGCCCAGCGGCTGGTCGTCATGGACGTCGACTCCACGCTCATCCAGGACGAGGTGATCGAGCTCTTCGCCGCCCACGCCGGGTGCGAGGACAAGGTCGCCGAGGTGACGGCGGCCGCGATGCGCGGCGAGCTGGACTTCGAGCAGTCGCTCCACGCGCGCGTGGAGCTCCTGGCGGGGCTCGACGCCTCCGTCGTGGACAAGGTGCGCGCCGAGGTGCGGCTGACTCCCGGCGCGCGCACCCTGATCCGCACCCTGAAGCGGCTCGGCTACCAGGTGGGCGTCGTCTCCGGCGGCTTCACCCAGGTGACCGACGACCTCAAGGAGCGGCTGGGGCTGGACTTCGCCCAGGCCAACACCCTGGAGATCGTCGACGGCCGGCTCACCGGCAGGGTCACCGGCGAGATCGTGGACCGCGCGGGCAAGGCACGGCTGCTGCGCCGGTTCGCGGCGGAGGCCGGGGTGCCACTGTCGCAGACCGTGGCGATCGGCGACGGCGCCAACGACCTGGACATGCTCAACGCGGCCGGACTCGGGGTCGCCTTCAACGCCAAGCCCGTGGTCCGGGAGGCGGCCCACACGGCGGTGAACGTGCCGTTCCTCGACGCCGTCCTGTATCTGCTCGGCATCACCCGCGAAGAGGTCGAGGCGGCGGACACCCACGCGGTGGAGTGAGCGGGTCGCCTGCCCCTTCTGCGGACCGCCCCCGGCGTCACAGCGCGCCCGGACCCACGGGTGAAGGACCCGGTGCCCTCGCGGCGCCGGGCCTCTTCCGTGTGCGGGCCGCTCAGTCGGTGGGCGCCCAGTAGTCGACCAGGGTGCCGACGCCGGGCTCCAGGCTCTTCCAGGGTCCGCTGAAGGTCAGCACCGCGTATGCGGCGGTGGGGAAGCCGCGGCGGTTCATCCGTACGGCGCTGTCGCCCTCGGAATCGCCGGACAGGATCTCGGCGAGGCCGTGGACACCCGGGTTGTGGCCGATCAGCACGAGGTGGCGTGCGTCGTCGGGGGTCTCGTTGAGCACGGCGATCAGGTCACCGGGAGAGGCCTCGTAGACCCGCTCCTCGTAGACGGTCCGCGGGCGGTGCGGGAGCTCGTGGACCGCGAGCTTCCAGGTCTCGCGGGTCCGGGCCGCGGTGGAGCACAGGGCCAGGTCGAAGGGGATGCCGGTGTCGGCGAGCCTCCGTCCGGCCTCTGCGGCGTCCATGCGGCCCCGCTCGGCGAGCGGCCGGTCATGGTCGTTCACCTGCGGCCAGTCGGCCTTGGCGTGGCGGAAGAGGACGATCCTGCGGGGTTCTGCGACGCTCATGCGTCCCAGCTTCGCATGAAAGACGCCACAAGGCGCAGGGAGTTGGAAGGCGCCCTCATCAGGGCCGTGACCAGCGCCGACCCCTTTCGGCACTGACCTGGGCCGGGGTCATCGTCCAAGGTCGAACAGCTGCTGCGCACGCTCGACGAGCTGGGCTATCGCGGGGTCGTCGCCGGACGCCGCGTGGGCCTCGGAGGGGTTCAGTATCAGCGCGAACAGCGTGACGAAGGCCAGGACGGGCAGGGCGAGGGCCCACCAGGGCAGCCTGGTGCCGGCGCCCGAGGTCGCCGGGCGGGGCCGCGTGTGCAGGGTGGCCGACATGGGTGCCTCCGCAGGTCTTCGAGTGGTTCGCGGGCCGCATTCCGCGGCCACACCTCGAAGCTACGGGCCGTGGGGGCTCGGGCCCATCCGGTGATCCACCCACTTGACCCTGACCCTCACCCCCTAGGGGACAGGGGGGTTAGCCCCACCCCCTGCGTCGGGGCGGTGCCGGATCAGGGGGCGGCGATGGAGGCGATGACGGCGATGACGACGAAGATGGCGAAGAAGGAGCCGAAGACGATCAGCATCTTCTTCTGGCCGTTCTGGGGGTTCGGGTCGAGCACTGGCATGTGGGCAAGTCTCGCACCTGCCCGCGGCGGCGGGGGCCTCGGGGTCATGCGGGGCCCACCGGGGGTGGCGGGGGCTGGGGCTCGTCGGCCGACTTTCGCGCAGTTCCCCGCGCCCCTCAAGATTGCGCAGTTCCCCGCGCCCCAAGAATGCGCAGTTCCTCGCGCCCCTTGGGGCTGCGTCGTTCGCCGGGTGCCTCAGGACTGCGCTGTTCCCCGTGCTCCAAGATTGCGCAGTTCCCCGCGCTCCTTGGGGCTGCGTCGTTCCCCGGGTGCCTCAGGACTGCGCAGGTCCTCGCGTTCCTTGGGGCTGCGTTCAGGGCGTTGGTGTGGGTTGGGGTGTCGTCTCGTCTTCCACTGTGCGGTCGCGGCCTGCGAGGAATCCGATCGCCATCTGCGGCAGCATCAGGGCGGCCATGAGGGCGAGGGGGACGCCCCAGCCGCCGGTGTGCTGGTAGAGGACACCGACCAGGAGCGGGCCGGGGATGGAGATCAGGTAGCCGGTGCTCTGGGCGAAGGCGGAGAGCTGGGCCACGCCCGCCCCGGTGCGGGCACGCATGCCGACCATGGTCAGGGCGAGCGGGAAGGCGCAGTTGGAGATGCCGATCAGCATCGCCCACGCCCAGGCGCCGACGGCCGGGGCGAAGTACAGGCCCGCGTACCCGGCGAGCCCGCACAGGCCCAGCGCGAGGACCATCGGGCCCTGGTGGGGCAACCGGGTGGCCAGGCGCGGGATGACGAAGGCGAGCGGCACGCCCATCACCATGGTCACGGCCAGCAGCAGACCGGCGCTGGAGGCGGCCACCCCGGCGTCGCGGAAGATCTGTGCCATCCAGCCCATCGTGATGTAGGCGGCGGTGGCCTGGAGGCCGAAGAACACGGCGAGCGCCCAGGCGGTGCGGCTGCGGGTGATACGCAGGGCCGCGGGCTGCCGCTCCGCGCGCGTGGAGGCCGCCCCGGCTCCGGCGGCCGCCTCCGCGGAGGCGGCGCCCTCGCCCCGCCCCGCACCCCGGCCCCGTACGAACGGAAGCCACGGCACCACGGCCGCCACCGCCGGCCCCGCCCACACCGCGAGGCCGGTCTGCCAGCTGCCGCCCAGCGCGTCGGTCAGCGGCACGGTCGTGGCGGCGGCCACGGAGGTGCCCATGGCCAGGGCCATGGAGTACAGGCCGGTCATGGAGCCGACCCGGTCCGGGAACCAGCGCTTGACGATGACCGGCATGAGGACGTTGCTGACCGCGATACCCATGAGCGCGAGCGCGCTGGCGGCCAGGAAGAGCGGCGTACTGCTGACGTACGGCCTCACGAGCAGGCCCGTGGCGATGGCGGCCATGCCGGCGCACACGACCGCGCCCGGACCGAAGCGGCGGGCCAGGCGCGGCGCGGTGATGCCGAAGACCGCGAAGCAAAGCGGCGGCACCGAGGTGAGCAGACCGGCCATGCCGCCGCTCATGCCGAGCCCCTCGCGGACCTCCTCCATCAGCGCGCCGAGGCTGGTGATGGCGGGGCGGAGGTTCAGCGCGGCCAGCACGACGGCGACGACAAGGAGCCGTCCCGTCCACGCGCGCGTGGACGCCGACCCGCCCGCCACCGCGGCGGACGACGCCGTCGGGGTTCCGGCGGGGGCCCGTGGGGCGGTCTTCGCGCGTGTCTCCTCGGCAGCCATGTCACCCATCATAGAATCATGGGATGATTGGTTGTCCACCCTTGAACGGCCCTCGGCCGCCATGGACGTGCGAAGGTGAGTCATGCCCCTGAGCCATCCCCGCCGCTCGGCCCTGTCCGAGCAGGTCATCGCCGCGCTGCGCCACCAGATCACCTCGGGCGAGTGGCCGGTCGGCTCACGTATCCCCACCGAACCCGAGCTGGTCGAGCAGCTCGGGGTGGCCCGCAACACCGTCCGCGAGGCCGTGCGGGCGCTCGCGCACAACGGTCTGCTGGACATCCGCCAGGGTTCGGGCACCTACGTGGCGGCCACCAGCGAGCTGGCCGGGGTCATGCACCGCCGCTTCGCCGGCGCCGACCCCCGGCACATCGCCGAACTGCGGGCCACGCTGGAGTCGAGCGCGGCGAAGCGGGCCGCCGAGCGGCGCACCGAGCGCGACCTGAAGCAGCTGGAGACGCTGCTGCGGCGCCGTGAGGAGGCGTGGGAGTCCGGGGACAAGGAAGCCTTCGTCACCGCGGACGCGACCTTCCACCTGGCCGTCGTGGCGGCCTCGCACAACGACGTCATGACGGCGATGTACGCCGACCTCGGCGAGGTGCTGCGGGACTGGCTGCGCGACGACGTGGGCGAGGAGCTGACGCCGGAGACGTACATGGACCACACCCGGCTGATGGACGCGATCCGCGCGGGGGACGCGGAGACGGCCGCCGCGGAGGCGGAGAGCTACCCGCTCGGCTGCCGCCCGCTCACGGAAGCCACCGGCGTCCAGGACTGAGCCGACCGCCGTAGGCAGCCGGGCCACCTGAGGAAGCAGGGCCGCCGGAGGAAGCCGCGGGGGCGGGGCGGGCGGGGCCGCGCCCCCCCCCGCCCGGCTCAGCCCCGCTGATGGCTGATCCACGCCGAGCGCACCTCCTTCCAGCACCGGCCGGTGAGCCGTACGGTCACCGCCGGGCCCGCGTCGACGGGCGTGCTGTCGGTGTCGAGATCCCACCAGCGGTCGCACTCGATGTGCAGCCGTACCCGGTCGACGCCCGGGTACGGGTTGTGGCAGTGAGCCACCACATGGGAACCGCTGACGTCGGTACGGCACTCGGCCTCGAAAGGCGACGACGGACTCTCCTCGGCCACGCGCGCGTGGGGCGACGCCTCGTACGGGGCGCAGAAGGCGAGAGCGAGGGCGAGGGTCACTGGGGCCAGGCTTCTGGACAGGCGCACAAGGGGGACCTCCTCGACCGGGCTGGGGAGGGGAATCACGCGGTGAACGCTTCGTCCAGACTGCCCAGCCGTCCCCTCTCGGCGCCCGGCCGGATGGGCCGAACGGGGGACGCCCCGCTCCCCGCACGAGGCGGAGAACGGGGCGTCGGGAGCGTGGAACCGGAGGTCAGGCGCCGATGGCGTGCAGACCGCCGTCGACGTGGATGATCTCGCCCGTGGTCTTCGGGAACCAGTCGCTCAGCAGCGCGACGATGCCGCGGCCGGCCGGGTCGGGGTCCTTCAGGTCCCACTCCAGCGGGGAGCGGGTGTCCCACACGGAGGCCAGCTCGCCGAAGCCCGGGATGGACTTGGCGGCCATGGAGCCGAGCGGACCCGCGGAGATCAGGTTGCAGCGGATGTTCTGCTTGCCCAGGTCACGGGCGATGTAGCGGCTGGTGGCCTCCAGGGCGGCCTTGGCCGGGCCCATCCAGTCGTACTGCGGCCACGCGAACTGCGCGTCGAAGGTGAGGCCGACGACCGAGCCGCCGTTCTGCATCAGCGGCAGGCAGGCCATGGTCAGCGACTTCAGGGAGTACGCCGAGACGTGCATGGCCGTGGCGACCGACTCGAACGGCGTGTTGAGGAAGTTGCCGCCGAGGGCGTCCTGCGGGGCGAAGCCGATGGAGTGCACGACGCCGTCGAGGCCGCCGAGCTCCTCGCCGACCAGGTCGGCCAGGCGGCCCAGGTGCTCGTCGTTGGTGACGTCGAGCTCGATGACCTTGGTGGGCTTGGGGAGCTTCTTGGCGATGCGCTCGGTCAGCGTGGGCCGCGGGAACGCGGTCAGGATGATCTCGGCACCCTGCTCCTGGGCCAGCTTGGCGGCGTGGAAGGCGATGGAGGACTCCATCAGCACACCGGAGATCAGGACGCGCTTGCCCTCGAGAATTCCGCTCATGGTGATCAGTGACCCATTCCCAGTCCGCCGTCAACGGGGATGACGGCTCCAGTGATGTACGAGGCGTCGTCGGAGGCGAGGAACCGCACTGCCGCGGCGATCTCGTCCGGCTGCGCGTAACGGCCGAGCGGGACCTGCGACACGATGTTCGCGCGCTGCTCGTCGGTGAGCACCTTGGTCATGTCGGTGTCGACGAAGCCGGGCGCGACGACGTTGAAAGTGATGTTGCGCGAGCCCAGCTCACGGGCCAGGGAACGCGCGAAGCCGACCAGGCCGGCCTTGGAGGCGGCGTAGTTCGCCTGCCCGGCGGAGCCGAGCAGTCCGACGACGGACGAGATCAGGACCACGCGGCCCTTCTTGGCGCGGAGCATGCCACGGTTGGCGCGCTTGACGACCCGGAAGGTGCCGGTGAGGTTGGTGTCGACGACCGAGGTGAAGTCCTCCTCGGACATGCGCATCAGCAGCTGGTCCTTGGTGACGCCGGCGTTGGCGACGAGCACCTCGACGGGACCGTGGCTGTCCTCGATCTCCTTGTAGGCCTGCTCCACCTGCTCGGGATCGGTGATGTCGCACTTGACGGCGAGGCAGCCCAATTCCGTCAGGGCGGCCGGCGGCTCACCCGAGCGGTACGTGATGGCGACCTTGTCGCCGGCGTCGGCGAATGCGCGGGCGATGGCGAGGCCGATGCCCCGGTTGCCTCCGGTGACGAGAACCGAGCGGCTCAACGGATCACCCTTTCGATAGCGGTCCTGCCCGCCCGAACACCTGGATGACAGGCGGCTTCACCGAAAACCTATCTGGCGTCTCGCCGCCGCGGGCATTCGGGCATCCACAGTGGCGCGGGGGCCGGTCTGTCGGGTCTCTACAGATTCCGGCCGACTCAGGCCCGAAACATGTGGTCCGCACGCGGGATGGGCGCCATGATCGGAGACGCCTCCGCTGCTTCCCTACCGATCCGACAGAAAGAGACGCCGGTGCCTCATAGCATTGACGAGTCGTTCACGGCACTCCCTCTACGCGCTCTGGCAGACGCCGCGCTCGCACGCGCGCGTGCCCTGGGTGCCGAGCACGCAGATTTCCGGTTCGAGCGGGTGCGCAGCGCGTCCTGGCGGCTGAGGGACGCCAAGCCGGCCGGCACCTCGGACGTCACCGACCTGGGATACGCGGTGCGGGTCGTGCACGGCGGGACCTGGGGGTTCGCCTCGGGTGTCGACCTGACGATGGACGCGGCGGCGCGGGTCGCGGCGCAGGCGGTGGCGATGGCCAAGCTGTCCGCGCAGGTGATCAGGGCGGCCGGGTCGGACGAGCGGGTGGAGCTGGCCGACGAGCCGGTGCACTCCGAGAAGACCTGGGTGTCGTCGTACGAGATCGACCCGTTCACGGTGCCCGACGAGGAGAAGTCGGCGCTGCTGGCGGAGTGGAGCAACCGGCTGCTGGCCGCGCAGGGGGTCGACCATGTCGACGCCTCGCTGCTCACCGTGCACGAGAACAAGTTCTACGCCGATACGGCCGGGACGGTGACCACCCAGCAGCGCGTCCGGCTGCACCCGCAGCTCAACGCGGTGTCGGTGGACGAGTCCAGCGGAGAGTTCGACTCCATGCGCACCATCGCGCCGCCGGTCGGACGCGGCTGGGAGTATCTGACCGGCACCGGCTGGGACTGGGACGGGGAACTGGAGCAGATCCCCGAGCTGCTCGCCGAGAAGATGCGCGCGCCGAGCGTGGAGGCGGGGCTGTACGACCTGGTCGTGGACCCGTCCAATCTGTGGCTGACCATCCACGAGTCCATCGGGCACGCCACCGAGCTGGACCGGGCGCTCGGCTACGAGGCCGCGTACGCCGGCACCTCCTTCGCCACCTTCGACCAGCTCGGCAAGCTGCGCTACGGCTCGGACCTGATGAACGTCACCGGCGACCGCACCGCCGAGCACGGTCTGGCGACCATCGGCTACGACGACGAGGGGGTCCGGTCGCAGTCCTGGGACCTGGTGAAGGACGGCACGCTGGTCGGCTACCAGCTGGACCGCCGGATCGCGAAGCTGACCGGTCTCGGGCGGTCCAACGGGTGCGCCTTCGCCGACTCCCCCGGCCATGTGCCGGTGCAGCGCATGGCCAACGTCTCGCTGCGGCCGGACCCGGCCGGGCTGTCGACCGAGGACCTGATCGGCGGGGTCGACCGGGGCATCTACGTCGTCGGGGACCGGTCCTGGTCGATCGACATGCAGCGCTACAACTTCCAGTTCACCGGCCAGCGCTTCTTCCGGATCGAGAACGGCCGGATCACCGGCCAGCTCAAGGACGTCGCCTACCAGGCCACCACCACGGACTTCTGGGGCTCCATGACGGCCGTCGGCGGCCCGCAGACCTACGTCCTGGGCGGCGCCTTCAACTGCGGCAAGGCCCAGCCCGGCCAGGTCGCCGCCGTGTCCCACGGCTGCCCGTCCGCCCTGTTCCGGGGCGTCAACATTCTGAACACGACGCAGGAGGCCGGCAAGTGAGCGGGTTCATCGGGATCTGCCGGGGGTCCGGGGGTCGTCACCCGGGCAAGCACAGCCTGAACACGACGCAGGAGGCCGGGCGATGAGTGCTCGTACGAACAAGCCGCACGAGATCGTCGAGCGGGCTCTGGAGCTGTCCCGCGCGGACGGGTGCGTGGTCGTCGCCGACGAGCAGTCGACGGCCAATCTGCGCTGGGCGGGCAACGCGCTGACCACGAACGGTGTCACGCGCGGGCGCACGCTCACCGTGATCGCGACCGTGGACGGCAAGGAGGGCACCGCCTCCGGTGTGGTGTCGCGTTCGGCGGTGACCGCGGACGAGCTGGAGCCGCTGGTGCGCGCCGCCGAGGCCGCCGCCCGCGGGGCCGCGCCCGCGGAGGACGCGCAGCCGCTGGTCACCGGCGTGGCCGTGGCGCCCGACTTCACGGACGCGCCGGAGGAGACGTCCTCGGCGGTGTTCGCCGACTTCGCGCCCGCTCTCGGCGAGGCCTTCGCCCGCGCGCGGGCGGGCGGCCGCGAGCTGTACGGCTTCGCCAACCACGAGATGACGACCAGCTATGTCGGTACGTCCACGGGTCTGCGGCTGCGGCACGACCAGCCCAACGGCACGCTGGAGCTGAACGCGAAGTCGCCCGACCGGACCCGCTCGGCCTGGGCGGGCCGCTCCACCCGCGATTTCAAGGACGTCGACCCGGCGGCGCTGGACGCGGAGCTCGCGGTGCGGCTCGGCTGGGCGGAGCGGCGGATCGAGCTGCCGGCGGGCCGGTACGAGACGCTGCTGCCGCCGACCGCGGTCGCGGACCTGCTGATCTACCAGATGTGGTCGGCGTCAGGGCGGGACGCCGCCGAGGGCCGAACGGTGTTCTCCAAGCCGGGCGGCGGCACCCGGATCGGCGAGAAGCTGACCGATCTGCCGCTGACCCTGCGCAGCGACCCGAACGAGCCCGGTCTCGAATCGCTGCCGTTCGTGCTCGCGCACTCCTCCGGCGGTGACGCGTCGGTGTTCGACAACGGCCTGCCGCTCGCACCCACCGAGTGGGTGGCGGGAGGCGAGCTGAAGAACCTGATCACCAGCCGGTTCACCGCCTCCCTGACCGGGCTGCCGCTCGCCCCGGCCGTCGACAACCTCGTCCTGGACGGCGGCGAGGACCGCTCGATGGAGGAGATGATCGCGAGCACCGAGCGGGGGCTGCTGCTGACCTGTCTGTGGTACATCCGCGAGGTCGACCCGGCGTCGCTGCTGCTCACCGGTCTGACCCGGGACGGTGTCTACCTCGTGGAGAACGGCGAGGTGACCGGTGAGGTGAACAACTTCCGCTTCAACGAGTCACCGGTCGGGCTGCTGGGCCGGATCACCGAGGCCGGGCGTACCGAGCGCACGCTGCCCCGGGAGTGGAGCGACTGGTTCACCCGGGCCGCGATGCCTCCGGTGCGGGTCCCCGATTTCAATATGAGCTCTGTCAGCCAGGGCGTATAACCTCAGGGGGTGGTGGTCGCTCGACCGCCCGAGGAACATCCGAGGAGACACGAGAACCGTGACGGACATCGTCGAGGAGCTGAAGTGGCGCGGGCTGATCGCCCTCTCCACCGACGAGGACGCATTGCGCAAGGCGTTCGCGGACGGCCCCGTCACGTTCTATTGCGGCTTCGACCCGACCGCGCCCAGCCTGCACCTGGGCAACCTCGTGCAGATCCTGACGATGCGCCGGATCCAGCAGGCGGGCAACCGCCCGCTGGGTCTGGTCGGGGGCGCCACGGGTCTGATCGGCGACCCGAAGCCGACGGCGGAGCGCACGCTGAACGACCCCGAGGTGGTGGCCGCCTGGGTGTCCCGGCTGCGCGGCCAGATCGAGCGGTTCCTGGACTTCGAGGGCCCGCACGCCGCCACCATGGTCAACAACCTGGACTGGACCCAGGGCATGTCGGCCATCGAGTTCCTCCGGGACGTCGGCAAGCACTTCCGTGTCAACAAGATGATCGCGAAGGAGGCCGTCGCCCGGCGGCTGAACTCCGACGCCGGCATCAGCTACACCGAGTTCAGCTACCAGATCCTTCAGGGCATGGACTTCCTGGAGCTGTACCGGCGGCACGGCTGCACGCTCCAGACCGGTGGCAGCGACCAGTGGGGCAACCTCACGGCGGGTGCCGACCTGATCCACAAGGTCGAGCCGCACGCGGCGGTGCACGCGCTGGCCACGCCGCTGATCACCAAGGCCGACGGCACGAAGTTCGGCAAGACCGAGTCGGGCACGGTGTGGCTCGACCCGGAGATGACGACGCCGTACGCCTTCTACCAGTTCTGGCTCAACGCCGACGACCGGGACGTGTCGAAGTTCCTGCGGATCTTCAGCTTCCGGTCCCGGGAGGAGATCGAGGAGCTGGAGCGGTCGACCGAGGAGCGGCCACAGGCGCGGGCCGCGCAGCGGGCGCTGGCCGAGGAGCTCACCACGCTGGTGCACGGTGCCGGGCAGACCGAGGCGGTCGTCGCCGCGTCGCGTGCGCTGTTCGGGCAGGGTGAGCTGGCCGAGCTCGACGAGAAGACGCTGGCCGCGGCGCTGTCGGAGGTGCCGCACGCGACGGTGTCCGAGCTGGGGGCCGTCGTCGACCTGTTCGCCGAGGTGGGGCTCGCGCCGAGCAAGTCCGCGGCGCGGCGGACCGTCAAGGAGGGCGGGGCGTACGTGAACAACGTCAAGGTCGCGGCGGAGGACGCGGTGCCTGGGCGGGAGGAGCTGCTGCATGGGCGGTGGCTGGTGTTGCGGCGTGGCAAGAAGAATCTGGCCGCGGTCGAGGTGACCGGGGCGTAGCGCTTCGCGGTGTGGGGTGCGGGGTTTTGTGGCTGGGCGCCCGTGGTGGCGTTTCGCGCAGTTCCCCGCGCCCCTTTTCCGTTCGTCTTTTCCCTACGTCGTGGCTGGTCGCGCAGTTCCCCGCGCCCCTGAAAGACTGCGCAGTTCCCCGCGCCCCCAAGAGATTCGCAGTTCCTCGCGCCCCTGAAAGACTGCGCCGTTCCCCGCGCCCCCCCAAAAGATTGCGCAGTTCCTCGCGCCCCCGACCAACGTGGGCCTTCTTGGGGTCAGGCGCGTTGTTGTTTGCGTTTGCCGAAGGTTGCCATGTAGGCCATGTCGCCTACCGCGACGATGATGATGGCGGCGATCAGCTGGAAGATGTGGCGGGTCCAGTCGATGCCGGATGTCTCCTCCACTCCGAAGCCACGGGCCATGGCGTTGCCCGCGATCGCGCCGAGCATGCCGAAGATGGTGGTCAGCCACAGCGGGCTGTGCTGTTTGCCGGGCAGGACCGCCTTGGCGATCAGTCCCAGTACGAACCCCACGATGATCGCCCACAACCAGCCCATGGTCGCC
Source organism: Streptomyces sp. NPDC048600 (assembly GCF_055587025.1). Taxonomy (NCBI): domain Bacteria; kingdom Bacillati; phylum Actinomycetota; class Actinomycetes; order Kitasatosporales; family Streptomycetaceae; genus Streptomyces; species Streptomyces sp. NPDC048600. The sequence continues at coordinate 128,107 of NZ_JBVJGZ010000022.1, read as the reverse complement.
TCCTCCTGTGGCTCCTCGTGAGCACTGCCCTCAGTCTGGGCGCGGTGTCAGTACGTCGCATGTCGGCCTCGGGTGTACGGGCCGGAGGCGAGGCGCGTTCGTGCAGGCAGTGGGGTGACCCGGTCTCGAATGCGGCGCAGCCGCGGCGTAACGTGGAGTCTGTCCGGACCCGGGTCCCGCCGGGAGCGGAGCGGGCACGGGCCGGGTGGATCCGATGCGGGCGGATGGTGAAGAGTGATGCGGATGCGGCACAGCGGCGGTGACGCCCAGGTTTTCCGGATCACCGGAGCCCGGCAGGGACTTCAGGACGACGTCCGCGGCCGGCAGCGCCGGTACGTCATCTCCATGAGCGTGCGCACGGTGTCGGTGGTCCTGGCCGCGGTGCTGTGGAACGTGGAGCGGCATGTCGCGATCGTGGCGCTGGTCCTCGGGCTGGTCCTGCCGTACATCGCGGTGGTGATCGCCAACGCCGGGCGGGAGAACGCGCCCGGGCTGCCCTCGACGTTCGTCAGCACACCGTCGCCGCCGATGATCACGCCGCCTCGGCAGGACGACGACGAGCCCACCGATCGGGCCTGAGCGGGGCTGTGTGGCGACTGTGAACGGCCTGAAGCAATCGTGTTGTTCCGGTGCCCCGCGAAGGGTGACCCATGACATACTGCACACGCGCTCCGCATCCCCCGTCGGAGCGACAGACCGACGCCGGGCAGCTCCCCCCGTGGCTGCTCGGCGTCGCCTTTTCCGTTGCGGTTGTGAGACGAAGCTGTGAGTGACATTCCGATCTGTTCGGCGAAGGGTTGCCGGGTCGCGGCGGTGTGGGTGCTGGCGTGGAACAATCCCAAGCTGCATGTGCCTGAGCGGCGGAAGACGTGGCTCGCGTGCGAGGAGCATCGTGAGCATCTGTCGCAGTTTCTGGGGGTTCGGGGGTTTTTGAAGGATGTTGTGTTGTTGACGGAGTGGGAAGAGGCTGCGCCGTAGGGTGCGGGTCGTTCTTCGGGGTTCCGTCGGTTGTGGTTGTTCGCGCAGTTCCCCGCGCCCCTAAAAGACTGCGCCGTTCCCCGCGCCCCCTAAAAGATTGCGCAGTTCCTCGCGCCCCTGAAAGAACGCGCAGTTCCCCGCGCCCCTGAGACGCGCGCCGGTTCCCGCGACCCTGAGGAACTCGGCCACGAGGCCGTGTCAGCCGCCGATTGCTGACATGGGTCTGTCGGGTTGGACGAAGGTGGGGTCGTCCAGGCCTGCGCCTGCCTTTTTGCCCCACATGGCCTGGCGCCAGATCTGGGCGATCTGTTCGTCGGGGGCGTCCGAGCGCAGGGCGGCGCGCAGGTCTGTCTCCTCCGTGGCGAAGAGGCAGGTGCGGACCTGGCCGTCGGCGGTGAGGCGGGTGCGGTCGCAGGCGGAACAGAAGGGGCGGGTCACCGAGGCGATGACGCCGACGCGGTGCGGGCCGCCGTCGACCAGCCAGCGTTCCGCGGGGGCGGAGCCGCGCTCGGCGGAGCCCTCCGGGGTGAGGTCGAAGCGGGTGCGCAGAGAGGTCAGGATGTCACCGGCGGTGACCATGCCGTCGCGCTTCCAGCCGTGCTGGGCGTCCAGGGGCATCTGCTCGATGAAGCGCAGTTCGTAGTCGTGCTCGACGGCCCAGGCCAGGAGGTCCGGAGCCTCGTTGTCGTTCAGCCCGGGCATCAGGACCGTGTTGACCTTGACCGGGGTGAGGCCCGCCTCGCGGGCGGCCTGGAGACCCTCGAGGACGTCCTTGTGGCGGTCACGGCGGGTGAGGGTCTTGAAGACGTCGGGGCGCAGGGTGTCGAGGGAGACGTTGACCCGGTCCAGGCCCGCGGCCTTCAGGGCGGCCGCCGTACGCCGGAGACCTATGCCGTTGGTGGTCAGGGACATCTGGGGACGCGGGTCCAGGGCGGCGACGCGCTCGACGATGCCGACCAGGCCGGGACGCAGCAGGGGCTCTCCGCCGGTGAACCGGACCTCCTCGATGCCCAGATCCCGTACCGCGATGCCGATCAGGCGCACGATCTCGTCGTCGGTGAGCAGGTCGGGCTTGGCAAGCCACTGCAGGCCCTCCTCGGGCATGCAGTAGGTGCACCGGAGGTTGCACCGGTCGGTGAGCGAGACCCTGAGGTCCGTGGCCACCCGGCCGAAGGTGTCGATGAGCACGTGGCCCCCTCCCGTACCGCCTTCGCACGTCTTCCGTCACCAGTGAGCCTACGTGACGGCACCGACAACGACACCGCCCTGATCCACCAGGCAGGACGCGGCCGCGTCGTAGGGTCCTACGACGCGGCCGCGGCGCGGGTGCGCTCAGTGCGCTCCGGTGCCGGTCAGGGACCTGACCTCGAGTTCGGCGTACTTGTCGGAGTCCGCCTTCTCCTTGGACAGGACGGTGCCGAGCCAGCCCATCAGGAAGCCGAACGGGATGGAGATGATGCCCGGGTTCTTCAGCGGGAACCAGTGGAAGTCGACGTCGGGGAACATCGCCTTCGGGTCGCCGGAGACGACGGGCGAGAACAGCACCAGGCCGACGGCGACGATCAGGCCGCCGTAGATCGACCACAGGGCGCCCTGGGTGGTGAACCTCTTCCAGAACAGGCTGTAGAGGATGGTCGGCAGGTTCGCCGAGGCGGCGACCGCGAAGGCCAGCGCGACCAGGCCGGCCACGTTGAGGTCGCGGGCGAGGGCGCCCAGGAGGATGGAGACCGCGCCGATGCCGATGGTGGCCAGGCGGGCCGCCCGGACCTCCTGCTTCTCGGTGGCGTTGCCCTTCTTGATGACGTTCGCGTAGATGTCGTGGGCGAACGACGAGGACGAGGCCAGGGTGAGGCCCGCGACCACGGCGAGGATCGTCGCGAAGGCCACCGCCGAGATGGTGGCGAGCAGCACCGCGCCCCAGGCCGAGTCGACGCCGCCGAGGTGCAGGGCGAGCAGCGGGGCGGCGGTGTTGCCGGACGGGTTGGAGGCGATGATCTCTTCCTGGGAGATCAGCGCGGCGGCGCCGAAGCCGAGGGCGATGGTCATCAGGTAGAAGCCGCCGATGATGCCGATGGCCCAGTTCACGGACTTCCGGGCGGCCTTGGCGTTGGGCACCGTGTAGAAGCGGATCAGGATGTGCGGCAGTCCCGCGGTGCCGAGGACCAGGGCGATGCCGAGGGAGATGAAGTCCAGCTTGGACGTGCCGGTGGCGCCGTACTGGAGGCCGGGCTCCAGGAAGGCGGCGCCCTTGCCGCTGTTCTCGGCGGCGGAGCCGAGCAGATCGGAGATGTTGAAGTCGAACTTCAGCAGCACCAGGAACGTAATGAGGAGCGTGCCGCCGATGAGCAGCACGGCCTTCACCATCTGGACCCAGGTGGTGCCCTTCATCCCGCCGATGGAGACGTAGACGATCATCAGGACGCCGACGAGGGCGACGATCAGGATCTTGCCCGCGTCGGAGGTGATGCCGAGGAGCAGGGAGACGAGGACGCCCGCGCCCGCCATCTGGGCCAGCAGGTAGAAGATCGAGACGACGATGGTGGAGGTGCCCGCCGCGGTGCGCACCGGGCGCTGGCGCATGCGGTACGCCAGGACGTCGCCCATGGTGTAGCGGCCGGAGTTGCGCAGCGGTTCGGCGACCAGCAGCAGGGCCACCAGCCAGGCGACCAGGAAGCCGATGGAGTAGAGGAAGCCGTCGTAGCCGAAGAGGGCGATGGCGCCGGCGATGCCGAGGAAGGACGCGGCGGACATGTAGTCGCCGGAGACGGCGAGGCCGTTCTGGAAGGCGCTGAACTGGCGGCCGCCGGCGTAGAAGTCGGCGGCGTCCTTGGTCTGCCGGCCCGCCCAGACGGTGATGACCAGGGTGGCCACCACGAACAGGCCGAACAGGGTGATGATCAGCGGCCGGTGCTCGCTGGCCTCGTTGGCGGCCAGGGTGATCGCGGGGCTCATGCGCCGCCCTCCATCCGGGACTTGATGGCCTCGGCCTTGGGGTCGAGCTTCTCGGCGGCGTGCCGCGAGTACCACCAGGCGATGAGGAACGTGGTGACGAACTGTGCGAGGCCCAGCACGAAGGCCACGTTGACGTTGCCGAAGAGCTTGGTGCCCATGAAGCCGCCCGCGTAGTTCGACAGCAGGACGTACAGCAGGTACCAGGCGATGAAGGCGATGGTGAGCGGGAAGGCGAAGGAGCGGTAGGAGCGGCGCAGTTCACCGAACTCCGCGCTCTGCTGCACCTGGACGAACTCCTCGGCGGAGGGAAGTCGGCGGTCTGTGTTCGCGCCGGGCGGTGTCTCGGTGGCCACGGAGCCTCCTCGCGAAGTGGCGGTGGTGACGGGGGACGGAGGACGGTCGGGGGTGGGGGACGGGTCGGGTACGACGGACATGACGGCTCTGACCTCACAGTGACGTGGATCACTTCGCCGGGTGGTGGCGGTTGTGCTCCCGGCGGCGATCCGGCAGGGGCACGAACGTCCTCGTGCGCCCTGCCCAACGTCACGGCGCCGCGCACGGTGCGGTTCAACTCGGTGTCCGTCTTTCAGAAGTCGGTTCCGCGCGGCCGTCCGGGGGACCCCACGCGGGTGCTCGTCCGACGGGCCGAGGGAAAACCCTCGTACCTCGGGCGACGGGCCCAAGAGCGTTGATGGCCGCGGAGTTCGGGGGATAGCTTCGGGCTTGCACCACCCCCGTCATGTACCTGCCCGAGAGCGACCTGTGCCTCGGGCAGGTTCCGTTTCAGGATGATGTGGAGACCCCATGGCTCATCTGCCTTCCAGACGCCGACTCGCCCTGGCCGTGCCCGTCGTGTTGTCGCTGACCGCCTCGCTCGGCTTCCTGCCCGCCGCCGCCTCGGCGGCTCCGGCCGCGGAGTCCGTGGTCCAGGCGCAGGACGGCCCGCAGCTGTCCTATGTCGTCAACACGAAGTCGGACCGCCGCACCATCGAGTCGGTGAAGAAGGCGATCGCCGCGGCGGGCGGCTCCGTCGTGATCACGTACGACAAGATCGGTGTGATCGTCGTCCACTCGTCGAACCCGGACTTCGGCAAGCAGATACGCACGGCCCACGGCGTGCAGTCGGCCGGCGCCACGCGTACGGCGCCGCTGACGCCCGCGGGCACCACCGACGAGGGCGCTGTCGACTACCTGACCGCCGACGAGGCCAAGAAGGTCGAGGCCGCGGCGACGCCGGGCAGCGAGCCGCTCGAGGCCGACCAGTGGGACCTGCGCGTGATAGGCGCCGACAAGGCGGCCGCCATCAACCCGGGCAGCTCGAAGGTCACGGTCGCGGTCATCGACACCGGCGTCGACGACACCCACCCCGACCTCGCCCCGAACTTCTCCCGCTCGCAGTCCGCCAACTGCAACGGCGGCGTGGCGGACACCAGCGAGGGCGCGTGGCGCCCGTACACCCCGCAGGACTACCACGGCACGCACGTGGCCGGTGAGATCGCCGCCGCGCGCAACGGCGTCGGCGTCGCCGGTGTCGCGCCGGGTGTGAAGGTGTCGGCCATCAACGTCACCGACCGCGCCAGCGGCCTCTTCTACGCGGAGAGCGTGGTCTGCGCGTTCGTGTTCGCCGCCGACCGCGGCGTGGAGATCACCAACAACAGCTACTACGTCGACCCGTGGCTGTACAACTGCATGGACGACCCGGACCAGAAGGCCATCGTCGACGCGGTCAACCGGGCCCAGAAGTACGCCATGAGCAAGGGCACGCTGAGCCTGGCCTCGGCGGGCAACTCCGCCCACGACCTGGACGCCGACGCGATCCTGGACAACACCAGCCCCAACGACACCACTCCGGTCGAGCGCACCATCGACCCGCACACCTGCTACGACGTGCCGACCCAGCTGCCGGGCGTCGTCACGGTCAGCGCGACCGGTGTGCAGAACCTCAAGTCGTACTACTCCTCCTTCGGTATGGGCGTCGTGGACGTGGCCGCGCCGGGAGGTGACCGGAAGTACCAGATCCCGGACACCCCGTCACAGAACGGGCGCATCCTGTCGACCATGCCGAACGGCGAGTACGGCTTCCTCCAGGGCACCTCGATGGCCTCGCCGCACGCCTCGGCCGTCGCCGCGCTGCTGAAGTCCAAGCACCCGTGGGCGACCCCGATGGCCCTCCAGGCCATGCTCAAGGCGCAGGCGGACAACCCGGGCTGCGGCGCGCCCTACGACCAGGACGGCGACGGTACGCCGGAGGCGACCTGTGTCGGCGGGCCGAAGTACAACGGCTTCTACGGCTTCGGCATCGTCAACGCGCTGGACGCGGTGACGAAGTAGGGGAACGGTTTCTCCCTCTCGGGGCCGGACGGGATCTCCCCGTCCGGCCCCGCGCCGTCGCACCGGATGTTTCCCTTGACTTGCCCGGCCCGCCACGGCTGGTGAAGATCCTGAGGTGACATTGACACGGCCCCCCGGCGACACGGCGGACACGAACGGCCCCGAGCGGCGCACCGGAACGGGCCGGGCCGTCGCCGTGCTCGTCCTGGTGACCCTGGGCGCGCTGGTGCCGGTGCTGGGGCCCGCCACCGCGCTGCGCGGCACCGGTGAGGCCGCCGCCCCCGGCATCGGGGGCATCGGGCTGCTGCGCACCGTGCTGTTCGCCGCGCTGGCCGTGCCGCTGGGCGAGCTGTTCGTGGATCGGCTGGCCCGCCGGGTGCCGGGCGCCCCGGCCGTACGGCCGCGCAGCGCCGCGCCCTTCGCGGCGGCGGCCGGGTTCGTGGCCGCCCTGGGACTGGCCTCGCTGGTGGCGACCGGCAACCTCGTGCCGAGCGGTCCGGCGGACATCGACGTGGGCGGACTGTACGCGTCCCGGGACGGCAAGCTGGCGCTGCTGGAGGTCAACGCGTTCGCGGTGGCAGGGCTGTGCGCCCTGTCGCGGCGGCCCGGTCGGCAGGTGTGGCCGCTGGCCGCGGTGGTGGTCGCGGAGGCGCTGCGCGCGCACCCGGTCACCGAGTACTCTCCGCTGGCCGGTTCGGCCCTGACGCTCGTCCATCTGACCTGCGCCTCCCTGTGGGTGGGCGGGCTGGCATACGTGCTGCGGCTGCTGCGGCTGTGGGGCGCGCGGGAGGCGGCGGGCGCCGCGGTGCTGGGGCTCTACGCGCGCGTGGCCGTGCTGCTGCTGGCCGGCGTGACCGCGACCGGGCTGCTCAGCACGCTGCGCCGGATGCCTGCGGAAACGGTTCTGGAGCAGCTGACGACGACGGCCTACGGGCGCACCCTGCTGGCGAAGGTGCTGCTCGTGGCCGCCGTCGCCGGCCTCGCTCTGTGGGCGCGGTTCCGGCTGCGCCGGGCGGCCGACCCGCTGACCGCCTGCTCCCCCGCGCGGGCGGAGGTCGTCGCGCTGGGCGTGGTGGTCGCGGTGTCGGGGCTGCTCACGGCGCTGCCGGTGCCGATCCGCTGGTGAGGGCGGGGCGTCGGCCCGGCCGACCGGGGGTCAGGTGGTGACCAGGACCTTGAGGGCGGTGCGCTCGTCCATCGCCTTGTAGCCGTCGGGGACGCCCTCCAGACCGACCGTCATGTCGAAGACGGGCGAGGGGTCGATGGTGCCGGCCAGGATGTCCGGCAGCAGCTCGGGGATGTAGGCGCGGACCGGGGCGACACCGCCGCGCAGGGCGATGTTCCGGTCGAACATGACGCCGAGGTCCAGGCCGGTGCCGCTTCCGTGCGGCACGCCGACGAAGCCGATGGCGCCGCCGTCGCGGGTGATGTTCACCGCCGTGCTCATCGACTGCTCGGTGCCCACGGCCTCGACGACGGCGTGCGCGCCCTGGCCGCGGGTGAGTTCGCGCACGGCCTCCACGGCGGCCTCGCCGCGCTCGGCGACGACATCGGTGGCACCGAAGCGGCGCGCGATGTCGGTACGGACCTGGTGCCGGCCGAGGGCGATGATCCGCTCGGCGCCCAGCCGCTTGGCGGCGAGCACCGCGCACAGGCCGACCGCGCCGTCGCCGACGACCGCCACGGTGGCGCCGGGCCGGGCGCCCGCGCCGAGGGCGGCGTGGTGGCCGGTGCCCATGACGTCCGACAGGGTCAGCAGCGCGGACAGCAGGTGCTCGTCGGAGGCCGCCTCCTTGGGCAGCCCGACGAGGGTGCCGTCGGCGTGCGGCACGCGCACGGCCTCGCCCTGGCCGCCGTCGAAGCCGACCGAGCCCCAGAAGCCGCCGTGCACACAGGAGGTGGTCAGGCCCTCGCGGCAGTAGTCGCAGGTGCCGTCGGACCACATGAAGGGCGCGACGACCAGGTCGCCGCGGCGCACAGCGGTCACCTCGGAGCCGGTCTCCTCGACCACACCGAGGAACTCGTGCCCGATCCGCTGCCCGGGCTGCCGGGCCGCCTCACCGCGGTAGGCCCACAGGTCGCTGCCGCAGATGCACGCGCGCAGGACCCGCACGACGGCGTCGGTGGGCTGCCGCACCACGGGCTCGGGCACGTCCTCCACGCGCATGTCGTAAGGGGCGTGGATGGTGGTCGCGCGCATGGCGAAGGTCTTTCTGCTCGGCTGCGGGGTGCGCTCACAGGGTGGCGGAGCGCACTTCACCGTACGCCGTGGGCGCGGTCGCACGCGCGCCGAGGGTGCCTCTGGCCAGCAGGTACTGGGCCGCGATGTAGGTGAGCATGATCCAGACGTCCGGGTGGGGCGGCTGCGGCCAGTCGGCGAGAGCGGTCGCGATGAGGGTGTCCGACAGCATGAACAGCGCGCCGCCCACGCCCGCGACCACGCCGAGCCGCAGCGCCGCCGTGCAGGCCATCGCGGTCAGCAGGGCGCTGTACCCGGCGACGGGCAGCCGCAGACCGGCCGGCAGACCGGGCCACAGCGCGACGACGAGGCCGACGAGGACGACGGCGTAGAGGGGAACGGCGTAGAGGCGGACGAGGAGGACGGCACGAGCGCGTGGCCGGCTCGCGCCTGCCTGGCCCGTGCCTGCCGGACCTGTGCCTGCCGGGCTCGCGTCCGCCGGGCTCGCGTCCGCCCGGCTCGTGTCCGCACGGCGGAAGAGGGCGATGTAGCAGCCGTGCCCCGCCGCGAAGAACGCCATCCCGGCGAGGAACGCGGCGTCGGCGTCGGCCATCAGCAGCACGTCGCCGCCCCAGCCGCACAGCAGCGCGGCGAGCAGCAGCCGGGGTGCGCCGAGCAGCGCGGCCCAGGCGGCGAGCAGCGGTATCAGCAGCGGCTTGGCGACGACGTGCCCGGAGTCGAAGCCGGCCGCCAGGGAGCCGAGGTCGACGAGGGCCGCCGCAGCGAAGGCGGCGAGGAGGAGACGGGCCCGCTGGTCTCTCACGCGGTCACCGACTCACCGGAGGCCTGGCCCTGGGCGGGGGCGGCCCCGGAAACGGTCTCGGGCACGTGGGCAGGCACGGGTGTGGGCTGCCAGCCCGGGCCCCGCAGGACGCGCCCGGCGCGCTCGCGCCAACCGGTCGCCGCCCTCAGGTCCTTGGCGATGGAGACGTACTCGTGGGTGGCGACCCTCAGCGGGTTGTGGGTGCTGATGTTCTTCGTCAGCCCGTACACAGGGCGTTCGGTCTCGGCCGCGAAGGAACCGAACAGCCGGTCCCAGACGATGAGGATGCCGCCGTAGTTGCGGTCCAGGTAGCCGCCCTGGGAGGCGTGGTGGACCCGGTGGTGGGAGGGCGTGTTGAGGGCGGACTCGAACCAGCGGGGCATCCTGTCGATCCGCTCGGTGTGGATCCAGAACTGGTAGACGAGGTTCGCCGAGGAGCAGAAGGCCAGTGCGGCCGGGTGCACGCCGAGCGCGATGAGCGGCAGGTAGAACGGCCAGCTCGTCATGGAGGTCCAGGGCTGGCGCAGCGCGGTGGTGAGGTTGAACTTGCGGCTGGAGTGGTGGACGACGTGACAGGCCCAAAGGAGCCTGATGACGTGATGGCCCCGGTGGGACCAGTAGTAGAAGAAGTCCTGGGCGAGCAGCATCAGCGGCACGGTCCACCACAGCACGGGCACCCGCAGCGGGGTGAGTTCGTACAGCGCCGTGTAGAGGGCGACGACCGGGATCTTCCACAGGAAGTCGAAGAAGAGGCTGCCGAGTCCCATCGTGACGCTGGTCGCGGCGTCCTTGGCGTCGTAGCCCGCCGCGTCCTCGTCCGGATGGATACGGACGCTGACCATCTCGACGACGGTGAGCAGCACGAAGGCGGGGATCGACCAGAGCACGACATCGGGCAGGTTCGGCATGAGCGCACGGTAGGGCCACGGCCGGGCCACCGCCAGAGGTTGTTACCCAGGAGTTCTACCAGGGGTAAGGGTCCGGTGGGCCGGGTCGGGCGAGGGCCCCGCCCACGGCCCGACAGGCCGAGGGCCCCGCCGTCCGGCTCACACGCCCGCCGCGCCCAGCAGGGCCCCGGCCGCGTAGGTGACGGCCATCGCCAGCGCGCCTCCCACGACGTTGCGCGCCACCGCGCGCCCCGGGGGCGCCTCGCCGAGGCGGGCGCTGCTCCAGCCGGTGCAGCACAGCGCGGCGAGGACCGACAGGACGGTGACGGTCAGCCGCCAGTCGGCGGGCGGCAGGACGATGGCGAACAGCGGCAGCAGCGCTCCGGCCGTGAAGGCGAGGAAGCTCGCCCAGGCCGCGTGCCAGGGGTTGGTCAGGTCGTCCGGGTCGATACCGAGCTCCACGCGCGCGTGGGCGCGCAGGGCGTCACGTTCGGTCAGCTGCACGGCGGCCTCCCGGGCCACGTCCCGGGAGAGGCCGCGATCGTGGAGCAGGTCGGTCAGTTCCTGGAGCTCGGCCTCGGGCTGCTCGCGCAGTTCGCGCCTCTCCGCGGCGAGGGCCGCCTTCTCGGAGTCGCGCTGGGTGGAGACCGAGACGTACTCGCCCGCCGCCATCGACATCGAGCCGGCGAGCAGTCCGGACAGACCGGCGGTGAGCAGTGCGGCGCGGCTGTCGGTGGCGCCGGCCACGCCGACGACGAGTCCGGCCGTGGAGACGATGCCGTCGTTGGCCCCGAGCACCGCCGCGCGCAGCCAGTTGAGCCGTTGTCCCAGGGAGCCGCCGTGGGCCTCGTCGTGCGTCGGTTGCGTCACACCCGGAGGATGGCAGCCGCGTGGACGCGGGCGGCGCACCGACCCGCGTGGGCGCGGCCCCGCCGATGGGATTCGAACAGGCCGTGTCGGCAGGCCACCTGGGAGACGGCGCTGTCAGTCACGGGCCGTATCCTCAGTGACCATGCTCGAAGACCGTACGACCGCAGCGTCCTCCCCCACATCGTGGCCGGCCGCGTATCCCCGGGGATACGCGGTCGTTGACGTGGAGACCACCGGGCTGGCCCGCGACGACCGGATAGTCTCCGCGGCCGTCTACCGGCTGGACGCGCGCGGCGAGGTCGAGGACCACTGGTACACGCTGGTCAATCCGGAGCGCGATCCGGGCCCCGTGTGGATCCACGGTCTGACGAGCGAGGTGCTGGAGGGCGCGCCCCTGTTCACCGACATCGCCGGGGAGTTCGCGGCACGGCTGGCGGACCGGGTCCTCGTGGCGCACAACGCCGTGTTCGACTGGCAGATGATCGCCAGGGAGTACGCGCGCGCGAGGAGCGAGGCGCCGGTGCGTCAACGGCTGTGCACGATCGCGCTGTCCAAGGAGCTGGGGCTGCCGCTGCCCAACCACAAGCTGGAGTCGCTGGCCGCGCACTTCGGCGTCGTGCAGCAGCGCGCGCACCACGCGCTGGACGACGCGCGCGTGCTGGCCGAGGCGTTCCGGCCGAGCCTGCGGGCCGCGGCGGCGGGCCTGGTGCGGCTGCCGCTCCAGGAGTGCCGCCCGCTGACGGAGTGGACGGACCGTCCCACGCCGCGCATCGGACAGCAGCCGGGCGGCTACGGCGGCTACCGGCCCACCAGTTGGCGTCCCTCGCGCAAGCGCCCGGCGTGCCCCTACCCCAACCCCGGCCGCTACGAAGACGGCAAACGCCTCAAACAGGGCATGCGGGTCGCCTTCTCGGGGGACACGTCGGTCGAACGCGAACTGCTGGAGGACCGCGCGGTCGAGGCGGGCCTGCATGTCGCCACCAGCGTCTCCCGCCTCACCAGCCTGCTGGTGACCAACGACCCCGACGCCGGCACCTCGAAGGTCGCCAAGGCCCGCCAGTACGGCACGCCGGTGGTCGACGAGGCGGCCTTCGGGCAGCTGCTGCGGGACGTGGAGCCGGCGGCGGAAGGGGCCTCCGGGCGCTAGCGGAACCCCGGCGCGGAGCCGCGGCGATGGTGGGGCGCGCGGCTCGACGGGCTTGGGGCGGCAGCCGTACGGACGGGTGATTGCCGGGCGACTCGCCCACCGCCCGCTCGCCCGCGCGGGCACCAGCGCTCACCCTGTGGCGCATGGCGAGATGCGAAGTATGTGGCAATGACTACGGAATGACCTTCGAGGTGCACGCCCAGGGGGCGGTGCACGTCTTCGACTGCTTCTCCTGTGCGATCCACCGCATGGCCCCCATCTGCGAGCACTGCCGGGTCCAGATCATCGGCCAGGGCGTCGAGGTCGAGGGCCACTGGTACTGCGGCGCCCACTGCGCCCGCGCGGAGGGGAGGGTGGGCATCGTCGACCGGGTCTGACCCCGCCCCGGAACGGACCCCTCTGGCAGCACCCCACGGCCCGCGATGTACGGTCGTGGGGTGTTCCGCTTCCTGATGTCCCGGCAGTGGGTGATTCTCACCCTCGTCGCCGTCGCGCTCGTCCCGACGATGATCGAGCTGGGTTTCTGGCAGCTGCACCGCCATGAGCACCGGGTCGCGCTGAACAAGGTGATCGCCGACTCGCTCGCCGCGAAGCCCGTGCCCGCCGAGTCGCTGACCGCGCCGGGCGCCGAGGTGACCGACGCCGACCGCTTCCGCCGGGTGACGGCCACCGGCCGCTTCGACACCGCGCGCGAGGTCGTCGTACGCCGTCGTACCAACGTGGACGAGAAGGTCGGCTTCCATGTCCTGACGCCCTTCGTCCTCGACGACGGCAAGGTCCTGCTGGTCAACCGGGGCTGGATCCCGGCGGACGGCGCCCAGACGGAGTTCCCGGCGATCCCGGCCCCGCCGAAGGCCGAGATCACCGTCACCGGGCGGCTGATGCCCGACGAGACGACCGCGGACAGCGGCATCAAGGACGTCCAGGGCCTGCCCGACCGCCAGGTCATGCTGATCAGCAGCGAGCAGTCCGAACGCCGCCTCGGCGACCCCGTCCTCGGCGGCTACATCGAGCTGACCGCGCCCGAGCCGCGCGGCGACTCCCCCGAGCCGATCCCCGCGCCCGAGCACGACGCCATCGGCCCGCACATGGCGTACGCCGTGCAGTGGTGGCTGTTCTGCGCGGGCGTGCCCGTCGGCTGGATCGTCCTGGTACGCCGCGAACTGAAGGAGCGGCGGGCCGCGACGACCGAGGAGAACGCCCCGGCGGAACCGGCGACCGTCTAGGGTCCTCCTTCCTTCCGACGGATCGGCTGGGTCGCAAGGCCCACCCGTCCGGCCGCCTCCGGCGTCACCGGGCCGGTGGTCTGTCCCCCCCGGCGTCACCCGCCCGGATGTTCCCCTGATTGCCTCCCCGGCCACCCGGGAACCCGCACTCCGTGCAGCACCGCATCGAGGACTACGCGCTGATCGGGGACGAACAGACCGCCGCGCTCGTCGGCCGGGACGGCTCCGTGGACTGGCTCTGTCTGCCCCGCTTCGACTCGGGCGCCTGCTTCGCCCGGCTGCTCGGCGACGAGGACAACGGCCACTGGCGCATCGCCCCCAGAGGCGCCGGCCTCTGCACCCGCCGCGCCTACCGGCCCGGCACCCTGGTGCTCGACACCGACTGGGAGACCGACGAGGGCGCCGTGCGGGTCACCGACCTGATGCCGCAGCGCGACCGCGCCCCCGACCTCGTCCGCGTCGTCGAGGGCCTGCGCGGCAGGGTCACCGTGCGCAGCACCCTGCGCATCCGCTTCGACTACGGCTCGATCGTGCCCTGGATGCGCAAGGCCGACGGCCATCGCATCGCCGTGGCCGGCCCGGACGCGGTGTGGCTGCGCAGCGAACCCCACGTGCACACCTGGGGCGAGGACTTCGCGACGCACGCCGAGTTCACCGTCGCCGCGGGCCAGAAGGTCGCCTTCGTGCTGACCTGGCACCCCTCGCACGAGCCGCGCCCGCCCCTGGTCGACCCCTTCGACGCGCTGGAGTCCAGCGTCGCGGACTGGCAGGCCTGGTCCGGCCGCTGCCGCTACAACGGCCCGCACCGCGAAGCGGTCGTACGCTCCCTGATCACCCTGAAGGCCCTCACCTACCGGCCGACGGGCGGGGTCGTCGCCGCGGCAACCACCTCGCTGCCGGAGGAACTGGGCGGCGTACGCAACTGGGACTACCGCTTCTGCTGGCTGCGCGACTCCACCCTCACCCTCGGCGCGTTGCTGGCCGTCGGCTATCTGGAGGAGGCGGCGGCCTGGCGCGACTGGCTGCTGCGCGCGGTCGCCGGCGACCCGGCGGACCTCCAGATCATGTACGGGGTGGCGGGCGAACGCCGGCTGCCCGAGACCGAGGTGCCCTGGCTGGCCGGCTACGGCCGCTCCGCCCCCGTCCGCGTCGGCAACGACGCCGTGCGCCAGCTCCAGCTCGACGTGTACGGCGAGGTCATGGACTCGATGTCGCTCGCCCGGCGCGCGGGCCTGTCGCACGAACCGCACGGCTGGGCCCTGCAGGCCGCCCTCGTCGAGTGGCTGCGCGCAAACTGGCGGCAGCCGGACGAGGGCCTGTGGGAAGTGCGCGGCGGACGGCGCCACTTCGTGCACTCCAAGGTGATGGTGTGGGTGGCCGCCGACCGCGCGGTGCGCGCCCTGGAGGAGCACCCGGAGCTGCCCGGCGACCTGGAGGGCTGGCGCGCGATGCGCGAGGAGGTGCACCGCGAGGTGTGCGCCGAGGGCTACGACGCCGGGCGCAACACCTTCACCCAGTACTACGGCTCGCGCGAGCTGGACGCCGCGCTGCTGCTCATCCCGTACGTCGGGTTCCTGCCGCCGGACGATCCGCGGGTGATCGGCACGGTCGACGCGGTGCGCGCCGAGCTGGGCCGAGACGGTTTCCTGCGCCGCTACAGCACGCGGGAGTCGGCCGTCGACGGGCTGCCGGGCGACGAGGGCTCGTTCGTGGCCTGCTCGTTCTGGCTGGCGCAGGCACTGCATCTGACAGGCCGTCGCGCCGAGGCCAGGGAGCTGTTCGAGCGTCTGGTCGCTCTCACCAACGACGTGGGCCTGCTGGCGGAGGAGTACGACCCGGTGGGCGCGCGCCAGCTGGGCAATTTCCCGCAGGCGTTCAGTCATATCGGGCTGGTGAACGCCGCTCTCGCCCTGTTCGGGAACGAAGGGGCAGGATAGGGCCATGGATCTTGGACTGAAGGACCGGGTGTACGTCGTCACCGGAGCCACGCGCGGACTCGGCAACGCGGTCGCGCGCGAACTGGTCGCCGACGGGTCGAAGGTCGTCGTCACCGGGCGCGACGAGGAGCGGGCCCGTGCCGCGGCGGCGGAGCTGGGGCCGGACGCCGTCGGGGTGGCCGTCGACAACGCCGACCCCGCGGCGGCGGTGCAGCTGATCGGTGCGGCGCGGGAGCACTTCGGGGGCTTCGACGGGGTGCTGATCAGCGTGGGCGGACCGCCACCGGGCTTCGTCGCGGACAACACCGACGAGCAGTGGCAGGCCGCGTTCGAGTCGGTGTTCCTCGGGGCGGTCCGGCTCGCTCGGGCGGCCGCGGCCGAGCTGGAGGCCGGCGGCGTGATCGGGTTCGTGCTGTCCGGCTCGGTGCACGAGCCGATTCCGGGGCTGACCATCTCCAACGGACTGCGGCCGGGCCTCGCCGGGTTCGCGAAGTCGCTGTCGGACGAGCTGGGTCCGCGCGGCATCCGGGTCGTCGGGCTGCTTCCGGCCCGGATCGACACCGACCGGGTGCGGGAACTGGACGCGCTGTCCGCCGACCCCGAGGCGACCCGGGCCGCCCACGAGTCGCGGATCCCGCTCCGGCGCTACGGACGGCCCGAGGAGTTCGGCCGGACCGCGGCGTTCCTGCTGTCCCCCGCGGCGTCCTATCTGACCGGGATCATGGTCCCCGTCGACGGCGGGGTGCGGCACGGCTTCTGACCGGGTCGGGCCTCGGGCTCCGCGTGGCCGAGGGGTGTTCAGCTGACCCGTTCCGCCCGGTGTTTGACCGATTTCATGCGGACCTCGGCGGGGAGGCTGTCCAGGGCCGCCGAGTCCTTGGCGTGGGTCAGGGCCTCGGCGGTCAGCCGGTCCAGGGCCGCCGACGGGTTCACCTGGGGTTCCAGCAGCAGGCGGATCCGGGTGCGCGGGGCCGTCCGGCCGCCCGTCAGATGGACATGGGCCCTGGCCACGCCGTCCAGGGCCGCCGCCTCGGCCGTGAGCACGGACTGCAGGGCCCGGCCGCGCAGCATGGCGCCCGCGCCGTCGCCCGTGTCGACCAGGACCTCGGCGAGCCGGTGGCGCCGCAGGACCGCGGTCAGCCACCACAGGGCGAGCACCACGAGAACGGTGAGCACGGCCAGGACGACCGGCCACCACCAGGTCTCGTCGCGCCACTGGGTGCGCTCGGAGTCGTCGAGCAGGACGTCGTCCCGTGAGTCGTGGATCCACCACGAGGGCGCCTGCGCGCCCAGACCCACGGCCAGGACCGAGCCGCCGAGCACGAGCAGGACCAGGCCGATCAGGCCCAGCAGAACCCTGTTGACCCTTCCCCGCACTCCTCCCTCACCCCTTCCGTCCGGGCCGCCGCACCCGCAGCGACAGCGCGAGCGGCCGGGCCAGGCCCAGCGCGCGCACCGCCTCGTCGAGTACGGCGTCCAGGTCCTGTCGTACCTCGTCCAGCGGGCGGAAGTGCGCGACCACGCGGACGTCGGCGCGGCGGCGGCCCGCCCGGACCCGGACCGACTGCACGCCCGAGACCTCCATGGCACGGTCGCGCAGCACCATCGCGGCCGCGGCCCGGTCCAGGGCGGCGCGGACCTCGGCGGCGGGGCGGCGCATGGTCAGCAGTCCGCGCAGCCCGGGTGTGACGGCGAGGACCAGCAGCCACAGGCCCAGGGCCGCGGCGACGCCCGCGCCGACCAGGACCCAGGTGTCGTCCAGGGGCCGTTCGGCGAGCTGAGCGGCCAGTTCGTCGCGCCACTGCATGGCGGAGCGGCCCGCGCGCACGGCGGCGACGTCGTAGAGGAAGAAGCCCGCGACGACGAGCAGGAGCAGGGCGGCCACGGCGGACGGGACACGCCGGGCCGACCAGAAACGTCGGGCGGCCCGCTTCGGGTCCGGCCGCGGCGCGGGCGCCGGGCCGGCGTCGTGGCCCGCGGGCGGCTTCTCCAGGACCGGTACGGGCCCGGTGGTCCCCTCGCCGTGCTGGGGTCCGCTCATCGCGTCCTCCCCTTCGCCACGCCGTGTCCGGGCGCGAGGTGCAGCCGCTCCACCTGGACGGCGACCTCGGGCACGTCCATTCCCACCAGCGCGCCTACCCGCTCGGCGACACGGCGACGCACCGAACGGCAGCGGGCCCCGATGTCGGTCGGGTAGTCGAGCTCCAGATGGACCCGGATGTGCGCCGCGTGCCGCCCCTCGTCGGCGGGGACGCGCGCCTGACGTACGACCACATTGGCGTGCGGAGCCGCCGCCTGGGGCGGCAGCGTGCCGAGCGCCTCGCGTGCGGCCTGCGCGGCGACCTTCGCCACGACCCGGTCGGCGATCCGTGTCGCCCCGCGCTCGGCCGGCGGCACCGGGGCGAGCGGCCTGCCCGGCTCGCCCGTCCCCTCGCTCACGGGGGTCACCGCCTGCGTTCGTCACGCGGGCGGAAGAAGTCGCCGAGCTCGAAGTCGCCCTCCAGGAACCGGCCGACACCGAACCCGACCGCGCCCAGGGCGGCGACGAGCAGGAAGGCACCGAAGCCGCCGAAGTAGCCGGCGAAGCCCAGCGCCATTCCCGCGATCATGCCGACCACGGCCATGCTCATGGTGCGCTCCCCTCAGCGGCACGGCCGTCCGGCCCGCCGCGCGTCACTGGATCCGGGGCTCCGGCTCCTCGTCCTCTTCGTCCGGCAGCTTCACGTCGCTGACGGCGATGTTGACCTCGACGACCTCCAGGCCGGTCATCCGCTCCACGGCCGCCACGACGTTCTCGCGCACGTCCCGGGCGACGTCGGCGATGGACACGCCGTAGTCGACGACGATCTCCAGGTCGAGCGCGGTCTGCACCTCGCCCACCTCTGCCTTGACCCCGCGGGTCACCGACTTGGAGCTGCCGGGGACACGGTCACGCACGGCGCCGAAGGTGCGGCTGATGCCGCTGCCCATCGCGTGGACGCCGACGACATCGCGGGCGGCCATGCCGGCGATCTTCTCCACCACACCGTCGGCGATCGTGGTCCGCCCTCGCCCGGCGGGGTCGCCGCCGCCGCGCCTGGTGGCCTTACGGGTCTGTACCGGGGCCTCCAGCTCGCCCTCGGAGCTCTGCGTCCGGTTCCGGTCCGTGGTGTCGGTCATCGCCGTACGTCCTTTCCGGTCGTCGTACTCTCGCCCACGGTATGCGCGGATGCCCCGATACGCGCCATTTATGCGGCAGGCTGGAGGAATGACGGCGGAACGGTGGGCACGCGCGGTACGCGAACAGGTCGGTCTGGGCAGACTCCTGCCCCTGGGCGTGGCGCGGGACGGGGCGTGGATCGCGGAGAGCGCGGCGGAGACGATGCTGCGCGGGGCCGCCGACGGGGTTCCCGGGGTGCGGCTGGGCGCCCTGCGGATCGCGTTGTCCGACCCGGACAACGGCGGGACGCCGGCCGTACCGCCTCCGCCGAGCGCACTGCCGCCCGGTCCGCTGCGTCTGTCGGCCGACTTCGCGGCACACGCCGCCGAGCCGCTGCCCATGACGGCCTCCCGGCTGCGCACGGCGCTGGCGGCCGCCGCGACGGACGGCGTGGGGCTGACCGTGACGGAGGTCGACCTGCACGTCACGGGCCTGTGGGACGAGGAGCCGGAGCCGCGGGACCGGGACAGCGGGAAGGCACCGGAGAAAAACGCGCCTCAACCGGCGCAGACGGGTGACGACGAGACCCGCGTGGCCGCCGCCGCGCTCTCCGTCCCGGGCGTCTCCCGCCTCACCGGCACCCTCGGCGGCCTGGGCCGGGCCGTCCACATCGAGGACGGCCCCACCCCGACGCCGTCGCTCCCCCGCCGCCACATCCGGGTGGAACTGGCCGTCCGCTCCCCCCACCAGCCCCTGAAGGTCACCCAGGAGGTCCGCACAGCCGTCACCACAACCCTCCCGGACACCCCAACGGTGACCATCGTGGTCACAGCAACGGACTGACCCGCCCTGATAGGGGCGCGGGGAACTGCGCGACCAGCCACACGCAACGCGCACCCGACACCCCTCAGAGGGGCCGCGCCCAACCCCCCAAGGGGCGCGGGGAACTGCGCGACCAGCCACGAACGGCACGCACGCGAGCACCCCAGAGAACGCCCCTCGGAGCAGAACCGCCGAACCGCCGGAGGTCAGTCGCCCAGGCCGGCAAGATCCCGCAGCCGCCGCGCCTGCGCCTGCCGCTCCGCCGCCCGCTGCGCGTCGTACGTCCGCGCCTGCGCACCGAGCAGCAACGCCTTCGTCTCCACCACCGCATCCCGCGGAGCGGCAAGCAGCGCGGCGGCGAGGTCGTCGACCGTGGCATCGAGCTGCGCCACGGGAACCGCGAGGTTCGCCAGCCCCGTGTTCACGGCCTCCTCGGCCAGCACGAAGCGACCCGTCGCGCAGATCTCCAGCGCACGGGCGTACCCCACGAGCGACACCAGCGGATGCGTACCCGTGAGGTCGGGCACCAGACCCAGGCTGGTCTCGCGCATGGCGAACTGCACGTCGTCGGCGACAACGCGCAGGTCACAGGCGAGGGCGAGCTGGAAACCGGCCCCGATGGCATGGCCCTGGACAGCGGCGATCGACACGATGTCGCTCTGCCGCCACCAGGTGAAGCCCTCCTGGAACTCGGCGATGGCAGCGTCCAGTACGGAGTCGTCACCGCGCGCGAGGTCGATGAAGGACGGTTCGCCCTCGATGCCCTCGGGCGTGAACATCTGCCGGTCGAGGCCGGCGGAGAAGGACTTGCCCTCGCCGCGCAGCACGACCACCCGGACGGAGCCCGGCAGTGACCGCCCGACCTGGGCGAGCGTCCGCCACATGGCGGGGCTCTGAGCGTTGCGCTTGGCCGGGTTGGTCAGGGTCACCGTGGCGATCGCCTCGTCGACGGTGAGCCGTACGCCGTCCTTGTCGAGAACCGGGTCGAGCGAAGCCATGGGGCGCCTCCGATGGGTGCGGTCAGCGGAGGATGCCGTAGAACGGCATCCATAAGTGACTGCACAGTAACCACCCGGTCGACCGTCTGACCGACCGGGTGGCCACCATCACGCCTTCGGCGCCACCCGACCGGTCAGGCCGTAGCGGCCTTCTTGCCCCGGGTCGCCCCGCCACGCCCACGGAGCGTGACGCCCGACTCACTGAGCATGCGGTGCACGAAGCCATACGAGCGGCCGGTCTCCTCGGCCAACGCCCGGATGCTCGCACCGGCGTCGTACTTCTTCTTCAGGTCTGCCGCGAGCTTGTCGCGCGCGGCGCCGGTCACCCGGCTGCCCTTCTTCAGAGTCTCGGCCACCCGTGCCTCCTCATGGGAAGTGCGCTCTGGTCCCCTCATGATCACCCCTCCCGGGCTTCATGGCCACCCATTCGGCAAGGTCCGTACGGAAGGGATGTGACGACAGGAGCGCGTCCCCACATACGGAATCAAGGGTTCCGCGAGTCGGCGGATGTACCGCCGAATGAGTTCCTCCGCGAAGTACCAGGTCAGTGACGCGAGTGGCCGAGCCCTTGATGACCAAGGGCTCGGCCGGAAAATCGTTGTAGGACACACCTCGGTACGAGGAGATCTCACACAGATGGTGGATCACCGATGGGCCGAATGATCCATACCCAGTGGATCACGCGTTCGATCAAGCGAGGGCGACGAGGTCCGCGTAGTCGGAACCCCACAGATCCTCCACGCCGTCCGGCAGCAGGATGATCCGCTCCGGCTGGAGCGCCTCGACGGCTCCCTCGTCGTGGGTGACCAGCACGACGGCGCCCTTGTAGGTGCGCAGCGCGCCGAGGATCTCCTCGCGGCTGGCAGGGTCGAGGTTGTTGGTGGGCTCGTCCAGCAGCAGGACGTTCGCCGAGGAGACGACCAGGGTGGCCAGGGCCAGCCGGGTCTTCTCGCCGCCGGAGAGCACACCGGCCGGCTTGTCGACGTCGTCGCCGGAGAACAGGAAGGAGCCCAGCACCTTGCGGACCTCGACCAGGTCCATGTCGGGCGCGGCCGAACGCATGTTCTCCAGGACCGTGCGGTCCGGGTCGAGGGTCTCGTGCTCCTGGGCGTAGTAGCCCAGCTTGAGACCGTGGCCGGGGACGACCTGGCCGGTGTCGGGCTGCTCGACCCCGCCGAGCAGCCGCAGCAGGGTCGTCTTGCCTGCGCCGTTCAGGCCCAGGATGACCACGCGGGAACCCTTGTCGATGGCCAGGTCGACGTCGGTGAAGATCTCCAGCGAGCCGTACGACTTCGACAGGCCCTCGGCGGTCAGCGGGGTCCTGCCGCAGGCCGCGGGCTCCGGGAAGCGGAGCTTGGCGACCTTGTCGGACATCCGGACCTCTTCGAGTCCGGAGAGCAGCTTCTCGGCGCGACGGGCCATGTTCTGCGCGGCGACCGTCTTGGTGGCCTTGGCACGCATCTTGTCGGCCTGGGCGTTGAGGGCGGCGGCCTTCTTCTCGGCGTTCTGCCGCTCGCGCCTGCGGCGCTTCTCGTCGGCCTCGCGCTGCTGCTGGTACAGCTTCCAGCCCATGTTGTAGACGTCGATCTGGGCGCGGTTGGCGTCCAGGTAGAACACCTTGTTGACGACCGTCTCGACCAGGTCGACGTCGTGGGAGATCACGATGAAGCCGCCGCGATACGTCTTGAGGTAGTCCCGCAGCCAGACGATCGAGTCGGCGTCGAGGTGGTTCGTTGGCTCGTCGAGCAGCAGGGTGTCCGCGTCGGAGAACAGGATGCGGGCCAGCTCGATACGGCGACGCTGACCGCCGGAGAGCGTGTGCAGGGGCTGGCCGAGCACACGGTCGGGCAGGTTGAGCGCGGCGGCGATGGTGGCGGCCTCGGCCTCGGCGGAGTACCCGCCCTTGGTGAGGAACTCCGTCTCCTGGCGCTCGTACTGCTTGAGCGCCTTCTCGCGGGTGGCGCCCTGGCCGTTGGCGATGCGCTGCTCGTTCTCGCGCATCTTGCGGATCAGGACGTCGAGGCCGCGCGCGGACAGGACACGGTCGCGGGCCAGTACGTCGAGGTCACCGGTGCGGGGGTCCTGCGGCAGATAGCCGACCTCCCCGGAGCGGGTGATGGCGCCGCCGGCGGGCTGGCCCTCGCCCGCGAGGCACTTGGTGAGGGTGGTCTTGCCTGCGCCGTTGCGGCCGACGAGGCCGATACGGTCGCCCTTGGCGACACGGAAGGTGGCGTTCTCGATGAGGACGCGCGCACCGGCGCGCAGCTCGATACCGGAGGCGGAGATCACGGACAGACTCCAGGGCGGAAGGTTGGCGGGACAGACGGACGAGGACGTTCCCGCTGTCTAATGCGCGAGGAGAATGGCCATGGGATTCAGTCTAACGGGCTCATGCAACCGGATTCCCCTCCGTCGCCGGTGACGATGGCCTCACGGACGCCGGGGGCGGCGGGGCCTGCGGGGGCCGGTCGCCCTGCCGCGGGCGTTGTTCCCGGTCATGGGACGCAGCTGTCCCCGGCCGTGGGACGCACGGGTCGGCACGGGAGCGCCCGGGGTGGTCCCACGAGGGCTGTCGCAGCGGTGACATGGCGCGGTGCGACACCTTCCGGTAGGGGACGGGGACCCGAGGCGTCGGCGGCGAGGGGGCCGGTGCGCAGGCGGCTTCCGGCCAGACGTCGGCCGCGGGACGCCGTGCGTGGGGGCGTTGTCAGTGGTGGCTGCCAGACTGGCGGCAGGTGATTCTTCCGGTTCGGTCCCAAAGATTCGTTTCCGACGTTCGTTTCCGACGAGAGGTGATCGGCATGGCAGGCACGGGCGGCGGCGCTCCGAGCATCTATCCGACGGTGCTGTACGCGGACGCCAGGGCGGCGATCCGGCAGCTCACCGAGGGCCTGGGCTTCTCGGAGCTGTCGGTGTACGAGAGCGAGGACGGCTCGGTGCTGCACGCCGAGCTGCTCCAGGGCAACGGCGCGGTGATGGTCGGCTCCAAGGGCACCGGCGGCGTCTTCGACACGGCGATGAAGGGCACCGGCCCGGCCGGGGTGTACGTCGTGGTGGACGACGTCGACGCGCACCACCGGCGGGCCGTGGACCACGGCGTGGAGATCCTGATGCCCCCGACGGACCAGGACTACGGCTCGCGGGACTACATGGCCCGGGACGCCGAGGGCAACATCTGGAGCTTCGGCACGTACACGCCCGCGATAGCCGGCTGAGCCGCCTCAGCTTCCCCCGGTGTGCACCTGGAAGGCCGCGCGGCGCACGGCCTTGGCCAGGGCCGGGTCGGGGTGGGCCGCGGCGAGCGCGACCAGGACCTGCACGGTTCGGGGGTGGCCGACCGCGCGCACCTCGTCGAGCAGGGCGGGGACCGTCGCCTGCACGGCGGACTCCAGGTGCCGCACCAGCATCGGGGCCTCGCCGTGGTCGGCGACGGCCGCGGCGGTGTCGACCCAGAGCCAGGTTGCCTCCTCCCGGGTGAGGATCTCGTAGGCGTCCTCCGGGTCGGTGCCGTCGTGCTCGGCCAGCCAGAGCAGGGCGTACGGCCGCAGGGTCGGCTCGTCGAGCACCGCGCGCACGTCGGGCTCGGCGGGCGCACCGACCAGGCGCAGCGCGTCGAAGGCCAGGCCGCGCAGCAGGGCGTCCTCGCCGCGGGCGGCGCCGATCAGCTCGGTGACGGCGCTGCCGACGGGCCGGGCGGCGAGCCAGGCGCGGTACTCGGCGCGGGCGGCGTTGGGCCGCAGCTGGGCGCAGCCGCGCAGCATGTCCTCGGCGGAGGCCTCGATGTTGCCGGCGGGGCTCTGCGCGGCCACGCAGATCTGCTCCAGCTTGACCCAGACCGCCCAGCTGCCGAGCGGGGTGAGGGTGGCCTGTCCGGCACCGCAGGTGAGGGCGCCGACCGAGGCGAGGGCGTGCAGGGCCCAGTCCAGGAGGGGGGCGAGGGGCGTGTCGGCGGCCCGGGGCGGCTCGTCGGGTTCGACGGGCTCGGGCCGGGGGCCGTAGGGGATCTCGCAGCGCTCGGTGCGCAGTTCGGTGACCCTCGCCTCCAGCAGGTCCAGGAGCTGTGCGACGGGGACGGGCCCGGCGGACAGCTGGAGGAAGGAGAGCACCTGGGGCATGGCCGAGACGACCTCGGCGACGGCGGCAGGCTCACCCGCGGCGGGTTCCGGGTGGGCGAGCGACCAGGCGTCGAAGAGGGCGACCCAGCCGCGCAGGACGGCGCTGTCGTCGCGGTTCCAGGCGCGCAGCCGCCAGCCGGGGCGGGCGCTGTCGCCGTGCACCTCGATCAGGCCGGCGAGCCGGGCGGTGTCCCAGTCGGCGCGGACCTGAGCGGGGGTCAGCCCGAGTTCGGCCGCGGCCTGTTCGGCGGTCGCGTCGGACAGGGTTGCCCTGCCGTCTGCGGCGCGGGCCCGGCCGGGGCGCAGCGCGGCGTCGGCCCAGCGGGCCACGCGGGCCGCGTCGGCCAGCTGGGTGCGCGCCATTTTGGCCAGCTCCGACGGGGCCGGGGTGCCCTCCGGGGGGCGCGGAGCGGGGCGGCGCGGGCGTCGCTGGTCCGTCGCTCGTGGGACGGCGTCCAGGGGTCGTGGGCGGACGAGTCGAAGCCTGGAGTCGCGCGGGATACGGGACGTCACGGGTGCAGTCTTCCGGTTGACGGTCCGAAAACCCAAACGGAATGTCACGGCGGGCGACGGGACTGGCCAACGCACCGGGTTCCGGGCGCGTCGGAGAGGCGGGAACAGGCCAGTGGTACGGGGTTAAACGGAACGGCCGCGACCGGTGGCGCGCATCACATCAGCGGGGTCAGGAAGCGGCGCATGGCCTCCTGGTAGGCGGCCGGGTCGGGGTTCCACATGGCGCTGTGCGGGGCGTCGGGGACGGTGGTCAGGGAGACCAGGCCGGGGTGGCTGTCGGCGAGGCGCCGGGACACCTGCCAGGGGGCCACGGTGTCGCCGGGGCCGTGGAAGATCAGGGCGGGCACGGCGAGACCGTCGGCCTCGGCGGCACCGCGGCCGGGCTCGCCGTGCAGGCCGGTGCGGCCCTGGGCGGCGCGAACGGCCAGCGGAAGCACGGGCGCGGGGACATGGCGGGCCGCGGCGAGGGCGCGCAGGGTGGTCTGCCAGTCGAGCACCGGGGAGTCCAGCACCAGTCCGGTGACCTTGTCGCGGACCGCGGAGCGCACGGCCGTGTGCAGGCACATGGCGGCGCCGGTGGACCAGCCGTACAGGACGACGCGCTGGGCGCCGTAGCGCACGGCGTAGCGGATGGCCGCGTCCACGTCGCGCCACTCGGTCTCGCCGAGGTGGTTCAGGCCGTCCGGGGAGCGGGGGGCGCCGAGGTCGCCGCGGTAGGCGAGGGCCAGCACGGAGAAGCGGAGGCGGTGCAGGAAGTCGAGGACGTTCAGCGAGAGTTCGCGGGTGGTGCCCAGGCCGTGCACGGCGATGACCCAGGTGTCGCGGGCGCCGGGCACGAACCAGGCGGGCAGCGAGCCCAGTTCGCCGGGGACGTCGATGTCGGCGTGGTCCAGGCCGAGGGCGCTGCGGGGGTCGCCGATGTGCACGTTCGGGGTGAGCCAGACGTGGTCGCCGGGTTCGAAGGTGCCGTGCGTGACGCGTTCGAGGCGGCGGACCACGGTGTCGGCGGTGTGCTCGGCCGCCCGCATGACCGGGCCGACGACCGCGTGGCTGCCGTCCCCGGACAGTCCGTAGGTGCCGGGGCGCAGCGAGGCGAGGTCCCGGGTGAGGGTGATGCGGCCGGCGGCCGTGCCGTGCACGGTGAGCCGGGGCTCGGTGGGCAGCGGCCTGCCGGGCGGCGCCTTCAGCGCGGCGTCGCTGGCGAGGCGTCCGGCGGCGACTCCGGCCGCGCCGGCTGCCAGGGCAACGGTGACGGCAGCGGCCGTCGCTTTGACAGTGCGCACGGGTTCAGTGTCGTGGCGCGGGGGCCGGGCGGCCAGTGGACGGCGGCGTTCGTGGGGCGCGCGGGGGCGGGGAGATCGTGGCGCGGGCGCCGGACGGCCGGTGGACGGGGGCGTTCGTGGGGCGCGCGGGGGCCGGGGTGACGGGGGGTCGTGGGTCGCGCGGGGGCCGGGCGGCCGGGGTGACGGGGCGTTCGAGGGTCGCGCGGAGACGGGGAGGGTTCGCCGTGCAATCGGCCTGGGCGTTCACGGCCCGGCGTCGGCGGCGGTCCCGGGGGCCCGTTTCCGTATACGAACACCACCTCACGGCTTCCGCTGGCCGTAGCCCTTCAGCCGCTCCCCCACCTCGGCCACCTGTTCCTCCGTGAGCAGGGCCGGGGTCAGGCCCGGGACCGAGGAGGCGGTGAGCCAGAGGCGGCACATCCACTCGAGCTGGGCGGTGCGGTCGTAGGCCTGGTCGAGGGTGGCGCCGTAGGCCATCGTGCCGTGGTTGCCGAGGAGGCAGGCCGTGCGGCCGGTGAGGGCGTGGAGCATGTTCTCGGCCAGTTCGGCGGTGCCGTAGGCCGCGTACGGGGCGACGCGGACGGGGCCGCCGAGGGCGGCGGCCATGTAGTGGATCAGGGGCAGCTCGGGGACGAGGGTGGAGACGGCCGTGGCGTGCACGGCGTGGGTGTGGACGACCGCTCGGGCGTCCGTGGTGCGGTAGACCGCGAGATGCATCGGCAGCTCGCTGGTGGGGACCAGGTCCCCCAGCACCTGCCCGCCGTCCAGGTCCACCCCCGTCACGTCGTCCGGGCTGAGCCGGTCGTACGGCACGCCCGACGGTGTGACCAGCACGGTGTCGCCGACGCGGACGGAGACGTTGCCGGAGGTGCCGACGACGAGGCCGTCGGTGACGGTGCGGCGGGCCGTCGTCACCAGGCCGGTCCAGGCCTCGGCCTCCTCGGGGAGCACCGCCCTCCCGCGCGGCCCCGCCCCGGCCGGTTCCGCTCCCCCGGAGCCCTGTGTGTCCCGCTGCTCCCGACGCTGCTCAGCCATGCCGTGATCCTGCCAGGCGGACCCGGCCGGCGGGGTGTCCCGCGGCAGGTGACCAGGATCTCTCCGAGGGGTCCGGGAACCACCTGCGACGGGCCGCGCGGGGTGCCCGAGGGCAGAGTTCCCGGGGGTGCCGCCCGGCACCGCCCGATACAGGAATCCTTGCTCCCATCTGCGGACACCCCGATGCCCTGTCCAGTTCACCTGCCGTTCACCTGGGTTACGTACGTTCGACTGACCAATGACCTTCGAACGATTGCCTGGGTAAATGGAAAACCTCTCACTGATCCTCGCGATTGTGGTGGTAACCGCACTTGCGTTCGATTTCACGAACGGTTTTCATGACACCGCCAACGCGATGGCCACCACCATCTCGACCGGTGCGCTCAAGCCCAAGGTCGCGGTGGCCATGTCCGCCGTCCTCAACCTTGTGGGTGCTTTTCTCTCCGTGGAGGTCGCCAACACGATCTCCAAGGGTCTGGTCGACGAATCAGGCATCCGTCCCGAGGTCATCTTCGCCGCCCTGGTCGGCGCGATCCTCTGGAACCTGCTGACCTGGCTCGTCGGTCTGCCGTCGTCCTCGTCGCACGCCCTGATGGGCGGCCTGATCGGTGCGACCATCGCCTCGGCGGGCGTGGGTGCCGTGCACGGTGACGTGCTGGTCACCAAGGTGCTCATCCCGGCGATCGCGGCCCCGCTGGTCGCGGGCCTGGCGGCGATGTTCGCCACGCGGCTCACCTACGTGATGGGCAAGAAGGCCGACGGCAAGGCCTCGGCGAAGGGCTACCGCGCGGGGCAGATCGCCTCCGCCGGCCTGGTCTCGCTGGCCCACGG
Source organism: Streptomyces sp. NPDC048600 (assembly GCF_055587025.1). Lineage (NCBI taxonomy): Bacteria > Bacillati > Actinomycetota > Actinomycetes > Kitasatosporales > Streptomycetaceae > Streptomyces > Streptomyces sp. NPDC048600. The sequence continues at coordinate 100,041 of NZ_JBVJGZ010000022.1, read as the reverse complement.
CACCAACGACGCCCAGAAGACGATGGGCATCATCACCCTCGCCCTGGTCGCCGGCGGCTCCCTCGCCCCCGACTCCGACCCGCCCATGTGGGTCATCCTCTCGGCGGGCCTGGCCATCGCCCTCGGCACCTACCTCGGCGGCTGGCGCATCATCCGCACCATGGGCAAGGGCCTGACCGACCTCCAGCCGCAGCAGGGCTTCGCCGCCCAGACCAGCGCCGCGACGGTCATCCTGGCCTCCTCCCACCTGGGCTTCTCGCTCTCCACCACGCACTCGGTCTCCGGCTCCGTGATGGGCGCCGGCCTCGGCCGCAAGGGCGGTGTGGTCCGCTGGTCCACCGCGACCCGCATGTTCGTCGCCTGGGGCCTGACCCTGCCGGCCGCCGCCCTGGTCGGCGCGCTCGCCGAGTGGGTCACCGGCTTCGGCCCCTGGGGCACCGCGGTCGTGGCCGTCTTCCTGGTCGGCTCCAGCGCCGCCATCTGGAAGCTGTCGCGCCGCGAGGTCGTCGACCACACCAACGTGAACGACACCGAGGAACCGGCCGGCGTGGTCACCACCGCGATCGCCATGGTCACCCCGCCGCCCGCGGGCACCACCACCGTCGACGCGCCGGTCGTCGCCGCCGCCCCGGCGGGCGCGGCCGAGCCGGCCGCCTCGCAGGCCACGGCCTGAGCCCCGACCACCCCGGTACGAAGGAATCAGCAGCATGAAGATCGACTGGGCGGCCCTCGGCTCCGTGTTCGGCGTCAGCCTCGTGGTCACCGTGGCCCTCGTGGGCCTGTTCACCCTCGGTGTCGTCGGCCTCTCCCGCCAGGAACGGGCGCAGGAGCAGGGCGGCACCGCCGCACTGGCCGTGACCGGTGCCTACGCCTGCTTCGCCGCCTGCGCGGCGGCCGTCGGCTACGGCATCTACCTGATCATGGCCTGACGCCCGGAACCTGACGCCGGGCCTCGTGAGGGGGCTGTCGCGGACGAGAAGTCCGTGACAGCCCCCTCACGCATGCGCCCCCCAAGCCCGCCACCGGCCCGCGATTCACGCCGTACGACCGGCCATCGCGCGACCGCCAGGTCGCCTCCCGGCACACCACGGGCGGTCGTGACGGAGCGTCACAAAGGCCGGTCGCGGAAGGCCGCCCGGACAGCGGGCATTTCCGCGCGAGCCGGTCCCCGGGCGCGCCACGCCACGGCGGCGGTGTGGGCCTCGGCACACTCCAGCCTCGCAGGTCAACGGTGAGTTGACGGGTGTTCGAGGGCCGTGGTGGACTGCCCGAGCCATGTACGGCGGCAGAAGAGGAAGCCGGTGCGAATCCGGCGCGGTCCCGCCACTGTCACCGGGGTAGTCATCCCCGGGAGCCAGGAACTCTCACCGCCGGTCTCGTCGAACCAGGGCGTGGACACCCTGAGTGAGGACATATCGCCATGCGCGGCTGCCGTTCGCGGTCCATCACCCCTGCTCCGCCCGCCCCCGCGGCCGGCTGAGCCCGATGCGTGCCGATCGCGTTTACGCGTACGGCGCCGCCGCCGGCCTCCTCGGTGACCTCCTGCTCGGCGATCCCCGCCGCGGGCACCCGGTCGCCGCGTTCGGCCGTGCCGCCGGTGCCGTGGAACGGCTGCTGTGGCGCGACCACCGCGGCTGGGGCACCCTGCACACCGCCGTGTGCGTCGGCGGCACGGTCGCCCTGGGCGCCGCCGCCACCCGTGCCGCACGCCCCTCCCCCACCGCCTCCTTCGCGCTGACCGCCGCCGCCACCTGGGCCGTCGTCGGCGGCACCTCGCTCGCCCGCGAGGCACGGGCCGTCGGCCGGGCCCTGGAACAGGGCGACCTCGCGGCCGCGCGCGCCCGGCTGCCCCATCTGTGCGGCCGCGACCCGCAGGCACTGGACGCCGACCAGATCGCCCGCGCGGTCGTGGAGTCGGTCGCCGAGAACACCTCCGACGCGGTCGTGGGCGCGCTGGTGTGGGGCGCCCTCGGCGGAGTACCGGGACTCCTCGGCTTCCGCGCGGTCAACACCCTCGACGCGATGGTCGGCCACCGGTCACCGCGCCATCTGCGCTACGGCTGGGCCTCCGCCCGGCTGGACGACCTCGCGGGCTGGCCCGGCGCACGGCTCACCGCCGTGCTCGCCGCCGCCGCGGGACCCGACCCGCGCGGTGCCGTACGCGCCTGGCGGGCCGACGCGGCGAAGCACCCGAGCCCCAACGCCGGCCCCGTGGAGGCGTCCTTCGCGGGCGCCCTCGGCGTACGGCTCGGCGGAACCCTGTCCTACGGCGGCCGGGTCGAGCACCGGCCCGTGCTCAACGGGGCGACGGGACGGGCCGTCGCCGCGACCGACATCGACCGGGCGGTACGGCTCTCCCGCCGGGTCGGCTGGCTCGCGCTCGGCGTGGGAGTCGCCGCGCGCCTGGTTGTGAAGGGGCGGAAGAGATGAGCGGGGGTCTCCTCGTCGCGGGCACCACCTCCGACGCGGGCAAGAGCGTCGTCACCGCCGGTATCTGCCGGTGGCTGGTGCGCCAGGGCGTGAAAGTGGCGCCGTTCAAGGCGCAGAACATGTCCCTCAACTCGTTCGTGACACGGGAGGGCGCCGAGATCGGCCGGGCGCAGGCCATGCAGGCGCAGGCCTGCCGGGTCGAACCGACCGTGCAGATGAACCCGGTGCTGCTCAAGCCCGGCGGCGACCGCAGCAGCCAGGTCGTACTGATGGGCAAGCCGGTCGGCGAACTCAGCGCCCGCGGCTACCACGGCGGCCGCCAGGAGCAGTTGCTCGGCACCGTACTGGACTGTCTGGCCGAGTTGCGGGGCACGTATGACGCGGTGATCTGTGAGGGGGCGGGCAGTCCGGCCGAGATCAACCTGCGCCGGACCGACATCGTGAACATGGGGATCGCACGCAACGCGCGCCTCCCCGTCCTCGTCGTCGGCGACATCGACCGCGGCGGCGTCTTCGCCTCCTTCTTCGGGACGGTGGCGCTGCTCTCGCCCGAGGACCAGGCACTGGTCGCCGGGTTCCTCGTCAACAAGTTCCGCGGGGACGTCTCCCTGCTGGAGCCCGGCCTCGACATGCTGCACGGCCTCACCGGGCGGCGGACGTACGGCGTACTGCCGTTCCGGCACGGGCTCGGCATCGACGAGGAGGACGGCCTGCGGGTCTCCCTGCGCGGTGCCGTCCGGGAGTCGCACGTGGCCGCGCCCGTCGGCGAGGACGTACTGCGGGTCGCCGTGTGCGCGATCCCGCTGATGTCCAACTTCACGGACGTGGACGCGCTCGCCGCCGAACCCGGCGTCGTGGTGCGCTTCGTGGACCGGCCCGAGGAACTGGCCGACGCCGACCTGGTCGTCGTCCCCGGCACCCGGGGCACGGTCAAGGCACTGCGCTGGCTGCGCGAACGGGGGCTCGCGGACGCCCTGGTGAGAAGGGCCTCGGAGGGCCGGCCCGTCCTCGGCGTCTGCGGTGGCTTCCAGATCCTCGGCGAGCACATCGAGGACGACGTCGAGAGCCGCGAGGGGCACGTCGAGGGCCTCGGCATCCTGCCCGTGCGGGTGCGGTTCGCCCGCGAGAAGACCCTCACCCGGCCGGTGGGGGAAGCCCTCGGCGAGCCGGTCGAGGGCTACGAGATCCATCACGGGGTGGCCGAGGTCCACGGCGGCGCACCGTTCATCTCCGATGACGAAGGGCACAGCCTCGACGGCTGCCGGGTGGGCCCGGTCTGGGGCACGCACTGGCACGGCTCCCTGGAGTCGGACGGCTTCCGGCGCGCCTTCCTGCGCGAGGTCGCCACCGCCGCGGGCCGCCGCTTCGTCCCCGCACCCGACACATCCTTCGCCGCGCTGCGCGAGGAGCAGCTCGACCGGCTCGGCGACCTCATCGAACAGCACGCGGACACGGACGCGCTGTGGCGGCTCATCGAGTCCGGCGCGCCGCAAGGACTGCCTTTCATTCCACCGGGAGCGCCCGCATGAGCACAGTGTTGTTGTTGTCGACCGCCGACACGGATCTGCTGGCGGCCCGCGCCTCGGGCGCGCCCTACCGGATCGGCAACCCGACCCGCGTCGACGTCGCACAGGAACTGCCGGGACTGATCGAGGGCGCGCGGATCGCCGTCGTACGGCTGCTCGGCGGCAAGCGGGCCTGGGAGGACGGGCTCGCCGCGCTGAAGGCCTCCGGCATCCCCACCGTGCTCCTCGGCGGCGAGACCGTGCCGGACGCGGAGCTGATGGCCGAGTCGAGCGTCCCGGCCGGTGTGGTCGCCGAGGCCCTCAAGTACCTCGTCGAGGGCGGCCCGGAGAACCTGACCGAACTGGCCCGCTTCCTCTCCGACACCGTGCTGCTGACCGGTGAAGGGTTCGCCGCGCCGCGGAAGATGCCCGAGTACGGCGTCCACGGCGAGCGTGCCCGCACCGAGGGCCGCCCGACCGTCGGCGTGCTCTTCTACCGCGCCCACGAACTGAGCGGCAACACCGCCTTCGTGGACACCCTCTGCGACGCGATCGAGGCACGGGGCGCCAACGCCCTTCCCGTGTACTGCGGTTCGCTGCGCGGGGCGGACCCGGAGCTGTACGAGATCCTCGCGCGGGCCGACGCCCTCGTCGCCACCGTCCTCGCCGCGGGCGGCACGCACGCCTCGCAGGCCTCCGCGGGCGGCGACGAGGAGGCCTGGGACATCGGCGCCCTCGCCGACCTCGACGTGCCCGTGCTGCAAGGGCTCTGCCTGACCTCCTCGCACGCCGCGTGGGACGAGTCGGACGCCGCGCTCTCCCCGATGGACGCGGCGATGCAGGTGGCCATCCCTGAGTTCGACGGGCGTCTGATCACCGTCCCCTTCTCCTTCAAGGAGCAGGGCCCCGACGAGGTCCCGGTGTACGTCGCCGACCCGGAGCGGGCCGCGCGCGTCGCCGGGATCGCCGTACGGCACGCGGAGCTGAAGCACAAGCCGAACGCCGAGAAGAAGCTCGCACTGGTCTTCACCGCGTACCCGACGAAGCACTCGCGCGTCGGCAACGCCGTCGGCCTGGACACGCCCGCGTCGGCGGTACGGGTGCTGGACGCGCTGCGCGACGCCGGATACGTCGTCGAGGGACACCCCGACCAGGGCGACGAGCTGATCCACCGGCTCATCAACGCCGGTGGCCACGACGTCGAATGGCTCACCGAGGAACAGCTCGCCGCCGCGCCCGCGCGAGTGCCACTGGCGGACTACCGGGCCTGGTTCGAGAAGCTGGACCCGTCGCTTCGGGACGCCATGCTGGAGGCGTGGGGCGAGCCGCCCGGCAGCCTCTACGTCGACGGGGACGACATCGTGCTGGCCTCGCTCCGGTTCGGGAACGTCGTCGTGATGATCCAGCCGCCGCGCGGCTTCGGCGAGAACCCGATCGCGATCTACCACGACCCCGACATGCCGCCCTCGCACCACTACATGGCGGCCTACCGCTGGCTGGACAACAGCTTCGGCGCCGACGCCATCGTGCACATGGGCAAGCACGGCACGATGGAGTGGCTGCCCGGCAAGGGCCTCGGCCTGAGCGGCGGCTGCGCCCCGGACGCCGTGCTCGGCGACCTGCCGCTGATCTACCCCTTCATCGTCAACGACCCCGGTGAGGGCACCCAGGCCAAGCGGCGCGGGCACGCCACCGTCGTCGACCACCTCGTACCGCCGATGGCACGCGCCGACACCTACGGCGACCTCGCCAAGCTGGAGCAGCTCCTCGACGAGTACGCCCTGGTCAGCGATCTCGACCCGACGAAGGCCCCGGCCGTGCGGGCGCAGATCTGGACGCTGGTGAAGGCCGCCGAGCTGCACCACGACCTGCATGTCGACGAGCAGCCGGACGAGGACGACTTCGACGAGTTCGTCATGCACATCGACGGCTACCTCTGCGAGATCAAGGACGTCCAGATCCGCGACGGTCTGCACATCCTGGGAGGCGGTCCGGTCGGCGAGGCACGGGTGAACCTCGTGCTCGCCGTGCTGCGGGCCTCGCAGGTGTGGGGCGGCAGGGCGAACGCGCTGCCGGGTCTGCGGGCCTCGCTGGCCGCCCACTTCGGGCTGGTCGAGAAGGAGCTGCTGGCCGAGCCGGGCGCCCCGGTGAAGGTGCCGGTGGAGCTGACGGACCTGGTCCAGGGCCCCGCGCGGACCGCGTCCGACGCGATCGACCTGCTGGAGCAGCTGTGCCGGCGGATCGCCGAGGGCATGGAGGCGCGGGACTGGGCGGTCGAGGCCGGCCCGGAGCTGGTGCGCGAGGTCCTCGGCACCGAACTCCCCGACGCCGTCGCGGTGCTGGAGTTCGCGAGCACCGAGGTCGTGCCGCGCCTCGCCCGCACCACGGACGAGATCAGCCACATCCTGAAGGCCCTGGACGGCGGTTACGTCCCGGCGGGCCCGTCCGGCTCCCCCACGCGCGGTCTGGTCAACGTCCTGCCGACCGGCCGCAACTTCTACTCCGTCGACCCCAAGGCCATCCCCTCGCGGCTGAGCTGGGAGGTCGGGCAGTCGCTGGCGGACTCTCTGGTGCAGCGGTACCTGGCCGACAACGGGGAGTACCCGAAGTCCGTCGGCCTGACGGTCTGGGGCACCTCCGCGATGCGCACCCAGGGCGACGACATCGCCGAGATCCTGGCGCTGCTGGGCTGCCGCCCGGTGTGGGACGACGCGTCTCGGCGGGTCACGGGCTTCGAGATCGTCCCGCTCGCCGAGCTGGGCCGGCCCCGTATCGACGTCACGGTCCGTATCTCCGGCTTCTTCCGGGACGCGTTCCCGCACGTGGTCGGGCTGCTCGACGACGCGGTGCGGGCGGTGGCCGAGCTGGACGAACCGGCCGACGCGAACTTCGTGAAGGGCCACGCCGACGAGGACACGGCCGAGCACGGCGACCGCCGCCGCGCGACCGCCCGGATCTTCGGCTCCAAGCCGGGTGCCTACGGCGCGGGTCTGCTGCCGCTGATCGACGCCCGCAACTGGCGCTCCGACGCGGACCTCGCCGAGGTGTACGCGGTCTGGGGCGGGTACGCGTACGGCCGCGGGCTGAACGGGCAGGCGGCACGCGGCGACATGGAGACGGCGTTCCGGCGCATCGCGGTGGCGGCGAAGAACGTCGACACGAGGGAGCACGATCTCGTCGACGCGGACGACTACTTCCAGTACCACGGCGGCATGGTCGCGATGGTGCGGCATCTGACGGGGGCGAACCCCGAGGCGTACGTCGGTGACTCCGCCACCCCGGACCAGGTGAAGACCCGCACGCTGGGCGAGGAGACACACCGCGTCTTCCGGGCCCGGGTGGTCAACCCGCGCTGGATGGCGGCCATGCGCAGGCACGGCTACAAGGGCGCCTTCGAGATGGCCGCGACCGTGGACTACCTCTTCGGGTACGACGCGACGGCGGGCGTGGTCGACGACTGGATGTACGAGAAGCTCTCCGCCGAGTACGTCTTCGACCCGGAGAACCGGGACTTCATGAAGCAGTCCAACCCCTGGGCGCTGCGCGGCATCACCGAACGGCTCCTGGAGGCCGCCGAGCGCGGTCTGTGGGCGGAGCCGGACGCGGACACCCTGGAGCGGCTGCGGGCCACGTACCTGGAGCTGGAAGGCGACCTGGAGGGCGACCAGTGACCACCCCCTTTCCGTTCACGGCCGTCGTCGGCCAGGACGATCTGCGCCTCGCGCTGCTGCTGAACGCCGTGTCGCCCGCGGTCGGCGGGGTGCTGGTGCGCGGCGAGAAGGGCACGGCCAAGAGCACGGCCGTGAGGGCGCTTTCGGCGCTGCTGCCCGAGGTGCCGGTCGTCGCCGGGTGCCGCTTCTCGTGCGATCCGGCGAAGCCCGACCCCGGCTGCCCGGACGGGCCGCACGAGGCGGGCAACGGCACCGGGCGGCCCGCGCGCATGGTCGAACTGCCCGTCGGCGCCTCCGAGGACCGGCTCGTCGGCGCGCTCGACATCGAGCGGGCGCTCGCCGAGGGCGTGAAGGCTTTCGAGCCGGGCCTGCTGGCCGACGCCCACCGCGGCATCCTCTACGTCGACGAGGTCAACCTGCTGCACGACCACCTGGTCGATCTGCTGCTGGACGCCGCCGCGATGGGCGCCTCGTACGTCGAGCGCGAGGGTGTCTCCGTACGGCACGCGGCACGCTTCCTGCTGGTCGGCACGATGAATCCGGAGGAGGGCGAGCTGCGGCCGCAGCTGCTCGACCGCTTCGGGCTCACCGTCGAGGTCGCCGCCTCGCGCGAGCCCGACCAGCGGGTGGAGGTCGTCCGGCGGCGGCTGGCGTACGACGACGACCCGGCCGGTTTCGCGGCGCGCTGGGCCGGCGAGGAGGCCGCCGTACGGCAGCGGATCGTCGCGGCGCGGGAGTTGCTGCCGCAGGTGCGGCTGGGCGACGCGGCGCTGCGGCAGATCGCGGCGACCTGCGCCGCGTTCGAGGTGGACGGAATGCGGGCCGACATCGTGATGGCGCGTACTGCCACCGCGCTGGCCGCGTGGGCGGGGCGTACCGACGTGCTCGCGGAGGATGTGCGGCAGGCGGCTCTGCTCGCGCTGCCTCACCGTCGGCGCCGTAATCCGTTCGACGCGCCGGGACTCGACGAGGACAAGCTCGACGAGACGCTGGAGGAGTTCTCCGGCGAGTCTCCTGACGAGGACCCCGATCCGGACGGTCCCGGTGGCGGGGGTGGCGGGCAGCCGTCTCCGGAGTCCGGGCCGCAGGGCGGGGACACCGCCGCGCGGCCCGAGGCCGGGGAGGGCGGTGAGCCGCAGGCCTCGGGGGCCGGCGAGCAGTCGCCCGTACGGGCCGCCGAGCCGTTCCGGACGAGGGTGCTGAGCGTGCCCGGGATCGGCCAGGGTGCCGCCGGGCGGCGGTCGCGGGCGCGGACCGAGCACGGGCGCACGACCGGTGCGCGGCGGCCGCGCGGGACGCTGACGAAGCTGCATCTCGCGGCGACCGTGCAGGCGGCGGCTCCGCATCAGCGGGCGCGCGGGCGGTCGGGGCCGGGTCTGGTGGTGCGGCGGGACGATCTGCGGCAGGCGGTCCGGGAGGGGCGCGAGGGCAACCTCGTGCTGTTCGTGGTCGACGCCTCCGGGTCGATGGCCGCCCGGCAGCGGATGGGTGCCGTCAAGGGTGCCGTGCTGTCGCTGCTGCTCGACGCCTATCAGCGGCGGGACAAGGTGGGGCTGGTGACCTTCCGGGGTGCGGCCGCCGAGGTGGCGCTGCCGCCGACCTCGTCCGTGGACGCGGCCGCCGCGCGGCTGGAGTCGCTGCCGACCGGTGGGCGTACGCCGCTGGCGGCCGGGCTGCTGAAGGCGCACGAGGTGCTGCGGGTGGAGCGGCTGCGGGACGCGGCGCGGCGGGCGCTGGTGGTCGTGGTGACCGACGGCCGGGCCACGGGCGGGCCGGAGCCGCTGCTGCTGGCCTCGAGGGCGGCCGGGCTGTTCGCGGCCGACGAGGTGGCCTCGGTCGTCGTGGACTGCGAGTCCGGGCCGGTGCGCCTCGGGCTCGCCGGGAAGCTCGCGGGTGAGCTGGGCGGGACCGCCGTGACGCTGGACGAGCTGCGGGCGGACAGCATCGCCGGACTGGTGAAGGACGTACAGAGGAGGGCCGCGTAATGCCTCAGGGACAGCCGAGTGTGGTGCCCGACGACGGTCTGACGACCCGGCAGCGGCGCAACCGGCCGCTGGTCGTCGTGCACACCGGGGTCGGGAAGGGGAAGTCGACGGCCGCTTTCGGGCTCGCGCTGCGTGCCTGGAACCAGGGGTGGCCGATCGGGGTGTTCCAGTTCGTCAAGTCGGCGAAGTGGAAGGTCGGCGAGGAGAACGCGCTGCGGGTGCTGGGCGCCTCCGGCGAGGGCGGGTCCGTCGACTGGCACAAGATGGGCGAGGGCTGGTCCTGGGTCCAGCGCGACGCGCAGATGGACAACGAGGAGAAGGCCCGGGAGGGCTGGGAGCAGGTCAAGCGGGACCTGGCCGCCGAGACGTACCGGCTGTACGTGCTGGACGAGTTCGCGTACCCGATGCACTGGGGGTGGATCGACACCGACGAGGTGGTCTCCGTGCTGCGCGAGCGGCCCGGCACCCAGCATGTGGTGATCACGGGGCGGAACGCGCCGGAGAAGCTGGTGGAGTTCGCCGATCTCGTCACCGACATGTCCAAGGTCAAGCACCCGATGGATGTCGGGCAGAAGGGCCAGAAGGGCATCGAGTGGTGACTTCTTCCGTCCCTCGGCTGGTCGTCGCCGCGCCCTCCTCGGGCAGCGGCAAGACCACCGTCGCCACGGGGCTGATGGCCGCGTTCGCCGCGCGGGGGCTCGCCGTGTCCCCGCACAAGGTCGGGCCGGACTACATCGACCCCGGGTACCACGCGCTCGCGACCGGGCGTGTGGGGCGGAATCTCGACGCGTATCTGTGCGGGGCCGGGCTGATCGCCCCGTTGTTCCTGCACGGGTCGCGTGGGTGTGACATCGCCGTCGTCGAGGGTGTGATGGGGCTGTTCGACGGGGCCGCCGGGGAGGGGGAGCTCGCCTCCACCGCGCAGGTCTCGAAGCTGCTGCGGGCGCCGGTGGTGCTGGTCGTGGACGCGTCGTCGCAGTCGCGGTCGGTGGCGGCCCTGGTGCACGGGTTCACGACCTGGGATCCGGAGGTGCGGGTCGCGGGGGTGATCCTGAACAAGGTCGGCTCCGAGCGGCACGAGGTGTTGCTGCGGGAGGCGTTGGAGTCGGTCGGGGTGCCGGTGTTCGGGGTGTTGCGGCGGGCGCCTCAGGTGGATACGCCGTCGCGGCATCTGGGGCTGGTGCCGGTTGCCGAGCGGGGGGCTGCCGCCGTGGAGGCGGTGGCGGCGATGGGTGCGCAGGTCGCCGGCTCGTGCGACCTGGACGGGCTTCTCGCACTGGCGCGCGGTGCCGGGGCGTTGTCGGCTGCGGCGTTCGACGTGGCTGAGGCTGTGGTTTCGTCGCCCCCGCCGCCCCTTCCCGTCCCGACCCCGGGGGCTGCCGCCCCCGGACCCGCGCTTCGGCCTGGACGGCCTCGTCCTCAAGCGCCGGACGGGCTACGGGTTGCCGTCGCCGGTGGGGCCGCGTTCACGTTTTCCTATGCCGAGCACTCCGAGTTGCTCGCTGCCGCCGGGGCCGAGGTCGTCGTGTTCGATCCGTTGCGGGACGAGGGGCTTCCGGAGGGGACTCGGGGGCTGGTGATCGGGGGCGGGTTTCCGGAGGTGTACGCCGCCGAGCTGTCGGCCAACGAGCCGTTGCGGAAGGCCGTCGCCGAGCTCGCTCTCGGCGGGGCGCCGGTGGCGGCCGAGTGTGCCGGGCTGCTGTATCTGTGCCGGGAGCTGGACGGGCGGCCCATGTGCGGGGTGCTCGACGCCACGGCGCGGATGAGCGAACGGCTCACTCTGGGCTACCGGGACGCCGTGGCCGTGTCGGACAGTGTGCTGGCGGGTGCCGGGACGCGGATGCGGGGGCACGAATTCCATCGCACGGTTGTCGAGCCGGGCGCCGGGGCGGCTCCCGCCTGGGGGGTGCGCGCCCCTGAGCGGCGCGTCGAAGGTTTCGTACAACAAGGTGTGCACGCGAGTTATCTGCATACGCACTGGGCCGCCGAGCCCGGTGTCGCCCGTCGGTTCGTCGAGAGGTGCCGGACGTCATGAGCAGGCTGATCGGAGTCGGGGTGGGCCCGGGCGACCCGGAGCTGGTGACGGTCAAGGGGGTCAACGCGCTGCGGGCCGCCGATGTGGTCGTCGTGCCGGTGATGGCCGCGCCCGACGGCAAGGACGGCGGCGAGCCGGGCCGGGCCGAGGCCACCGTGCTGCACTACGTGCCCGCGGACGACGTCGTGCGGGTCGTCTTCGCGCTGAACGAGCGCAGCGACCGTGCGCGCCGGGAGGCCGCGTGGGACGCGGCGGGCGGCAGGGTGGCCGAGTTGCTGCGGGAGCACGGGACGGTCGCGTTCGCCACGATCGGAGATCCGAACGTGTACTCGACGTTCACGTATCTCGCGCAGACCATCGGGGAGCTGGTGCCCGGGGTCGTGGTGGAGACGGTGCCCGGGATCACCGCGATGCAGGACCTCGCGTCCCGTTCCGGCGCGGTGCTGACCGAGGGCACCGAGCCGCTGACGCTGGTGCCGGTGACCGCGGGGTCGCGGGTGCTGAAGGAGGCGCTGGCCGGGCCCGGCACGGTCGTCGCGTACAAGTTCGGGCGGCAGGCCGCCGAGGTCGCCGAGGCGCTGCGGGAGAGCGGTCGGCTGGAGGACGCCGTGTGGGGTGCTTCGCTGGGGCTGCCGGAGGAGACGGTCCGTCCGGCGGCCGGGCTCGGTGACGAGCCGCTGCCCTATCTGTCGACGCTGATCGCGCCCCCGCGGCGGGACGGCGGGCGGGGCGGCAAGCTGTGAGATCCCGCCCTCCGGGCGCCGTGTCACTCGGCGAGGCCCACCACCACCCAGATGAAGCCCGCGCCCGCGACCGTGCACAGCAGTGTCGAGCGGGCCGGGTGGGTGTGGTGCGCCTCGGGCAGGATCTCGGCGGCGGCGAGATAGAGCAGCGCGCCGCCGAAGAAGCCGAGATAGCCGCCGAGGACCGGTTCCGGGATGCTCACGAACGCGGCGCAGGCGGCGCCCACGACCGGGGCGGCCGCGTCCGCGAAGAGCATCGCCACGGCTCTGCGGCGGTCGTTGCCGTACAGGGTCGTCAGGGTGAAGGTGTTGAAGCCGTCCGCGAAGTCGTGGGCGACGACCGCCAGGGCGACGGACGCGCCCATGCCGCCGCCGATCTGGAAGGCGGCGCCGATCGCCACGCCGTCCATCGCGCTGTGCAGCACCATCGCGGCGGCGGCCGTCAGGCCCACCTCGGGCGTGCGGTGTCCGTCCTCGGCTCCGCCGTGGGCGGCCTTGCGGGTGGCCAGCAGACGTTCCACCGAATGGGCGAACAGGAAACCCGCCACGAACAGCAGCAGGGCGGCGGGTACGCCGAACACCTCGTCGCCCGCGGCCCGCAGGGACTCGGGCAGCAGGTCGAGGCCGACCACGCCCAGCATCAGGCCGCCGGCCAGGCCGAGAACCAGGTGACGGCGGTCGGTGACCCGGCCCGCCGTCCAGCCGCCGGCCAGCGTCATCAGGAACGCGCCGAGCGCGACAAGGACCGCCATGGCCCCTTGCTATCGGATGGACCGGCGCCGGCGCACATCCGCCACCAGCAACCGCAGTAGAACCCGCAGGACCGTAGGAGAGGACCGATTCCCATGGCCGAAGCCCCCACCGGCAAGGTGACCTTCGTCGGTGCCGGCCCCGGCGCCGCCGATCTGCTGACGTTCCGGGCCGCGCGCGCCATCGCCGAGGCCGACGTCGTGATCTGGGCCGCGAGCCTGGTGCAGGCGGAGGTCCTCGAGCACGCGCGCGAGGACGCGCAGATCCTGGACTCCGCCCAGATGTCGCTGGAGGACGTCGTCGACGTGTACCGGCGTGCCCGTGGGGAGGGCCTGCGTGTGGCCCGTATCCACTCGGGCGACCCCGCCCTGTGGGGTGGTACGCAGGAGCAGCTCGACCGGTGCGAGGAGATCGGTATCGCCACCGAGATCGTGCCGGGCGTGTCCGCGTTCTCGGCGGTGGCCGCGCTGGCCGGGCGCGAGCTGACCATCCCCGAGGTGGCGCAGTCGGTGGTGCTGACCCGGCTGGGCGGCGGCAAGACGCCGATGCCGCCGGGCGAGGAGGTCCGTGAGTTCGCCAAGCACGGCACCACGATGGCGATCTTCCTGTCGGCGGCCCGCAGCGGGCAGCTGGTGCGGGAGCTGCTGGAGGGCGGCTATCCGACGAGCACCCCGGTCGTCGTCGCCTACCAGGCGACCTGGCCGGAGGAGCTGATCGCGCGCTGCACGATCGGCACGCTGGAGGAGACCGTGAAGGAGCACAAGCTCTGGAAGCACACCCTGTTCCTGGTGGGCCCGGCGCTGGACGCGCACGGCACGCGCTCGCACCTGTACCACCCGGGCCACTTCCACGGCTATCGCAAGGCGGACCCGGAGGCCCGCAGGGCGCTGCGCGAGCGGGGTGCCTCCACATGATCACGGTGGTCGGTACGGGCACCGGGGCGCCGGTCCCCGAGGACGTCCTGACCGGGGCCGAGCTCGTCGTGGGCGGGCGGCGGCATCTGGAGGCGGTACGGCTGCCCGGGACCGTGGAGCAGGTCGTGCTGGGCGCGCTGGCTCCGGCCCTGGACACGATCGGGGAGTACGTCGCGAAGGACCGTCCCGTCGTCGTGCTGGCCTCGGGCGACCCCGGCTTCTTCGGGATCGTACGGGCGCTGGCCGAGCGGTTCGGGCGGGAGACGCTGGACGTGCGGCCGGGGGTGTCCTCGGTGGCGGCCGCGTTCGCGCGGGCGGGGCTGCCGTGGGAGGACGCCGTGGTGGTCAGCGCGCACGGGCGCGATCCGCGTACGGCCGTGCAGATGTGCCGGGCGTACCCGAAGGTGGCGGTGCTGACCGGGCCGGGGGCCGGGCCCGCCGAACTGGGCGCGGCGCTGCGGTCGTACGACCGGGTGCTGGTGGTGGCGACCGCGCTGGGCTCGCCGGAGGAGCGGCTGGAGCGGGTCACGCCCGCGGAGGCGGCGGCCCGGGACTGGGGTCCGGCGGTCAGTGTCGTCCTGAGCCTGGACGAGCGGCGCTCGCTCGGCCCGGTGCGCGCCCATGCCGGGCTGCCGGTGCCGCCCGCCGGATGGGCGCTGGACGAGGGCGAGTTCGAGCACCGTGACTCGATGATCACCAAGTTCGAGGTGCGGGCGCTGGCGCTCGCCCGGCTGGGGCCGCGCCCGGGCGACCTGGTGTGGGACGTCGGCGCGGGCTCGGGGTCGGTGGCCGTGGAGTGCGCGCGGCTCGGGGCGGCGGTGACCGCGGTGGAGAAGACCCCGGACGGTGTGGAGCGGGTGCGTGCGAACGCGGCCGCGCACGGCGTCGATGTGCAGGTGGTGCACGGGGCCGCGCCGACCGTGCTGTCCGATCTGGACGATCCCGACGCCGTGTTCGTGGGCGGTGGCGGCAGTGAGCTGCCCGCGATCGTGACCGCGTGCGCGCGCCGGGCGCGGCGCACGGTGGTGGTCGCCATGGCGGCGCTCGACCGGGTGCCGGCGGTGCGCGCCGCGCTCACCGGTGCCGGTTTCGGCTGTGACGGGGTGCTGTTGCAGTCGTCCCGTCTGGCGCCGTTGCCGGGCGAGGTGACCCGGCTGGCGGCGGCCAATCCCGTTTTCCTGCTGTGGGGCGTACGTCCCGCGGCCCGTAGAGAAGGAGTAGCCCAGTGATCGGCCTCATTTCCGCCACCGCGGCGGGGGCGGCGGCGCGTGACCGGCTGGCCGCCGCGTGGCCGGAGCGGACGCGGGTGTACGACGGTCCGGTCGCCGACGCCGTACGGCGGGCGTTCGGGGAGTGCGAGCAGCTGGTGTGCTTCCTGGCCACGGGCGCGGTCGTCCGGCTGGTGGCGCCCCTGCTGGGCGACAAGGCGAGCGACCCCGGTGTGGTGTGTGTCGACGAGGGCGGCCGGTTCGCGGTGGCGCTGCTCGGCGGGCACGGCGGCGGCGCGAACGAGCTCGCGCGTGAGGTGGGCGAGTCGCTGGCGGCCGTGCCGGTGGTGACCACGGCGACGGACGCGGTCGGCATCCCGGGTCTGGACACGCTCGGTCTGCCCTTCGAGGGCGATGTCGCCGGGGTGACGCGGGCGCTGCTGGACGGGGAGCCGGTCGCGCTGGAGGCGGAGGTGGCCTGGCCGTTGCCGCCGCTGCCGCTCGCGGACTCCGGCGCGTACCGGGTGCGGGTGACCGACCGGGCGGGTGAACCGGCGGCCGGGGAGGTGCTGTTGCGCCCGCCGACGCTGGTCGTGGGGGTGGGCGCGTCGAAGGGCGCGCCGGTGGCGGAGGTTCTGGGGCTCGTCGAGGAGACCCTGCGCGAGGCGGGACTGTCCTCGCGCAGCGTCGCCGAACTGGCCACCGTGGACGCCAAGTCGGAGGAGGCGGGCATCGTCCTGGCCGCCGAGCGGCTCGGTGTGCCGCTGGTGACGTACCCGGCGGACGCGCTGGCGGGTGTGGCGGTGCCCAACCCGTCCGACGCGCCGCTGGCCGCCGTGGGCACGCCGTCGGTGGCGGAGGCCGCCGCGCTGATCGGCGGAGGTGAACTCCTCGTGCCGAAGCGGAAGTCCGCGGCAAGTCCGGCGATGGCGACCTGCGCGGTCGTACGGCGGCCGGGGCGCGGGCGGCTCGCGGTGGTGGGGCTCGGGCCGGGTGCCCGTGACCTGCTGACGCCGCGCGCGAAGGCGGAGCTGCGGCGGGCCTCGGTGCTGGTGGGGCTCGACCAGTACGTCGACCAGATCCGCGATCTGCTGCGGCCGGGCACCCGGGTGCTGGAGTCGGGGCTCGGCGCCGAGGAGGAGCGGGCGCGCACGGCGGTCGCCGAGGCCCGCAGGGGCCAGGCGGTCGCGCTGATCGGCAGCGGTGACGCGGGCGTGTACGCGATGGCGTCCCCGGCGCTCGCCGAGGCCTCCGACGACATCGACGTGGTGGGGGTGCCCGGGGTGACCGCGGCGCTCGCGGCGGGGGCGATCCTGGGCGCGCCGCTGGGCCACGACCATGTGTCGATCAGCCTGTCCGATCTGCACACGCCGTGGGAGGTCATCGAGCGGCGGGTGCGGGCGGCGGCCGAGGCGGACATCGTGGTCACCTTCTACAACCCGCGCTCGCGCGGCCGTGACTGGCAGCTGCCGAAGGCGCTCGGCATCCTCGCCGAGCACCGCGCGCCGGCCACGCCGGTGGGTGTCGTGCGCAACGCCTCGCGGCCGGACGAGTCGAGCCGGGTGACCTCGCTCGGTGAGCTCGACCCGGCGACCGTCGACATGATGACGGTCGTGACCGTGGGCAACACGGCGACCCGGAACATCGCGGGGCGCATGGTGACGCCGCGCGGCTACCGCTGGCAGGAGGAGCCCCAGTGAACCGTGTCGTCCACCCGATCGAGGTGGAGTCCTACCGTCGGCTGCGGGCCCGGCTGGACACCTCGCACCTGTCGCCGCTGACCCGGGCGGTGACGGAGCGGGTGATCCACTCCGCCGCCGACCTGGAGTACGCGGACGATCTCGTCATGGACGAGGGCGAGCTGGCGAAGGCGCACGCGGCGCTGCACTCGGGGGCGCCGGTCGTCGTGGACGTGGAGATGGTCGCGGCGGGCATCACGCGCCGGGAGACCGTCTGCCGGCTGAGGGACGCCGTGGCGGGCCCGGGGCTGACCCGTTCCGCGCACGCGATCCGGCTGGCCTACGAGCAGGTCGGCCCGGGGGCCCTCTGGGTGATCGGCAACGCGCCGACCGCGCTGGAGGAGCTGCTGACGCTGGACGCCGCCCCGGCCCTGGTCGTCGGACTGCCCGTCGGGTTCGTCGGCGCGGTCGAGTCCAAGGCCGCGTTGCGCGAGAGCGGGCTGCCCGCTGTCAGCAACGTGTCCGAGAAGGGCGGTTCGGCGGTGGCCTCGGCCGCGCTCAACGCCCTTCTGTACCACCCCGTTCCACCGTCTGAGGAGACCTTGTGACCACGCCGCCCGCCCTGTTGATCGCCGGTCACGGCACCCGGGACGAAGCCGGAGCGGAGGCCTTCCGCGCCTTCGTACGGGAGCTGGGCCGCCGCCACCCCGAACTGCCCGTCGCGGGCGGCTTCATCGAGCTGTCCCCGCCGCCGCTGGGCGAGGCGGTGACCGAGCTGGTCGAGCGGGGTGTCCGGCGGTTCGCGGCGGTTCCGCTGATGCTGGTGTCCGCCGGGCACGCCAAGGGCGACATCCCGGCGGCGCTGGCCCGTGAGAAGGAGCGGCACCCCGGGATCTCGTACACCTACGGCCGTCCGCTCGGACCGCACCCGTCGCTGCTGAACGTGCTGGAGCGGCGGCTGGCGGAGGTGCTCGGCGACTGGGACCGGGCCGAGGTGACCGTGCTGCTGGTGGGGCGCGGCTCGACCGACCCGGACGCCAACGCCGAGGTGCACAAGGCGGCGCGGCTGCTGTGGGAGGGGCGCGGGTTCGCGGGCGTGGAGACGGCGTTCGTGTCGCTGGCGGCGCCGGACGTGCCGAGCGGGCTGGACCGTTGCGTGAGGCTGGGGGCGCGGCGGATCGTCGTGCTGCCGTACTTCCTGTTCACGGGCATCCTGCCGGACCGGGTGCGGGAGCAGACGTCGGCGTGGGCCGCCGGGCATCCGGAGGCCGAGGTGCGTTCGGCGGATGTCATCGGGCCCGAGCCGGAGCTGCTGGATCTGGTGATGGAGCGGTACCGGGAGGCCCTGAAGGGCGATCTGCGGATGAACTGCGACTCGTGCGTGTACCGGATCGCGCTGCCGGGCTTCGAGGACAAGGTGGGGATGCCGCAGCAGCCGCACTTCCACCCGGACGACGACGGCGACCACCCGCACGGGCACGGGCATCACCACCACGGTGGGCACGCGCATGCCCACTGAGGACGGCGGCGGGCACGATCTGCGCCACCACGGGGACGCGGAGGTCCGTGACGACGGCCGCGGGCTGGTGGACCTGGCCGTGAACGTCCGTGCGGACACTCCGCCCGCCTGGCTGCGGGAGGTGATCGCCGGGTCGCTGGCCGGCCTCGCGGCCTACCCGGACGGGCGGGCGGCGCGGGCGGCGGTCGCGGCGCGGCACGGGCTCCCGCCGGAGCGGGTGCTGCTCACGGCCGGTGCGGCGGAGGCGTTCGTGCTGCTGGCGCGGGCGCTGAAGGTGCGGCAGCCGGTGGTGGTGCATCCGCAGTTCACCGAGCCGGAGGCCGCGCTGCGGGACGCCGGGCACACGGTGGACCGGGTGCTGCTGCGGGAGGCCGACGGGTTCCGGCTGGATGCCGGGCTGGTGCCGGAGGGCGCGGACCTGGTGGTGATCGGGAATCCGACGAATCCCACGTCGGTGCTGCATCCCGCCGCGGCGATCGCCGCGTTGGCCCGGCCGGGCCGGACCCTGGTGGTCGACGAGGCGTTCCTGGACGCGGTGCCCGGTGAGCGGGAGGCGCTCGCCGGGCGGACCGATGTGCCGGGGCTGGTGGTGCTGCGGTCGCTGACGAAGACGTGGGGGCTGGCGGGGCTGCGGGTCGGCTATGTGCTGGCCGCGCCGGAGGTCGTCGGTGAGCTGGAGCGGGCGCAGCCGCTGTGGCCGGTGTCGTCGCCCGCGCTCGCGGCGGCGGAGGCGTGTGTGGCGCCCCGGGCTCTCGCGGAGGCGGCTCACGCGGCGCACCGTGCCGCCGCGGACCGGGCGCATCTGGTGGCCGGGCTGGAGGCGCTGGCCGGGGCGGGGGTACGGGTGGCCGGCCCGGCCGAGGGGCCCTTCGTGCTGGTCCGGCTGCCTGACGCGGCGCGGGTCCGAGGGCGTCTGCGTCAGCTCGGCTACGCGGTACGCCGTGGGGACACCTTCCCCGGCCTGGACGCGGACTGGCTCCGCGTCGCGGTCCGGGACCGGGCGACGGTCAACGGGTTCCTCGAAGCCCTCCGGGCCACCCTCGCCTGACCCCCAGGGGGCTCCGCCCCCTGGACCCCCGACCTACGCCCACCCACCACCCGAATCGGTCGTCGGAGAGGCGAGGCACGAGACGGGCGGGCCCAGGCGCTGCGGCGCCAAACCGAGCCGAGGGCGGCGCCGCCGGACACCCACCACCCGAATCGGCAGGCCGCGAGGCGAGGCACCGGACGGGCGGGGCCGGCCGCGGCGGCAAGCCGAACGGGCGATGGCAGCACCGACGGTCCGCCGACAGGCGAAGCACCAGACAGGCGGGTCCAGCCACGGCGGCAAGCCGAACGGGCAGTGGCGGCGCCGACGGTCCGCCGACAGGCGAGACACCGGACGGGCGCGGCCCGCCGCTGCGGCAAACCGAACCGCGAGCGCCACCACCGCAGACCCACCACCCGAATCAGCCCGCCGACAGGCAAGGCACCAGCCGGGCGAGTCCAGCCGCGGCGGCAAGCCGGACGGGCGGTGGCAGTGCCGACGGGCGAGGCACCGGGCGGGCGGGGCCGGCTGCGGCTGCAAGGCGGACGGGCGGTGGCAGTGCCGACGGGCGAGGCACCGGGCGGGCGGGGCCGGCTGCGGCTGCAAGGCGGACCGTGGGCGGCGTCGCCGCGCTCCCGCTGACCCGGCCGGGCGGGTGGTGGGCGGGTTCGGATGCGCCCACCACCGTCGGCCGCGGCTGCGGCGTCAGCTTCGGCGGCGGGCCAGGGCCACCGCTCCGCCGCCCAGGGCGAGCAGGGCCACCGCGCCGCCCGCCACGTAGGGCATCGTGGAACTGCCGCCGGTCTCCGCGAGGTTGGCCTCCTCCGGGGCGCCCTGGGGCTCGACCTCGGTGACCGGGGAGGGCGCCGGGCTCTGGACGGTCGGTGCGGTCGGCGGGGTCTCGCAGGTGGCTTCGGCGAGGGTGAGGACGCCCTCGACGTCGGCGACGTTGAGCTTCAGCGGGTTGATGGAGACCTTGAGTTCGAGGGCGGTGGCGGCGGCCGTGCGGGAGGTCGTCTCGCGCTGGGACAGGTCGAGCCTGACCTCGCCGACGCCGGGCACCTGGACGTCGGTCGTGCCGCCCGCCGTGAGGGTGACCTTCTTGCCGAGGACCGTGACCGCGCCGAGGACGTTCGCCTCGGCGGCCGGTGCCTCGCCGGTCTCGCAGACCGCGCTGGACGTGACCTCCTCGACCTCGATCACCGAGAGCAGCGGCAGGCCGGGGACGTGCAGCCTGGCCTGGGCGAGGCGGGTACTGGCCTCGGCCTTGTCGTCGGTGACCGTGGCCTCGGCCTCGGCGACCCGCGCGCTGAGCACACTGAAGGGCTTGCCCCCGTCGACGCCGTCGAGCTGCGCGGTCAGGGCGGTCTTCTCGGCGCTCCGCGGGGCCTGGACCTCGTTGAGGGAGACCGCGAGCGGGACGTTCACGGTCTTGTCGAGCAGGGCCACGTCGAGCCCGGTGCGCAGGACGACGGCGCTCGCGCGGCCCTGGTCGGGGGTCGCGTGGGCGGGACCCGCGGCGGCCAGCGCGGCGGGACCCGCGATCAGGGCCGTGGCCGCCGCGGCGGCGGCGAATCTGCGTGCGGGCAGGCGGACGTTGGTGCCGTTCACTTCGTGGGACCCCCAGAGGAGACTGCTTGGGACCCCGAAAGGATTACGCACTGAGAGTGAACGGGCAGCGATCCTCCGTCACTTCACTCCATCGTGGGGTTTCCGTTCTCGTTTTCGATTTCCACGGCACGGATGTTCCCCGCCCTCACCCTCACGCGCCCCGGTGGCGAATCCGCAGGCCGACGGGGCGGCGCGCGGACGGGGGTGCACAACGAGGGCCCGCCGGGGCCGGTAACGATCAGCCGGCCCCGGAGTGAGGGTCCCGGGTCAGCCTGTCACCCGGCCGTTCAGGACGATGCGGCGCGGGGCCGCCAGGGCGCGGACGTCCGCGCGGGGGTCCGTGTCGTAGACGACGAGGTCGGCCGGGGCGCCCTCGGTGAGTCCTGGGCGGCCCAGCCAGGCGCGGGCCGCCCAGGTCGTGGCGGCGAGGGCGTCGACCGGCGGGAGGCCTGCGGTGACCAGCTCGGCGACCTCGGCCGCGACGAGACCGTGCGGGAGGGTGCCCCCGGCGTCGGTGCCGACGTAGACGGGGATACCGGCGTCGTAGGCGTTGCGGACCGTGTCGTAGCGGCGTTCGTGCAGTCGGCGCATATGGGCCGACCAGCGCGGGAACCGGCTCTCGCCGCCGTCGGCGAGCGCCGGGAAGGTCGCGATGTTGACCAGCGTCGGGACGATGGCGACCCCGTGGGAGGCGAAGAGGGGGATCAGGTCGTCGGTCAGGCCGGTGGCGTGCTCGACGCAGTCGATGCCCGCCTCCACCAGGTCCCTCAGGGAGTCCTCGGCGAAGCAATGGGCCGTCACACGGGCGCCCAGGCGGTGGGCCTCCGCGATGCCCGCCTCGACGGCCTCGCGGGGCCAGCAGGCGGAGAGGTCGCCGAGGTCGCGGTCGATCCAGTCGCCGACCAGCTTGACCCAGCCGTCGCCGCGCCGGGCCTCCTGGGCGACGTAGGCGACGAGATCCTCGGGCTCGATCTCCCAGGCGTAGTTGCGGATGTAGCGGCGCGTGCGGGCGATGTGCCGGCCCGCCCGGATGATCTTCGGCAGGTCCTCGCGGTCGTCGATCCAGCGGGTGTCGGAGGGCGAGCCGGCGTCGCGGATCAGCAGGGTGCCGGCCTCGCGGTCGGTCAGCGCCTGCTTCTCGGCCATGTCCTGCGGGATCGCGCCGTGCGAGTCCAGGCCGACATGGCAGTGCGCGTCGACCAGGCCGGGCAGCGCCCAGCCCTCGACCGTGCGTACGTCACGGGCGTCGACGGGACGGTCGTAGGAGATCCGCCCGTCGACGACCCACAGTTCGTCCCGGACCTCTTCGGGGCCGACCAGGATCCGGCCCTTCACGTGCAGCACCGCGCGTTCGCTCATGCACCGCACGATAGTGAGGCCTCAGTCGTCCTTGCCCACCTGGTCGCCCGTCCCCTCCTCGACGTCGGCCATCGCCGGGTCCAGGAGGCGGGACAGGAAGTGCCGGGTGCGTTCGTGGCGCGGGCGGGTGATGACCTCCTCGGGCCGGCCGTCCTCGACGACGACGCCGCCGTCCATGAAGACCACCCGGTCGGCGACCTCGCGGGCGAAGGTCATCTCATGGGTGACGACCATCATGGTCATGCCCTCGTCGGCGAGCATCCGCATGACCGCGAGCACGTCCCCGACCAGCTCCGGGTCGAGTGCCGAGGTCGGCTCGTCGAAGAGCATCACCTCGGGGCCCATGGCCAGCGAGCGGGCGATGGCGACGCGCTGCTGCTGGCCGCCGGAGAGGGAGGACGGGTAGGCGCCGGCCTTCTCGGCGAGGCCGACCCGCTCCAGGTTCTCGGCGGCGACCTTCTCGGCCTCCGCCTTGCCGCGCCGCAGCACCCGGCGCTGCGGCAGGGTGAGGTTCTCGGTCACGGTGAGGTGCGGGAAGAGGTTGAACTGCTGGAAGACCATGCCGATGCGGCGGCGTACGGCGTCGATGTCGACGTCCGGGTCGGTGACCTCGGTGCCGCCGACGAACACCTGCCCCTTGCCGGGCTCCTCCAGCAGGTTCACACAGCGCAGCAGCGTGGACTTGCCGGAGCCGGAGGGGCCGATGACACAGACGACCTCGCCCTGGCCGATCTCCAGGTCGATGCCGCGCAGCACCTCGTTGGTGCCGAAGGACTTGTGCAGGCCGCGGATCTCGATCTCGGGTCGGCTCACTTGACGGCCTCCTGGGCCTTCGCCTCCATACGGCGTACGACGAAACCGAGCGGGATCGTGACCAGCAGGTAGCACAGGCCGGCGACGAGGATCGGTGTGGAGTTGGCGGTGGTGCTGGCGAGGTCGCGGCCGTACTTGGTCAGCTCGCGCTCCTCCAGCGTGACACCGAGGAACAGCACGAGCGAGGAGTCCTTGAACAGCAGGACCAGTTCGTTCGTCAGCGGCGGCAGGATGATCCGGAAGGCCTGCGGCAGGATGATCGAGACCATGGCACGCGCGGGCGAGAAGCCCAGCGAACGGGCCGCCTCCATCTGCCCCTTGGGCACGGCCTGGATGCCCGCGCGGAAGGTCTCCGCCATGTACGCGCCCGCCACCAGGCCTAGCGCGAGCGCGACCTTGCCGTACGTCCCGCCGGGGATCTGCGTGCCCGGGAAGGCCAGCGGCACGGCCACGCCGATGAAGACGAAGATCAGCAGGGCGGGCAGCCCGCGGAAGATCTCGATGTAGACGCCGGCGACCCAGCGGTAGGGCCGCACCGGCGACAGCCGCATCAGCGCGACGACCAGACCGAGGACGATGCCGACGGCGAAGCCGGACAGCGTATAGAGAACCGTGTTCTTCAGGGCCGTGGTGATGACGTCCGGGAACATCTCCCGGGCGATGTCGCCTTGGGCGAACTGGTTCTTCAGCCGGTCCCAGTCGGCCGAGAACCCGACGGCCAGCAGGGCCGCCACGAACACCACGTACTGGGTGCCGCGTGACAGCCGCTGCTTCTGCCGCCGGGTGAGGCCCTTCTTCCTCGGCTGGAGCTGTACGTCCGTGTCGGCCATCAGGACGCGGCCGGGGAGGCGGCGGACTCTTCGTAGGGGCCGATCCACTGCTCGTAGAGCTTCTTGTACGTGCCGTCGGCCTTGGCGTCCGCGAGCGCCTTGTTGACGGCCGCCTGGAGCTCGGTGTTGCCCTTCTTCACGGTGAAGCCGTACTGCTCACCGGTGTTGAGCTGCTCGGCGACCGTGAAGGCGTCGGCGTTGGCCTTGTCCTTCAGCCAGCCCTGGACGACGGGGTAGTCGATGATCACGGCGTCGACCTGGCCGGTGCGCAGGCCGTTGAGGACGGCGTCGGAGGACTCGAAGGAGACCGGGTCGAGGCCCTTGGACTTGGCGTAGTCCTCACCGGTGGTCTGCGCCTGGGTGCCGACCTTCTTGCCGTCGAGGTCGGCGAAGGAGGAGATGCCGCTCTCCTTGTCGACGAGGACCGCCTGGGTGGCGTCGAAGTAGGGGTCGGAGAAGTCGACGTTCTTCTTGCGCTCGTCGGTGATGGTCATGCCGGCCGCGGCCAGGTCGCACTCCCCGGAGTTGAGGAAGGCACCGGTCTTGAAGTTCTCGAACGGGGTGTCGAGGATCTCCTGCTGCACACCGAGGTCCTCGGCGACGAGGTCGATCAGGGCGACGTCGAAGCCCTGCACCTTGCCGTCGATCTCCGACTGGAAGGGCGGATAGGGCAGATGGGTGCAGGTGGTGAGCTGACCGGCCTTGACGAGTTCGACGCCACCGGCGGCGGTCTTCGTACCGCTGCCGCCGTCGTCGTCGGAGGAGCAGCCGGCCACGAGGACCAGCCCGGCCGTCGCGGTGATGGCGGCCAGGGCGCGGGCCCGGCGGCCGATGACGGTGTTCACGGGAGGACCTCCTAGGGGGGAACTGTGCGTTCCGATTATAAGGAGACGTTTGAGGTCCTCAAATCAATCCGTTGGCCAGAGAGCCGTCCGGCCTAAGAAGTCGACGGTGAACAGGGCGCGGCGCGCACGGATGAGAGCCTGTGGCAACGATTAGGCTCCCTTGCGGCCGATCCCGGGAGACCGCTCCCGCGGGGCCGTTCCCGTAAGCAGTAGCGAAAAGAGCAACGCCGTGACCCACCCCTTCCTGGACCTCGCCCCGCTGAGCGCCACCCGCTTCGCCTCGATCGAGGACCGGGTGGCACGGCTGCTCGACACCCGCCAGGACGTCGTGATCATGCAGGGCGAGGCACTGCTGCCGCTGGAGGGCGCGATCCGGGGCACGGCCGGGCCGGACACGACCGCGCTGAACGTGATCACCGGGCCCTACGGGCAGACCTTCGGCGGCTGGCTGCGGGACTGCGGGGCCACGGTGATCGACCTCGCGGTCCCCTTCCACACGGCCGTGACCGCCGCGCAGGTGCGGGAGGCCTTCGCCCGGCACCCGGAGATCGACTTCGTGTCGCTGGTGCACGCCGAGGCCGCGACCGGCAACACCAACCCCGTCGCGGAGATCGGCGAGGTCGTGCGCGAGCAGGGCGCGCTGTTCTACCTGGACGCGGTCGCCTCCGTGGGGGCCGAGCCGGTGCTGCCGGACGCGTGGGGTGTCGATCTGTGTGTGATCGGGGCGCAGAAGGCGATGGGCGGACCGGCCGGCGTGTCGGCGGTGTCGGTGAGCGAGCGGGCCTGGGCCCGTATGGCGGAGAACCCCCGTGCACCCCGCCGCTCCTATCTCTCCCTGCTGGACTGGAAGGAGCGCTGGGTCGACGCCGGCCGCAAGGCCCTGCCGCACGCGCCCGCCCAGCTGGAGATGCTCGCGCTGGAGGCGTGCCTGGAGCGGATCGAGGCGGAGGGGCTGGACTCGGTGACGGCCCGGCACCGGGCGGCCGCGCTGGCCGTGCGGGAGGGTGCGGCCACGGTCGGCCTGCAGCCGTATGTGCACGAGGTCCGGGACGCGGCGCCGGTGGCGACGACCCTGCGGGTGACGGACGGGCGCCACGCCGCCGAACTGGTCGCCCGCGCGCTGGCGGCCGATCCGGAGGTGCCGCTGGCGGCGGGCGGGGGCGCCCTGGCCGCGGAGATGATCCGGGTCAACCACTACGGGGCCGACGCCTCGGTGGAGACCGCCCGCCGGAGCCTCGCGGCCCTGGACGCCGCGGCCCGGTGAGCAGGGGGCGGTGCGCGGGATTCTCGGCACATGTTCGGGAATTCCCCTCCGGTCGAATTCCAAACAAACAAAAGAATTCCGTCGAGCCTAGCCGCCCATATTCTCCTGCCCGCTTTCGATTGGCGTAAACGCCAAGATTCCGTGAACATGTGACGGGTGTGACACGCTCCACACTGAGTCCGTTATGCGCCTTTTCACAGGCCGGATATCGCCCCAAAACACCCCAACCCTCGCGCCCGCGTGATAACACGAACTGTCGCGCCACCCAAGGGCAAACGGCGATGCAATTTTCAATTTGCCTCGCTAAATTCAATCCGCATGACCACCGCACCCGCAGACCTGACAGACCTGATTGTCGACCGCCCGGACATTTCCGACGGAGCCGCTCTCTGGCGGCTCGCGAAGGA
Source organism: Streptomyces sp. NPDC048600 (assembly GCF_055587025.1). NCBI lineage: Bacteria > Bacillati > Actinomycetota > Actinomycetes > Kitasatosporales > Streptomycetaceae > Streptomyces > Streptomyces sp. NPDC048600. The sequence continues at coordinate 73,446 of NZ_JBVJGZ010000022.1, read as the reverse complement.
ATCCGGGAACCTCGATCTGAACTCGTCGTACAGCTATCTGCTGTGGTGCCGTGACTTCGCCGCCACGTCGGCGGTGGCGCGGGACGCGGACGGGGAGCCCGTGGGCTTCGTGACCGGGTACCTGCGGCCGGACCGGCCGGGGACCCTGCTCGTGTGGCAGGTGGCCGTCGACGCCGGGCACCGGGGCCGGGGCCTCGCCGGGCGCCTGCTCGACGCACTGGCCGGGCGGGTCGCCGAGGAGCGGGCCGTCCTGTGCGTCGAGACCACCATCACCCCGGGCAACACCGCCTCCGAGCGGCTGTTCGCCTCGTTCGCCGAGCGGCACGGCGCCCGGGTCGAGAGAGAGGTGCTGTTCGGCCGGGAGCAGTTCCCGGACGGCCCGCACGACCCCGAAGTCCTGTACCGCATCGGCCCGTTGGCCGCACCGCAGTCCCGTTGACCCTTCCGCCGCATTGAGGAGCGATTCGCCGTGACCATCACCCAGCCCGACCTCAGCGTCTTCGAGACCCTCGAGTCCGAGGTGCGCAGCTACTGCCGCGGCTGGCCCACCGTCTTCGACCGCGCGCGCGGCAGCCGTATGTACGACGAGGACGGCCACGCGTACCTGGACTTCTTCGCCGGAGCGGGCTCGCTGAACTACGGGCACAACAACCCCGTGCTGAAACGGGCGCTGCTCGACTATCTGGAGCGCGACGGCGTCACCCACGGCCTGGACATGTCCACCACCGCCAAACGCGCGTTCCTGCAGACCTTCCAGGATCTGGTGCTGCGGCCGCGGGACCTGCCGTACAAGGTGATGTTCCCGGGCCCGACCGGCACCAACGCCGTGGAGGCGGCGCTGAAGCTGGCCCGCAAGGTGAAGGGGCGCGAGGCGATCGTGTCGTTCACCAACGCCTTCCACGGGATGTCGCTGGGCTCGCTCGCCGTGACCGGCAACGCCTTCAAGCGCGCGGGCGCCGGCATCCCGCTGGTGCACGGCACGCCGATGCCGTTCGACAACTACTTCGACGGCACGGTCCCCGACTTCCTCTGGTTCGAGCGGCTGCTGGAGGACCAGGGGTCCGGGCTGAACAAGCCCGCCGCCGTGATCGTGGAGACCGTGCAGGGCGAGGGCGGCATCAACGCCGCCCGCCCGGAGTGGCTGCGGGCGCTGGCCGAGCTGTGCGAGCGGCAGGACATGCTGCTGATCGTCGACGACATCCAGATGGGCTGCGGCCGTACGGGCGCCTTCTTCTCCTTCGAGGAGGCCGGCATCGTGCCGGACATCGTCACGGTGTCCAAGTCCATCAGCGGCTACGGCCTGCCCATGTCGCTGTGCCTGTTCAAGCCGGAGCTGGACGTGTGGGAACCGGGCGAGCACAACGGCACCTTCCGCGGCAACAACCCGGCCTTCGTCACCGCCACCGCGGCGCTGGAGAGCTACTGGGCCGACGGCGCCGCCATGGAGAAGCAGACCCGCACCCGCGGCGAGCAGGTCGAGCAGGCCCTCGTCGAGATCACCGAGGAGAACCTCGCCGACGTACGCGAGTACCGCGGCCGGGGCCTGGTGTGGGGCCTGGAGTTCCACGACAAGTCGCGCGCCGAGCGGGTCGCCCGGCGTGCCTTCGAACTGGGGCTGCTGATCGAGACCTCGGGGCCCGAGAGCGAGGTCGTCAAGCTGCTGCCCGCGCTGACCATCACCCCGGACGAACTGGACGAGGGTCTGCGGGTGCTCGCCCGCGCCGTCCGGGAGACCGCACCCGCCATCACCGTCTGACGCAGGAGGGACCGCACCACCGTGATCGTCCGTTCGTTCAAGGACATCGAGGGAACCGACCGCCATGTGAAGGCCGCGTCCGGGACCTGGGAGAGCAAACGCATCGTCCTCGCCAAGGAGAGGGTCGGCTTCTCCCTGCACGAGACCGTGCTCTACGCCGGGACGGAGACGTCGATGTGGTACGCGAACCACGTCGAGGCCGTCGTGTGCGTGGAGGGCGCCGCCGAACTCACCGACCACGAGACCGGGACGGCGTACTCGATCACTCCCGGGACCATGTACCTGCTGGACGGGCACGAGCGGCACTCGCTGCGTGTCCTTCAGGACTTCCGCTGCATCTGCGTGTTCAACCCGCCCGTCACCGGCCGGGAGGACCACGACGAGAACGGCGTCTACCCCCTGCTCACCGAACCCGAGGAGGTGTGACCGCATGACCACCGTCACCGACCTGTACCCCACCCGCGGCACCACCGAGGTGTCCGTCCCACGTCAGGACCCCGTCGTGTGGGGCAGCCCCGGCACTACCGGCCCCGTCACGGCGGCCGAGCTCCAGGCCTACGAGCGCGACGGCTTCCTGGCCTGTGAACAGCTCATCGGCGACGACGAGGTCGGGGTCTACCACGCCGAGCTGGAGCGCCTGGTGGCCGACCCGGCGATCCGCGCGGACGCGCGCTCGATCGTGGAGCCGCGCTCCAAGGAGATCCGCTCGGTCTTCGAGGTGCACCGGATCAGCGAGGTGTTCGCGTCGCTGGTGCGCGACGAGCGGGTGGTCGGCCGGGCCCGGCAGATCCTCGGCTCCGACGTCTACGTCCACCAGTCGCGGATCAACGTCAAGCCCGGCTTCGGGGCCAGCGGCTTCTACTGGCACTCCGACTTCGAGACCTGGCACGCCGAGGACGGCCTGCCGAACATGCGGACCGTCTCGGTCTCGATCGCCCTGACCGAGAACTACGCCACCAACGGCGGGCTGATGATCATGCCCGGCTCGCACCGGACGTTCCTCGGCTGCGCCGGGGCCACGCCCGAGGACAACTACAAGAAGTCCCTCCAGATGCAGGACGCGGGCACCCCGTCCGACGAGGCGCTGACCGCCATGGCGAGCGCGTACGGCATCCGGCTGTTCACGGGCCGGGCCGGTTCGGCGACCTGGTTCGACTGCAACGCCATGCACGGCTCGGGCGACAACATCACGCCCTTCCCGCGCAGCAACGTCTTCATCGTGTTCAACAGCGTGGAGAACAAGGCGGTGGAGCCGTTCGCAGCTCCGATACGGCGGCCTGAGTACATAGGGGCGCGGGATTTCATGCCGGTGCGGTGACCGTTGGAGGAGTGAGGAGTGAGGGGCCCTGCCGGGTGCGGTGGGGCCCCTCTTCTGTCGTCAGGACAGCGCGTCCAGCAGGCGGTCCACGTCCGCCTCGGTGTTGTAGAGGTGGAAGGACGCCCGGAGATTGCCCGCGCGGTCGGAGAGCTGGAGGCCCGCCGTGTCGAGGCCGGGCTGGCGGTGGCCGAGGCCGGGGACGGAGACGATCGCCGAGCCGGGCGAGGGCAGCGGCTCGTGGCCGAGGGCGGTGAGGCCGGCCCGGAAACGGTCGGCCAGGGCCAGGTCATGGGCGTGGACGGCGTCGATGCCGAGTTCCTCGATCAGTTCGAGGGAGGCGCGCAGTCCGGCGTAGCTGAACAGGCCGGGGCTGACGTCGAACCGCCGGGCGGAGCGGGCGAGTTCGGTGACGGGTCCGTAGCAGCTCTCCCAGGGCAGTTCACCGGCGACCCAGCCGGCGAGCAGCGGGGTGAGTCCGCCGAAGTCCTCCGGCACGGTGCAGAACGCGGCCCCGTGCGGCCCGAGGAGCCACTTGAAGCCGACGGCGGCGACGTAGTCGTGCGCACCGGCGTCCAGCGGCAGCCAGCCGACGGACTGGGAGGCGTCGACATAGGTGCGGGCCCCGTGCGCGAGGGCCGCCTCGCGCACCGCGCCCAGGTCGGCGACACGGCCGTCGGCGGACTGGGCGGCACTGACCGCGACGAGCGTGGTCTCCGGGCGGACGGACTCGGCGAGCCGCTCCAGCGGCACGGCCCGCACCTTGAGGTCGCCGCGCATGTGGAACGGGTTGACCAGGGAGGCGAAGTCGGCCTCCGCGGTGAGCACCTCGGCCCCGGCGGGCAGCGCGGCGGCGATCAGCCCGCCGTACTCGGCGACCGAGCCGCCGGTCGCCACGCGCTCGACGGGAACCGCGGCCAGCCGGGCGAAGGACGCGCGCACGGCCTCCACGTCCTCGTAGAGCGGGCCCAGCGGCCGGCCCTCGGCCCGCATCCGCACCGCGTCGTGCAGGGCGGTGACGGTGCGGGCCGGCAGCAGGCCGTTGCTCGCGGTGTTGAGGTAGGTGTTCTCCGGGGCGAACTCGGCACGGACGAGGCTCTCGAAGGTCTCCATGGGACCACTGTGGATCGTGGAGACCTGTCGGTCCATTGCGATTGTTTGCGTGGTTCTGCGAAGCAACGCTTATGGATGCGCCCTGACCTGCGGTTTTCCGAACCCGTTGATTTCCGAACCCGTTGATTTCCGAATCCGTTGGTTTCCGGACCGGCGGGTTTCCGGACCGGCGGGTTTCCGGACCGGCGGGTTTCCCGCCCGCTGCTGTCAGGCCTGCGGCACCGCGCATCCGTCGGGCCCGCAGGCCTCGGCGGAGTCGTCCTGGATCAGGGTGAGCGGGGAGCGCTCGCCCCAGGCCTGGGTCAGCGCCTGGGTGAACAGCTCGGCGGGCTGGGCGCCGGAGACGCCGTACTTGCGGTCGAGGACGAAGAAGGGCACGCCGTTCGCGCCGAGCTCGGCGGCCTCGCGCTCGTCGGCGCGGACCTCGTCGGCGTAGGCGGCCGGGTCGGCGAGCACCTTGCGGGCCAGGCCGGCGTCCAGCCCGGCCTCGACGGCGAGCTCCACCAGCCGCTCGTCGCCCTCCGTGAAGACGGACCGCTCCTCGGCGAAGTTGGCCCGGTAGAGGATCTGCACCAGGTCGTCCTGGCGGCCGTGCTCCTTGGCGAGATGCAGCAGGCGGTGCATGTCGAAGGTGTTGCCGTGGTCACGGCCGCGGGTGCGGTACTCCAGGCCCTCGGCACGGGCCTGCGCGCCGACGTTGTCCTCGGCGGCCTGGGCCTGGTCCTCGCTGAGGCCGTACTTCGCGGCCAGCATCGGGATCACCGGGCCGGCGTCGGCCTTGGCGCGGCTGGGGTCGAGCTCGAAGGAGCGGTGCACGACCTCGACCTGGTCGCGGTGCGGGAAGGCCTCCAGCGCCTTCTCGAAGCGGGCCTTGCCCACGTAGCACCAGGGGCAGGCGATGTCGCTCCAGATCTCGACGCGCATGTGTCTCGGTTTCCTTCGGGTCGTACGGATACGGAGACTGTCTCCGCTCCCGTACGTGAACCTTCAATCAGCCGGTTCCATTCCCCCGGGCGCGACGCTCGGCCGAGACGTCCAGCCGCAGATCGAGGTGGTGGTCGTCCGGCGCGCGCGGCCGGTCCGGGTCGGGGGTCCAGCCGTGGCGGGCGTAGAAGGCCTGGGCGCGGAGGTTGTGCGTGTGCACCCGCAGGACGGCCGTCCGCCGCCCGTCGGCGCGCCACTGCTCCCGGCAGGCCGTGTGCAGGGCGCTGCCGATCCCGGACCGCCAGTGGCCCGGGTCCACGTGGAACTGGCGCAGGTCAACGGTGTCCGCGGGCACGCCCGGTACGGTCCGGAAGGAGGCGAGGCCGACGATCCGCCCCGCCTCCACGACGCACAGCACCTGCCCGTCGGTCCGCCCGATCGCGTCCCGCCAGGACGCCGCCCAGTCGGTGCCGTCGTCCGGGATGCCGTCCGGGTAGTACGTCGCCCGGGCCCGCGCGTGCAGCGCGGCGACCGTCTCCGCCTCGGCACGCACGACGGTCCGGATCACCCGGCTCCCGGTCACTCGCTCACTGATCACGCCCCTCAGGACGCGCTTTCGGCCACCCGGGTTCCCCGCTCAGCTGCCGTCCCGCAGATCAGCGGGCCAGTACGGCCGGAACTCGATGTGGTCGTACGTCACCACACAACCCTCTCCGAGCGGCGCCTGCGCGAGGAATCCGACCAGCGCCGCGCCGGTCTCCTTCTCCCCGCCCAGGGTGAACAGCCGCACAAAGGTCCACCGTTCGCCGTCCCGGGAGGCGTGGAAGGCGAACGCCCGCCCGGTCCGGCTGATCCGCAGCCACACCGAACTGCCGTTCACAGTGAAGGAGTTGGCGTCGTCGGAGTGCCCCCGGGTGACGACCGTGCACACGGTGGGCACGTCCGGCGAGTACTCCAGGCACAGTTTGGCCCACGCCCGGTCCCCGACATGCGCGTACAGCACCCCGGCGTCGAAGGCGGAGTTGAAGCCCACCGTGACCCGCGCGATCAGCTGGAAGTCGCCCTCGGGCGCCCCGAGCAGCCGCGGCGCGTCGGACGCCGGGTCCAGCCCCTCGTCGGTCGGCGGCACGAACCGGTCCTGCCGGGGCCCGGCCCACCCGGTGAGCACCTCGTCCTCGTACGACCAGTGCCCGTCGGGTCCATAAGTGCGCAGAGGAAAGGGCAGTTCGGGAAGAGAAAAATCCATGACCGAATTCTCCACGGCGCCCTCCAGGGCCCCAAGGCCCGTCAGGAGCGCGGGCTTTCAGGGGCGCGGGCTTGCAGGAGCGCGGGCTTTCAGGGGCGCGGGGAACTGCGCGACAAGCCACAACGGGGCTTGCAGGGGCGCGGGGAACTGCGCGACAAGCCACAACGGGGCTTTCAGGGGCGCGGGGAACTGCGCGACAAGCCACAACGGGGCTTTCAGGGGCGCGGGGAACTGCGCGACAAGCCACGACGCACCCGCACCCGGCACACCCCCGCAACCCGGCACCCCGAACCCCGCACCCCCACAACCCAACGGAGTGCTACCGCTCCAACCGCCCGTCCACCCTCCGCGCCACCCCCAGAGGGTTCTCGTCCCGCAGCTCCGCGGGAAGCAGCGCGGCGGGCGCTCCCTGGTACACCACCGGCCGCAGCCACCGCTCGACGGCCGTCCCGCCCACGGAGGTCGACGTGGAGGTCGTCGCCGGGTACGGCCCCCCATGGTGCTGGGCCGCCGCCACGGCGACCCCCGTGGGCCACCCGTTGACCAGCACCCGCCCCGCCAGCGGCGTCAGCTCCGCGAGCAGCGCGGCCCCGCGCCCCTCCCCCGCGGCCTCCTCCGCGGACAGATGCACGGTCGCCGTGAGGTTGCCCGGCAGCCGGGACAGGACGCCCGTCGCCTCGTCCTCGTCCTCGTAGCGCGCGACGACGGTGACCGGGCCGAAGCACTCCTCCAGCAGCAGGTCGTGGTCCCCCTCGCTCGCCAGCCGGGCGGCGGGGACCGTCAGGAAGCCGGGGCTCACGGTGTGCTCCCCGGCCGCCCCCGGCGTCACGGGTGAGTCCACCTCGGGCAGTTCGGCCCGCTCGGCGACCCCGGCGACGAAGTTGTCCCGCATGCGGTGGTCCAGCAGAACCCCCGCCCCGGTGTCGCTGACGGCGTCGGTGAGGGACTTCACCAGCCGGTCACCGGCCGCCCCGCCCGGCACGAGCACCAGGCCGGGCTTCACACAGAACTGCCCGACGCCCAGCGTCATGGATCCCGCCAGGCCGGTGCCGATGGCCTCGGCGCGTTCGGCGGCGGCGGCCTCGGTGACCAGGACCGGGTTGAGGGAGCCCAGCTCTCCGTGGAACGGGATCGGCACCGGCCGGGCGGCCGCCGCGTCGAACAGCGCGCGGCCTCCGCGGACCGACCCGGTGAAGCCCGCCGCGGTGACCAGCGGGTGCCGGATCAGCTCGACTCCGGCCTCGAACCCGTGCACCAGCCCGAGCACGCCCGCCGGGATGCCGTGCTCGGCCGCGGCGGTGCGCAGCACCTTGGCCACCAGCTCGGACAGCGCGGGATGGTCGGGGTGCGCCTTGACGACGACCGGGCAGCCCGCGGCGAACGCGCTCGCGGTGTCGCCGCCGGGGACGGAGAAGGCGAAGGGGAAGTTGGAGGCGGAGTAGACGGCGACGACTCCGAGCGGCACCTTGTAGCGGCGCAGGTCCGGGATCGGCGGGGTGGCGGTGTCGTCCGGGTGGTTGATGACCACGTCGAGGAAGGCGCCCTCGTCGACGATGTCGGCGAAGGCCCTCAGCTGGTAGCGGGTGCGGGCGAGTTCGCCGGTGAGCCGGACCGGCCCGAGCGCGGTCTCGGCGTCGGCGGCCTCGACGAGCAGGTCCTCGGTCGCCCCCAGCCGCTCGGCGGCGGAGCGCAGGAACGCGGCGCGGACCGTGCGGTCGGCCAGCGCGCCGCGGGCCTCGTGCGCGGCGCGGACGGCGGCGTCCACCTCCTGGGCCGTGGCCTCCACCGCAACCTGTTCCCGCTGCTTCCCGGTTCGGGGGTCGACACTCCAGACTGGTGCTGCTGCCACCGCGGATCCCTCCACATGTATCTGGGTCATCCACCAGCGCGTTCGATATACTGAACGCCGTCTCTGATGATGAATAGGCTTTCGGAGACTATTTCCCGTCGAACGAAGGGGTCAAGGGCGATGTCGGCTGGAGAGACGGGGGGCGGAGCGCAGGTCAAGTCCGCGGTACGGACGGTCGAACTGCTGGAGTACTTCGCCGGACGCCCCGGCATGCACTCCCTCGCGGCGGTCCAGGAGGCCGTCGGCTACCCCAAGTCCAGCCTGTACATGTTGCTGCGCACCCTGGTGGAGCTCGGCTGGGTCGAGACGGACGCCACCGGCACGCGCTACGGCATCGGCGTGCGGGCCCTGCTCGTCGGCACCTCCTACATCGACGGCGACGAGGTCGTCGCGGTGGCGCGGCCGACCCTGGACCGGCTCTCGGACGACACCACGGAGACCATCCACCTCGCCCGTCTGGACGGCACGAACGTCGTCTACCTCGCCACCCGGCAGTCGCAGCACTATCTGCGCCCCTTCACCCGGGTCGGCCGCCGGCTGCCCGCGCACTCGACCTCGCTCGGCAAGGCGCTGCTGAGCACGTTCTCCGACGAGCAGGTGCGCAAGCTGCTGCCGGAGACGCTGCCCGCGCTCACCGAGCACACCATCACCGACCGGGAGCAGCTCATCGAGGAGCTGCACCAGGTCCGCGAGCAGGGTTACGCGGTCGACCGCGAGGAGAACACCCTGGGCCTGCGCTGTTTCGGCGTGGCCATCCCGTACCGCACGCCGGCCCGGGACGCGATCAGCTGCTCGGTCCCGGTGGCCCGGCTGACCCCCGCGCACGAGCAGATGGTGAAGGACGCCCTGTTCGACGCCCGCGACCGGCTGACCCTCGCGACCCGGAGGCTCTGACCCATGGACGTCGTACTGCGCGCGGTCCACGACAGCGATCTGCCCGTGTTCTTCCGGCAGTCGAACGATCCCGAGTCGCTGCTGATGGCCGCCTTCACCGCGGCCGACCCCGCCGACCGGGACGCGTTCGACGCGCATTGGGCGCGGATCCGCGCCACGGACGGCATCGTGAACCGGACCGTGCTCGCCGACGGGGACGTCGTCGGTCACGCGGCGGTGTACGGCGCGCCCGGCGAGCGCGAGGTGACGTACTGGATCGACCGCTACTACTGGGGGCGCGGCATCGCCACGGCCGCGCTGGCGGCGCTGCTGGCCGAGGTCGGCGAGCGCCCGCTGCACGCCCGCGCGGCGGCGGACAACGCCGGTTCGCTGCGGGTGCTGGAGAAGTGCGGGTTCCGGGTCACCGGGCGGGAGCGGGGGTTCGCGAACGCGCGGGGCGAGGAGATCGACGAGGTCGTCCTGGTCCTGGAGGCCTGACCGGGGAGTACCCGGACCGCGTACGAGGCGGGGTTCCTGAGGTCGCCCTGACCCCGTACATGAGTGCCGGATGAGAAAAGTACCGGAAGGGAACGATCCGGCCGCCTTCGCTCGTCTTGTGACCGGGATGAACAAGACGATCAGGCGGGCGTCCGTCTTCACACTGCTGCTGGTGCTGGCCCTGCTGTTCAGGGCGACCTGGGTGCAGTTCTACGAGGGCCGGGCGCTGGCAGACGACAAGGACAACCGGCGGAACGCGATCGCGCTGTACAGCGAGCCGCTCGGCGACATCGTCGTGGGCGGCGAGGCCGTCACCGGCTCGGCGCGCACGACGGGCGGCGACCTCAGATACAAGCGCACGTACACCGACGGCGAGCTGTACGCGGCCGTGACCGGCTACAGCTCGCAGGTCTACGGCGCCACCCAGCTGGAGGGCGTCTACCAGGACCTGCTGGACGGCACGGACACCCGGCTGAACAACGTCCTGGACACGGTCACGGGCAGGCGCGCCGACCCCGGCGACGTGATCACGACCGTCGACCCGGGCGTGCAGAGGGCGGCCTACGAGGCCCTCGGCGACAAGAAGGGCGCCGCCGTCGCCGTCGACCCGGAGACCGGGAGGATCCTCGCGGTCGTCTCCACACCGTCGTACGACCCCGGCGCACTGGCCACCGGCGACACCTCGGCGTGGCAGGAGCTCCAGAAGGACTCGGACAAGCCGCTGACCAACCGCGCGCTGCGCCAGCCGCTGCCGCCCGGCTCGACCTTCAAGCTGGTGGTCGCCGCGGCGGCCCTGGAGGACGGGCTGTACTCCTCGGTCGACGAGGGGACCGTCAGCCCCGACCCGTACGAGCTGGAGCAGTCCGACCGCACGCTCACCAACGAGAACCCGTCGGCGCCCTGCGAGGACGCCTCGATCCGGACGGCCCTGCAGTACTCCTGCAACAACGTCTTCGGCAAGATGGCCGTCGACCTCGGGCAGGACAAGGTCCGGGCGATGGCGGAGAAGTTCGGGTTCAACGACACCGAGCAGGACGTGCCGGTGCGCGCGTACCCGAGCGTGTACCCGAAGGACATGGACGAGGCGCAGACCGCGCTGTCCGGCATCGGCCAGTTCGACGTCACCGCGACGCCGCTGCAGATCGCCATGGTGTCCGCGGCCATCGCCAACGGCGGTGAGCTGGTCTCGCCGCACATGGTCTCGCGCATCACCGACAGCAACGGCGACGTGCTGGAGGACTACGACGACAACGTCTCCACCGAGCGGATCGTCTCCTCCTCCACGGCCGAGCAGCTGCGGTCCGCCATGGAGACGGTCGTGGAGGAGGGCACGGGCACGAACGCGCGGGTGTCCGGGGCCACGGTCGGCGGCAAGACCGGCACCGCCCAGCGCGGCGAGAACAACTCCAAGACGCCGTACGCCTGGTTCACGTCGTACGGGAAGTCGGACACGACCGGGAAGCAGGTCGCCGTGGCGGTCGTGGTGGAGCAGTCCGACGCGGCCCGCTCCGAGGTCAGCGGCAACGGACTGGCCGCGCCGGTCGCCAAGGCCGTGATGGAGGCCGCGCTGGACGACTGATCAGCCGCACCCGGGTCAGAGCAGCAGCTGTCGCACCGGGTCGATCGCGAAGTACACCAGGAACAGCGCCGAGGCGCCCCACATCAGCCAGTGGACCTCCTTCGCCCTGCCGAGGGCCGTCTTGATGACGACGTAGGCGACGAAGCCGGCGCCGATGCCGTTGGTGATGGAGTAGGTGAAGGGCATCACGGCGATGGTGAGGAAGGCCGGGACGGCGATCTCGTACCGGTCCCAGTCGATGTGCTTGACCTGGGTCATCATCAGGAAGCCGACGGCGACCAGGGCGGGCGCGGCGGCCTGGAGCGGGACGATCGTCAGCAGCGGGGTGAACAGCAGGGCGAGGGCGAACAGGCCGCCGGTGACGAGGTTGGAGAAGCCGGTGCGGGAGCCCTCGCCCACGCCGGCCGCGGACTCGATGTAGGACGTGGCCGAGGAGGACGAGGCGGCGCCGCCCGCCACCGCCGCGGCGCCGTCGATGAGCAGCACCCGGCCGAGGTGGGGCACCTTGCCGTCCTCGTCGAGCAGGCCCGCCTCGGCGCTGATGCCGACGACCGTGCCCATGGTGTCGAAGAAGTCGGACAGGATCAGGGTGAAGACCAGCAGGACGACGGTGATGACACCCACGCCGGGCTCGCCGAAGGCGCCGAAGAGACTGAACTGACCGAGCAGCCCGAAGTCCGGGGTGCCGACGACGTCGTCGGGCCACTCGGGGGTGGTCAGGCCCCAGCTCTCCACGTCGGCCAGGGAGTTGACGGCGATGGCGACCAGGGTCATGGTCACGATGCTGATGAGGATCGCGCCCTTCACCTTGCGGGCCAGCAGCGCGACGGTCAGCAGCACCCCGAGACAGAAGACGAGGACCGGCCAGCCGGTGAGCGTGCCGGTGCCGCCGAGCTGGACAGGCACGGTGGTGTCGGCGGCGTCGGGTATGCGGCTGACGAACCCGGCGTCGACGAAGCCGATGAACGCGATGAACAGGCCGATGCCGACGCTGATGGCCTGCTTCAGCGGCTGCGGGATCGCGTGCATGACGGCCTCGCGCAGCCCGGTGACCACCAGCGCGCAGATCAGCAGGCCTTCGAGGACGATCAGGCCCATCGCGTCGTCCCAGCTCATCAGCGGGGCGATCTGGAAGGCGACGACGGCGTTGAGGCCGAGACCCGCGGCGAGCGCGAGCGGGAGGTTGCCCGCCACACCCATGATCACGGTCATCACGGCGGCCACCAGCGCGGTGGCGGTGGTGAGTTGGACCGGGTCGAGGGCCTCGCCGTACTTGTCCTCGGCGCTGCCCAGGATGATCGGGTTCAGCACGAGGATGTAGGCCATCGTGAAGAACGTGGCGAAACCGCCGCGTATCTCCCGGCCGAAAGTCGACCCCCGCTCGGATATCCGGAAGAACCGGTCGACCCCGTTCGCCGTCGGTGGTACGGCTGTTGGCCGGTCGGTGACCTTGTCTGTCTCGGACATGGCGACACTCCTCGCTGGTGATCGCTGTGCGGATGCTGGCTGGATTGTTCCCCCGTTGAACCCGTTGCAGGTTTTCCCCGTGTAACGGAATCAAGTTCGGCCCTCCATACAGTGTTCGAGACCCCGCACATGCCGCTGATACAGTTCCGAACCCGGCCCGGCGTACGGCTGTTCGAGGACCGGGGAGCCACAGCGAGGAGAGACCGCCCGTGGGGACAGTCGTCGACGACGCCGCCTCCGTGGAGTTCCATGCCTTCTTCGAGCGGCACTACGCCGAACTCGCGCGCCTCGCACATCTGTTGACCGGTGAGCCCGACGCGGCCGACGATCTGGCCGCGGACGCGCTGCTCGCGCTGTGGCACCGCTGGGACCGGGTGCGCGCGGCCGACCGTCCGGTGGCGTACGCACGCGGGGTGGTGGCGAACCTGGCCCGCACCCGGATCCGTGGCGCCGTGCGCGAGCGGCGGCGCGTCGCGCTGTTCTGGTCGCAGCGCGAGGAGCGGACCGAGAACCCCGATGTGGCGGGCGCCCTGGACGTCCAGGCCGCGCTGCGCAGACTCCCTTTCCGCAAGCGCGCCTGCGTGGTGCTGCGGCACGCCTTCGACCTGTCCGAGAAGGACACCGCGCTGGCCCTCGGGGTGTCGGTGGGTACGGTGAAGAGCCAGACCTCGAAGGGAATGGCCGAACTGCAACGGCTGCTGGGCCCGCAGGGGGCGGCGCGGCAGCTGCACGCGGCGATGGCGCGCGAGGCCGGAGGTGGGAACCGATGACGCGGGACGGGCACGAGGAGCTGCGCGCCCGGCTGCGCGAGGCGGCCGGGGCGCATCAGCCGGACCGCGCGCACATCCTGGCCAGGGTCGAGCGCGGGATGGCCGGGCAGGACCACAAGGACCACCGGGCGCGGCGGCAGCCGGTGTTCGGCTGGCTGCGGGTGGCGGGCGCCACCGCCGCGGTCGCGGGCGTACTGGCGGCCGGCGGCTACGCGGTGGCCTCGGCCGTGCGGGAGGAGGCGGCCCCGCCGCAGCGCCCGGTCGCCGGGTCGGCGACGCCCTCGCCGTCCCCGGACGTCACCGGCGGCGCGTCCGCCTTCCCCGCGGACCCGACACCGGGCCGTACGGACGACACCGCCGAGCCGCCCGCGTCCCCCGGTGCGTCCCCGTCGGACACCGCCCCGGCCACCGCACCGCCGTCCTCCGCTCCCGCCGGTCCCGCGGACCCCGGCGTCGAGGACGGACCGCTGTGGTCGGACGGCTCGGTGGACCCGCACAGCAACGAGTTCTGGGCGCAGAGCAACGTCACCCTGCGGACGACGCGGCAGCTCTCGGCGCTCACCGTACGGCTGGAGGTCGCCCGGACCGGCGGGGTGTCCGACACCGGCGCCTGGCGCTCGCTGCCGGAGGAGGACTTCACCCTGACCGTCGGGGAGCGCGGCGGATTCCTCGTCTACACCTGGACCCTGAAGCAGGGGCGTACCGTCCCGCCGGGCCGGTGGGTGTTCGCCGGGCAGTACGACCACGAACGCGGCGGCCGGGACGCCGGGGACGACCGCTACACGGCGACGGCCCGCTCCGGCTCCCAGGACCTGTCCGTGACAGGGGACTTCGCGCCCCAGGGCGACAACGCGGCCACGGCCGAAGGGAATTCGTAGCCCTCTCCCGGCACGGGCCGGAAAAAGATCCCCGGACACGGCAACCCTTTCCTCCGCGGCGGCGACCACCAGGCGCAAGGAACCGCTCCCCACGCAAGGAATGGGTATGACAGCACGACCCGAACAGCGTGTCCGTCACCGCCGCCGTGTCACCCGACGGCGCGCGGTCGTCGGCGGCGGCGCCGCGCTCGGCATCACCGCGACGGCGATCGTCACCACGACGCTGCTGTCCTCCGCCGGCGCCGCCTCCACCTGGCCGACCCCCACCGGCAAGAAGGCCGTGACGAGCACCGTCAAGGTGTCGGGCACCTACGACGGCAGGAACCAGCGCTTCTACGGCAGTGGCGCGCTCGGCGGCAGCGGCCAGGACGAGGGCCAGGACCCCGTCTTCCAGCTCGCGGACGGCGCCGTACTGAAGAACGTCGTCCTCGGCGCCCCGGCCGCCGACGGCGTGCACTGCCTGGGCAGTTGCACCCTCCAGAACGTCTGGTGGGAGGACGTCGGCGAGGACGCCGCCACCTTCAAGGGCAAGTCGGCGTCGGCCGTCTACACGGTCCACGGCGGCGGCGCGCGGCACGCCGGCGACAAGGTGTTCCAGTTCAACGGCGCCGGAAAGCTGGTGGTGACCAGGTTCCAGGTGTCGGACTTCGGCAAGCTGGTGCGCACCTGCGGCAACTGCACGACGCAGTACCGGAACCGCCAGGTGATCATCAACGATGTGGACGTGACCGCGCCGGGCAAGTCGATCGTCGGCATCAACGCCAACTTCGGCGACACGGCGGCCCTGCGCAAGGTGCGTATCCACGGCGACAGCGGCAGGAAGATCAAGCCCTGCACCCGTTTCCAGGGCAACAGCACCGGCGCCGAGCCGAAGGAGCTGGGCACCGGCCCCGACGGCACGAACTGCCGCTACACGGCCTCGGACCTGTCGTACGAGTGACCCCCTGAACCGTCGGCCGGCCCCCCGGCCGGCCCGCCGGATCCGAGCCCCCCTCGGGTCCGCCGCGCGAAGCGCCCCCCGCCGACGCCGATCGGTGGGGGGCGTTTCCTCGTGCGCGGCTCACGCCCGGCTCAGCACCGCTCCCACGGTGTCCAGTCGCCCAGGTAGGCCTCTCGCGTCGCCGACCGGGCCTCCTCGTAACCGAGTTGGGGTCGCTCGGCGGGGTCGCCGACGCGCGCGCCGGGCCCGGTGTTGCGGTACTCGGCGAAGCGCTGCCGCTGCCACGGGTAGGCGCTCGACATGTCGGTGTAGGGCACGGCGGCGTCGATGCCCGGGCCGAGCCACGTCTCGCGCACGGTGAGCATCGGCCGGGCGGTGGGGTCGGAGCCGGGCACCCAGGGGCGGGCCAGTTTGTAGTGGGCGTCGGGCGCCTCGCTGGTGACCCGGCTGCGCACGACGAGGTAGCCGCACGGGTTGGCGACGGCGGTGGAGGGCGCGAGGACGAAGCCGTAGGGCGCGGCGGACAGGTCCGTCCGGTTCAGGGTCCGGAAGTGGCAGTGCTCGTAGACCGCCGTGGCCCGGCCGAACACGAAGTCGACGTCGCCCTCCACGTAGCAGTGGGTGTAGTACTGGCGGGCGAAGGCGGCGAGGGACATCGAGTCGGCGTACAGCGTGTCCTGGTGGCCGAGGAATCGGCAGTGCGCGAAGGCGCCGCGGTCGCCCTGCACCTTGATCGCGACGGCCTGGGTGCCGGTGACGCCGGGGTGGTCGGCCCGCAGCCAGTCGTTGGCGAAGGTGATCCAGCGGGCGGTGAAGTCCGCGGCCTGCACGGTCGTGGTGGCCGATCCGGTGGTGCCGTGGGAGCCGCCGCCGGGCTTGGGGGTGCCGGCCGCGTTGTCGTACACGATCACGACGTCCCGGGGGTTCTCGGAGGCGCCGATCCAGGTCATCCCGGCGCGGGCGGGGTCGACGAAGACGGTCTCGCGGTAGGTGCCGGGCGCCAGGACCAGGGTCCGTCCGCTGCCGGTGGCGGCGGTGACGGCGGCCTGGACGGAGGTGAAGTCGCCGCGGCCGTGCGGGTCGACGTAGAGGGTGCCGGCGGTGAGGCGGGCGGCAGGTGAGCCGTGGCGGCCGAAGAAGCCGGACGGTGTGCGGGATGCGGCGTGGGCGGGCAGGGGCGCGAGGGCGGCGGCGGTGCCCGCGGCGAGGAGTGCTCGCCGGGACAGGGGGTGCTGGGACATGCGCGGGTGCTCCTTCACGGTGTGGGGCGTGAGGGGTTCGGCCGGGGCGGGCGGGCCCGTTCGGGGCCGCGGTGCGGACCGCCCCGGCCGGTCCTGGAGACGGGTCAGCGCAGGCGGCCGGCGCCCGCGCGGCAGGCGACGATGCCGGGCACGGCCCGTGCGGGGTCGACCCTGGTGCGCAGCACGGGCGTCCAGCCCGCGCCGGACTGGAGGGTCTCGGTGGGAACGGCGGCGTTGTGGACGGCGATCAGGTCCGTGGCATGGCCGTTGACGACATTGCCGCCGGCGGTGAGCGGTGCCTCGCTCCACTTCTTGAGGATCTTCGCGGGGCTGACCCCGGCGGGCAGGGTGAACGCGTTGTGCTCGGCGACGAGCTGGGACTCCTTGCCGATGCCGAAGCTGTAGGAGTACGAGCTGCCGGCGACGAAGTGGTTGTTGTAGGAGTCGACCTGGCCGAAGCGGACGCGGGGCGCGCGTTCGACGAGGTTCCTGAAGAGGTTGTGGTGGAAGGTGACCTTCAGGTGGCCGCGGTCGGAGGCGGTCGCCGCGGCGCCGTCGCTGTTGCCGACGAGGATCGTCTTGTCGTGGTCGGCGAAGACGTTCCAGGAGGCGGTGATGTGGTCGGCGCCGCGGACGATGTCCAGTTCGCCGTCGTGCTGCTGGTAGAGCATCCCGAAGTGGGTGGGGGCGGCGCTGTCGGGGCTGTCGCCGTCGGTGAAGGTGTTGTGGTCGATCCACACATGGGTGGAGTTGTAGACGACGGCGGTGTCGTACTCGGAGTTCCAGTTGCCCTTGTCGCCGTCGGTCGGGTCCCACTGCGGGAAGCAGTCGACGGGGCTCTCGAAGGTGATGTTGCGGACGATGACGTTGTCGACGTCCTTGATCTGGAGGCTCGCTCCGTGGATCGCCGCGTCGCGCCCCACCCCGACGAGGGTGGTGTTCGCAGGCACGTTCACCTTGACGGCCTGGTCCTGCCGGGCGGCCGAGGCGCGGCGCAGTCCCTCGGGGCTGTCGTCCGGTTCGGCGCCGAGGTCGGTGTCGAGACCCCAGGTGGCGGGGTCGTACTTCGCCAGGTAGGCGTCGAAGTCGTAGCCGGGGACGGCGAAGGCGTCGCAGCCCTGCGCGACCGCGTCGATCGTCCCCACGACCTTGACGATCCTCGGCGTGCCGCTGTCGTCGGCGAGGGCGGCCTTCAGTTCGGCCCAGGTGCGCACGGTGTGGACGTGCCCGGCGTCGGCGGCGGCGCCTCCGGTGGTGCCGGTGCCGTACGACCCCCAGCCGTCGCCCGCCCCGAGCACCTCGCGCGCGAGGTCGCGCCGGGATTCGGGGCCGGCGGCGGCTCCCGTGGTGACGGACAGCACCAGGGCGGTGCAGCCCACCAGCCCGCCCATGACACGTGCATGACATCTTGAGATGTTCACTTGCGGCTCTCCTAGCTCTCAGGGTCCGACGGCCAGGTCATCCATGAGACCGGGATCTCCTCCGCCAGGCGGCGGACGTCCCTCGGCGCGAGCACCCCGGCTCTCACCGACTCCCGTGCCACGAGCCGGGCCACGGCGATCGCGCCCGGCGGGTTGAAGTGCGTGTTGTCCTGCTCTGTCGCGGTCCAGTTGAAGTAGGTCTTCGTCTCCTCGGCCCCGAGCCGCTGCCACAGCGCGAGCGACAGGGCCTGGAGGTCGAGCAGTGCGACGTCTTCCCCGGCGGCGAGCGCCCGCATGGCCGCCGGGTACTCCCCGTGGCTCGGCACGGCGTCGCCCGCCGCGTCGAACCTCCGCCGCTCCACGGGCGTGGCGAGCACCGGCCGCGCCCCGCGTGCCCGCGCCCCGTCCACATACCTCCGCAGGTACTCCTGGTACGTCGACCAGGGCTCGGTGTACCGCGCGGGGTCGTTCGTCTTCTCGTCGTTGTGCGCGAACTGGACCAGCAGCAGGTCCCCGGGCCGGATCGCGCCGAGGATCGCGTCCAGCCGCCCCTCGTCGACGAAACTCCTCGAACTGCGGCCGTTCACCGCGTGGTTGGCGACGAGGAGATCCCCGCGCAGGAAGAACGGCAGCGCCATGCCCCACCCGGTCTCGGGCGCGGCGGAGGCGTACTTCTGGGCGGCGGTTGAGTCACCGGCGACGAAGAGGGTGCGGCAGGGACGCCGCGCGGCGGACGAGGGTCCGGCACCGGCGACGCCGAGCGGCACGGCGGCGAGAGCGGCGGCGGCGAGCTGTCTACGGCTGAGGGACACGCCGTGCACCTTTCGACTGGAGTGGGGGCGGCCCGGCCGGGAGGGCTCGGCCGCCCGAGGTGGTCGGGGGCGAGGGCGGCTCCGTCGCAAGGGCTCGGCCGCCCGAGGTGGTCAGAGGCGGGCGCGACTGCGCCGCGAGGGCGCGGCCGCCCCGGGGACGACGGCCCGCGCCCGGCGGCGTGCGGACCGCCCGAGCCCCCACCCGGCGGCGTACGGACCGCACCCGGCGGAAGACCCGTCCGCACTCAGCCCTTCTGCTCGTTCCACTCGGCCTGCGCCTCGTTCAGCTGCTCGGCCAGCCCGTCCAGGAAGTCCTTGGCGCTCATGGTCCCCAGCAGGACCTTCTGGAAGTTCGGCTCGTTGTCGGCCTTGGAGATGGTGTTCCAGTCGGGCAGGTAGTAGGGCAGCTGCACGATGGTGGTCGATCCGTCGGTCAGCGCGGCGGCGGCCAGCTTGGTCGGCTCGGCCTTGCCCACCCAGGTGTCCTGCGCGGCCTGCGTGTTCGCCGGGACCTGCCCCGCGGACTCGTTGAACTTGGAGTTCTCCGCGTGCGAGAGCGCGAACTCGATGAACTTCCAGGCGGCGTCCTTGTTCTTCGAGCTCTTGAACAGCCCCAGCCCGTCGACCGGGTTGGACACCTGGACCCGCTTGCCCGCGGCGCCGAGCGGCTGCGGGATGCCGCGGAACTTCTCGGCGCCGAAAGCCTTCACATGGTCCTGGTAGGAGCCGAGGTTGTGGTTGAGCATGCCGATCGTGCCGGAGTCCCACTGCGCGACCATCTTGGTGAAGTCGTTGTTGAGGTCGGCCGCGGGCGTGACCTTCTTGAACAGCGCGGCGTACTTCTCCAGAGCGGCGACGTTCTTCGGGTCGTTGACCGTGCTCTGGTCGCCGTTCCAGAACGACGTGATCCCGGACTGCCCGTACATCGCGTCGAAGGCCTGGGCGATGGACCCGGCGCCGCCGCGGATGGTGTAGCCGAACGCGTTCTTCTTGGCGTCGGTGAGTTTCTCCGCGGCCTCGTAGAACTTCTCCCAGGTCGCCGGCTCGTCCAGGCCCGCCTTCTGGAACAGGTCGGTGCGGTAGTACAGCACACCGTTGTTGGCGGAGGTCGGGATGGAGTACAGGGTGCCGTCCCCG
This sequence comes from Streptomyces sp. NPDC048600, assembly GCF_055587025.1. Taxonomy (NCBI): domain Bacteria; kingdom Bacillati; phylum Actinomycetota; class Actinomycetes; order Kitasatosporales; family Streptomycetaceae; genus Streptomyces; species Streptomyces sp. NPDC048600. The sequence continues at coordinate 53,627 of NZ_JBVJGZ010000022.1, read as the reverse complement.
CCGCCGGCGGCCTTCATCGACGCGACCATGTCGGCGTTGAGCATGCCCTTGAGGGCGGACCTGCCGAGGCGCTCGTCCAGCGGCTCCAGCGCGTTCTGCGCGGAGAACCCGGCGAGCATCGCCGCGCCGACCCCGCCGACGTCGGGCAGTCCGCCGCCCTGGATGGCGGTGTCGACCTTGGACTGGTACTCGGTGGAGGCGATGCCGACGTACTCGACGTCGATGTCCGGGTTGGCCTTCTCGAAGTCGGCGATGATCTCCTTCCAGACGTCGGTGCGGACACCGCCGTTGTTGTCCCAGAAGACGATCTTGCCGGTGCCGCTGCCCTCGGCGCCCTTGTCGCCGCCGGAGCCGCTGCCGTCGTCGCCGCACGCGGTCGTGGTCAGGGCGAGCGCGGATCCCAGGGCGACGGCCGCCAGGGCCCGCCTGCTTCTGCTGATGCTGAACTTCATCGGTCGGCTCTCTTCGTGTGGTTCCGGTCGGGGATATGAAGTTGTGGGGGTTGGGGGACTTACGCGGGCGTGACCCGGAAGCGGGTGAACTCGGCCGTGCCCGCGTGGCCGGGTCCGTCGGGGGCCAGGGCGAACAGACCCAGCAGGGCTCCGACCCAGCGCCAACCGGTGGCGGCGAAGACCTGCCCGCAGGGGCGCGGCCCGTCGCCGACGTCGTAGGAGAAGCGGCAGCGCGCGCCGGGGGTGAGGTCGATCCGCAGCAGGGCCCGGCCGCCGGGGGCGGGCACCGGGTGGGCCGCGTCCCGCTCGGCCTCGGCGGTGCTCTCGGCGAACCGGTGCACGAGCCACGCCGTCCCGTCGGCCCGCCGTTCCAGCCCGATCCACGCAAAGGCCTCCCCGAGCACGGCGAGTCCGGCCCGCGCGCCCGTCTCCCCGCTCTCCAGGCGGAGTCCGGCCTCGACCGAGCACGGCATGCCCGGCAGCCGCTGGGTGAGCACGTTCGGCACCCGGCGCAGATCGTGCGCGTCGGCCGAACGGACACAGGCCAGGCGCAGGCCGTCCGCGGAGTGCTGCGGCGCCCAGCCGTCCTGCGGGTTGGCGGTCCACTGCCACTGACGTCCGTACCGCCCGCCGGGGAAGTCGTCGTCGGTGGCGGGCGCGGCGGGCGGCTGCGGCGGCAGACGGGGACGCTCGTGCACGGTGACCGGGGCGCCGTCGGCGCCGATCACCGGCCAGCCGTCCGCGTCCCAGCGCATCGGCTGGAGATGGACGACCCTGCCGTACGCGCCGCGCTGCTGGAAGTGGACGAACCAGTCCTCGCCGGCCGGGGTGCGCACCCAGCCGCCCTGGTGAGGGCCGTTGACCTCGGTGTCCTTCTGCTCCAGGACGACCCGTTCCTCGTACGGTCCGAAGAAACCGCGCGAGCGGAAGGCGCCCTGCCAGCCGGTCTCCACTCCCCCGGCCGGGGCGAGGATCCAGAACCAGCCGTCGTGCCGGTACAGCTTGGGTCCTTCGAGGGTGAACCAGCCGGGCAGGCGGTCGGCGTCCACGATCACCTGCCCCTCGTCGAGGAGGCCGGTGCCGTCGGGCCGCATCCGGTGCCCGGTGAGCCGGTTCTTGACGCCGGAGCGTGACTTCGCCCAGGCGTGCACCAGATAGGCCTCGCCGGTCTCCTCGTCCCACAGGGGGCAGGGGTCGATCAGCCCCCTGCCCGCCTTCACCAGCCGGGGTGTGCTCCAAGGGCCCCTGATCTGCGAGGCGTTGACCTGGAAGACGCCCTGGTCGGGGTCGCCCCAGAAGATCCAGTAGCGGTCGTCGTGGAAGCGCAGCGATGGCGCCCAGACCCCGCGGTCGTGCCGCGGCCGGTCGAACTCCGCGGCGGGCTCGAGACGTTGCAGGGCGTGGCCGACGAGCGTCCAGTCGACCAGGTCGCGGGAGTGCAGCAGGGGCAGCCCGGGAACGCGGCCGAAGCTGGAGGCGGTGAGATAGAAGTCGTCGCCGGCGCGACATACGTCCGGGTCGGACCAGTCGGCGTTCAGGACCGGGTTGGTGTACGTCACCGCGCGACCGCCTTCCGGACCAGTGCGGCGGCCTCGCCCCGGCCGAGCCGGCCGTCCGCGACGACGGTGACGACACGGCGTACGAGGGTGTCGCCGGGGGCGATCGGTGTGCGCGCGGTGTGCGCGAGCGAGGAGCCGACGCCGGGGTACTCGCCGGTGCGCACGAACCAGGGGTCGCGGCGGGTGGCGGCGGTGACGCCCGCGAACACGAGCGTCCAGGAACCGCCCACCAGGGCCAGCCAGTCGGCGGCCCGCCCGTGCGCCGCCGTCTCGCCCTCGGCGTCCGGGGTGAGCACCCGGGGCGGCTCGGCCTCCTTGCGGGCCCGCCAGAAGAAGCCGCCGTAGGCCGCGCCCGGACGCCCGTTGGTGGCGGGGCTGCCGAGCGTGAGCGGTGCGGAGGTGGTGTTGGTGAGGGCGAAGGTGAGGTCCAGCGCCCAGGCGGCGGCGTCCAGTCCGCTCGCGGCGACGGTCCGCCGCTCGTGCAGCAGCTCACCGCCCGCGGCCACCCAGCGCAGTTCCTGCACGAACCCGTCGGGGTCGCGCAGCTGGAAGGAGACGTGCCGCTGCGCGCCGTGGTTGTCCAGCTCGGCCGGGCCCCGGTCGCGCACGAAGGTGCGGCCGCCCCAGAAGTTGTGCCCCTCGACGTCGGGGACGGCGACACCGACGCCGAGGTGGTGGGGGTGGTCGGCGGGGCTCAGCTCGGTGACGGCCGTGCCGCCGAGGGTGGTGACGGGGTGCAGATAGGGGCGCGGGGAGAGCCGGGCGGGCAGCTCGGGCCGGGTGACGTAGCGGGCGACGGGGCGGCCCGCGACCCGCAGGACCGGGGCGTCGGTCATCGGGCGCTCACCTCCCGGGCCGCCCAGGGCGCGCCGAGTTCGGAGTACAGGGCGAGGGTGCCGGCGCTGGCCGCGACCAGGCCCTCCACGCCGGGCACGATCCGCCGCCGCTCGTCGGGCAGCTCCCGCCAGGCCAGTTCGGGCAGCTGGGCCGGGTCGGGGGCCCGCCGGATCGCCTCGACGACCTTCATGAAGCCGCCGGTGGCGTCCGGCGGGACGAGCAGGGCGGCGCCGCCTTCGAGATGGTCGAGGAGGTTGTGCAGCAGGTCGGTGCGGCCGTGGTCGAACTCCTCGGGGCCGTGTCCGGCGCGCTGGAGCAGCACCCTGTCCTGCTTGTACCAGAAGGTGATCCGGCCGCGGCTGCCGTGCACCAGGACGTACGGCTCCTCGGGCCGCTCGGCGCACAGGGTCGCGGCGACCACGACCGGGAGGCCGTCCTCGGTGGTGACGCGGACGCAGGAGGTGTCGTCGGCCTCGATGTCGTGGGCGTGCCACAGCTCGGTCTCCACCTCGGCCACGGCCTCGGCGCGGTCGGCCCCGGCCAGGGCGAGGGCGGTGGCGACGGCGTGCGCGAGCGGGTTGGTGAGCGCCCCGTCGATCACGTCGGCCCCGTCCAGGCGCCGCCGTCCGGCCCAGGGCGCCCGGCGGAAGTAGTCCTTGTCGCGGGCCCAGGCGCCGCCGCCGCCGATCCCGCGGACCGTGCCGATCGCCCCGTCGGCGATCAGCTCGCGGATCGCGGGCACGGCGTGCGAGCCGAGGGACTGGAAGCCGGCCTGGCAGGCGACGCCAGCCGCCGCGACCCCGTCGGCCATCCGCCGGAACTCGGCGTACGACGGTGCGGGCGGCTTCTCCAGGAGCAGATGGACGCCCCGGGCGGCGGCGGTCAGCGCGAGGCCGGTGTGCGTGGGGATGGGCGTACAGACGACGGCGACGCGGGCGCCCGTGGCGTCCAGCAGTCCTCCGAAGTCGGCGGACTGAGCGGGTGGTTCGCTCCCGAACTCGTCCTCCGTCAGCGGCGTCAGCTCGCAGACGCCGACGAGCCGCACAAGGCCCAGCCTCTCAAGTCTGCGGATGTTCTCGATATGCCGGCGGCCGTGACCGCGGGCACCGGCGAGCACAACGGGCACGGCACCCATCAGCCCTTCACCGCCCCGGCGCTGAACCCGGTGATGAGCCACTTCTGGATGAAGGCGAACACCAGCACCACCGGCACGGCCGCGACGATGCCGCCCGCCGCCAGCGCCCCGAGGTCGACGCTGTCGGCGCTCATCAGGGTGTTGAGGCCGACCGGGATGGTCTGCTTCGCGGGGTTGTTGAGGAACATCAGGGCGAACAGGAAGTGGTTCCAGGAGTGCACGAAGGCGAAGGAGCCGACGGCGATCAGACCGGGCCGCAGCAGCGGCAGTACGACGATCCGGAAGGCGGTGAAGCGGTTGCAGCCGTCGACCCAGGCCGCCTCCTCCAGCGAGTACGGCACGTTCTTGATGAAGTTGCTGATGAGGATCATCGACAGCGGCAGCTGGAAGACCGTCTCGGCGACGATGACGCTGCCCAGCGAGTTGATCATGCTCAGGCCGGCGAAGATCTCGAACAGCGGCACCAGCAGCAGCGCGCCGGGCACGAACTGCGAGCACAGCAGGGCGAGCATGAAGCCGCGCTTGACCCGGAAGTCGAACCGGGCGAGGGCGTAGCCGCCGGCCAGGGCGACGACCGTCGTCATCACCAGGGTGGCGACGCCGACGAGCAGGCTGTTCTGGAAGTAGGTGCCGAAGCCGCGTTCGCTCCACACCTTCTCGAAGTGCTCGCCGGTCATCGGCCAGGGCACGAGCGAGGTCGAGCCGGTGGGGCGCAGCGCGAACAGCAGGATCCAGTAGAAGGGGACGAGGGTGAAGACGAGGTACACGGACAGCGGCAGATAGATCTGCCAGCGCGGGACCTGGTCCCAGGGGCGTTCCCGCCCGCCGGTCCGCTGCCGCGGGGCGTCGGGCACGCGCTCCGGCGCGGGGGCGCTCGGGGCGGCGGTGGCCTCCTTGACCGTCACTTGGACTCACCTCCGAACTTGCTCAGCCGCAGATAGACGATCGAGCAGAAGAGCAGGATCACGAACGCGACCGTGGTCAGCGCGGACGCGTAGCCGAAGTCGTGGGACTCGACGCTGGTGTTGGCGATGTACAGCGGCAGCGTCGTGGTCTCGCCGGCGGGCCCGCCGCCCGTCAGCGTGTAGAGCAGGTCGACGTTGTTGAACTCCCACACCGCGCGCAGCAGCGTGGACAGGACGATCGCGTCCTTCAGGTGTGGCAGCGTGATGTGCCAGAACTGCTTGAGCCGGCTCGCCCCGTCGACCTCGGCGGCCTCGTACAGGTCGCGGGAGACGGACTGGAGGTCGGCGAGGATGAGGATCGCGAAGAAGGGCACACCACGCCACAGATCGGCGACGACGGCGGCCGGGAAGACGGTGGAGGTGTCCGACAGCCAGCTGGTGCCGTACGCCCCGATGCCGACGTCGGCGAGATAACGGGTGATGCCGGTCTGGGAGTTGTAGAGCAGCACCCAGATCGCGGAGGTCAGCACACCGGACACGGCCCAGGGCGAGAACACGAGCGCCCGGCCCAGCGCCCGGCCCGCGAAGGTCTGGTTGACGATCAGCGCCAGCGCGAGACCGAACAGCAGCTGCAGCCCGACCTCGACGAACACCCACTGGGCGCTGAAGGTCAGCGTGTCCCAGAACTGCGGGTCGTCGGTGAAGATCTGGACGAAGTTGTCGAAGCCGGCGTACCCGTTCCGCCAGGGCTTGGTGGGGTTGTAGTCCCGCAGGCTGTAGTAGAAGACGCTGACGACCGGGTATGCGATGAAGCCCAGCATCAGCAGGGCCGCCGGGGCGATCAGCAGGTACGGCAGCCTGCGCGGAGTGGCGGAGGTACGGCGCCGCCTCGGTGGCGCGGGCGGTTTCGCCACGGCTGCGGCTTGGGCCATGACTGTTCTCCGTTCGATGGAAGCGCTTGCCGGTAGCCGTTCGAAATACCGGCCGACAAACAGGGCGGGAGTCAGCCCGCGTACGGGTCCTGAACCGTGCCGGGCCGGGCGAGGAACTCGAAGTCGCAGCCGGTGTCGGCCTGGGTGATCTGCTGCTCGTAGAGGAAGCCGTAGCCCCGCTCGTACCGTGCGGGCGGTGGCGTCCACCCGGCCCGCCGCCGCTCCAGCTCCTCGTCGGACACGTCCAGATGCAGTGATCGCGCCTCGACGTCCAGCGTGATGAGATCGCCGCTGCGGACCAGCGCCAGCGGCCCGCCGACGTACGACTCCGGCGCGACATGCAGCACGCAGGTGCCGTAACTGGTGCCGCTCATCCGGGCGTCGGAGATCCGCACCATGTCCCGCACGCCCTGCTTGAGCAGATGCCCGGGGATCGGCAGCATCCCGTACTCCGGCATGCCCGGCCCTCCCCTGGGCCCGGCGTTGCGCAGCACGAGCACGCTGTCGGCGGTGATGCCGAGCTCCGGGTCGTCGATGGTGCGCTGCATGGTCCGGTAGTCGTCGAAGACCACGGCGGGCCCGGTGTGCTTGAGCAGGTGCGGCTCGGCGGCGATGTGCTTGATGACGGCGCCGTCCGGGCACAGGTTCCCCCGCAGCACGGCCACGCCGCCCTCACGCGCGACGGGACGCTCGCGCGGCCGGATGACGTCGTCGTCGTGCACCCGCGCCCCGGCGATCTGCTCGCGCAGGGAGTCGCAGGACACGGTCGGCCGGTCCAGGTGCAGCAGATCCGGTATCCGCGACAGGAACCCGGGCAGCCCGCCGGCGAAGTGGAAGTCCTCCATCAGATATCGCTGTCCACCGGGCCGTACGTCGGCCAGCACCGGGACGGTCCGCGCGATCCGGTCGAAGTCGTCGAGGGTGAGCCGGACCCCGGCCCGCCCCGCCATGGCGATCAGATGGATCACCGCGTTGGTGGAGCCCCCGAGCCCCAGCACGGTGGTCACGGCGTCCTCGAAAGCCTCCCGCGTCAGCACCTCGGACAGCCGGCGGTCCCGGCGGACGAGCTCGACCACGGTCATCCCGGCCCTGGCGGCCATCCGGTCGTGTCCGGAGTCGACGGCGGGAATGCTGGACGCGCCGGGCACGGTCACCCCGAGCGCCTCGGCGGCGGCGGTGAGCGTGGAGGCCGTCCCCATGGTCATGCAGTGCCCCGGGGACCGGGCGAGTCCGCTCTCCAGCTCGCCCATCTCGCAGTCCCCGATGAGCCCGGCGCGCTTGTCGTCCCAGTACTTCCACATGTCCGTACCGGAGCCGAGCACCTCGCCCCGCCAATGCCCGGGAAGCATGGGCCCGGCAGGCACGAAGACAGCGGGCAGATCGACGGAGGCGGCCCCCATGAGCAGCGCGGGGGTGGACTTGTCGCAGCCGCCCATCAGCACGGCACCGTCCACCGGGTAGGACCGCAGCAGCTCCTCGGTCTCCATGGCGAGCATGTTCCGGTAGAGCATCGGGGTCGGCTTCTGGAAGGTCTCGCTCAGAGTGGAGACAGGAAACTCCAGCGGGAAGCCCCCGGCCTGCCACACCCCCCGCTTCACGGCCTGGGCCCGGTCCCGCAGATGCACATGGCAGGGATTGATGTCGGACCATGTGTTGAGTACGGCGATCACCGGCTTGCCGAGATGCTCCTCGGGCAGATACCCGAGCTGCCGCGTCCGTGCCCGATGGCTGAACGACCTGAGCCCGTCACCCTCGTACCACTGACGGCTCCTCAGTTCCCGGGTCATATCGGCCACCCGGCGACGATCGCCGCGACCTCGGCCCGCTCGCTCTCGGGCAGCGGCCGGCTCGGCGGCCGCACCTCACGACGGCACAGCCCGAGCGAGGCCAGGGCCTCCTTGACGACGGTGACGTTGTTGGCGGAGGCGTGGGCGGCACGCAGTTCCTCGAACCGCCGGATCTGCTCCCAGACCTTCATCGCGGCGGCGTAGTCGCCGGAGCGCAGCGCTTCGAGCATGTTCAGGGAGACGGCGGGCGCGACGTTCACCAGCCCGGAGGTGAAGCCGGCGGCCCCGGCCGAGAAGTACGAGGGCGCGTACGGCTCGGCGAGCCCGGCCACCCAGACGAAGCGTTCCAGCCCGGCGTCCCGCGCGAAGCCGGCGAAGCGGGCCGCGTCGGGGACGGCGTACTTGACGCCGATCACGTTCGGGCAGAGGTCCGCGAGCTCGGCGAGCCGGCCGCCCTCCAGCTGCGCGTTGCGGATGTACGGCACGACACCCAGCTCGGGCACGGCCTCGGCGATGGCCCGGTGGTAGTCGACCCAGCCGTTCTGCGAGACGTACGGATGCACGGGCTGGTGGACCATGACCATCGCGGCGCCCAGCTCCCGGGCGTGCCGGGCGGAGGCGACCGCGGTGGGCACGTCGTGCCCGACACCCACCAGGATCACGGCCCGCTCGCCCGCCTCCTCCAGCGTCAGCTCGGTGACGGACTGCCGCTCCTCGGGGGTGAGGGCGTAGAACTCGCCGGTGTTGCCGTTGGGGGTCAGGGTCCGCACGCCGCCGTCCAGGAGCCGGCGCAGCAGGGCCCGGTAGGTGTCCGGGTCGACCGTGCCGTCCTCGGCGAACGGGGTCACCGGAATCGCCACCACGTCGGCCAGGGCCGCCCGTTGGGACTCGAACGTCGTCATGCTTCCTCTCCCTGGTCACCGGCCGTGTCCGGGAAGGCCCGTCGCACGAACGACGCGATGTGGTCGTGAAGGGCGCGCGCCGCCCCGTCGGCGTCGCCGCCGAGGGCGAGCCGCAGGATCTCCCGGTGCTCGCCGGCCTCCCGCTCCCACGAGGGGGACGAGGCCCAGGCGACGGCGGACACCAGCGCGGCCTGGTCGCGCACCTCGTCGAGCATCCGCCCGAGCAGCGGGTTGCCGCAGGGCAGGTAGAGGGCCCGGTGGAACTCCCGGTTGGCGAGGGACCGTTCGGCGGTGTCGTCCGCGGCGTCGGCGCGCTCGAGCGCGTCCCGGGCCGCGTCCAGCGAGGCGTTCCGCCGCACCGCGCGCCGCAGGGCCTCGGGCTCCAGCAGCAGGCGCACGTCGTAGACCTCGCGCGCCATGTCCGCGTCCACCATGCGCACGGTGACGCCCTTGTACTGGCTCATCACGACCAGCCCGGTCCCGGCCAGCGTCTTCAGCGCCTCCCGCACGGGCGTCTTGGACACCCCGAACTGCGCGGCGAGTTCGGCCTCGACGAGGGCCTGGCCCGGGGTCAACCGGCCGGTCAGGATGCGGCGTTTGATCTCCTCCAGCACGAACTGCGTGCGGGACGGGATCGGCGTGGGCACAGAGGTCATGCGCGCCTCTCGGATCTGACGTATCGCGTCTCATATATGACGTACGAAGTACGACGCGATGAAACTAGAAGCGCCCACAGGTTTCGTCAATGCTTCCGACAAGAATCGAGAAAGCGCTTTCACGCAGTGCTTTCACACAGCCCGGGTCTCGCCCTCGCGAGCAGCACCGGTGGGCCCGCCGAACACGACGGCGGCCCGCTCGACGGCCTCCTCACGGCTCAGTGTCGGCCCCACGTGGGTGATCAGCAGCTCCCGCGCGCCCTTCGCACATGCACCGGCGTCCTCCGGCGTCAGATGCACCTGCCGTTCGCCCGCGTGAGCCTTGTCGATGTCGGTCTCGCACAGGAACAGGTCGGCGCCGCGGGCGAGTTCGCGCAGCGCGGCGCAGGGTCCGCTGTCCCCCGAGTACGCGAGCACACTCCCCTGGCACTCGGCCCGCAGCCCGTAGGCCTCCCCGTCGTGCTCGACGGCCCTCGCCCTCAGGGTCAGGTTCCAGTGCCGTGCGAAGTGGCCGTCGTGCAGCGGCCTGAAGTCCAGGACCTCGTTCAGGAACGTGGCGTCCGTCCGCCCGAGGAAGGCCGCGATCCGCCGGTCGCAGCCCTCGGGGGCGTACACGGGGACCGGGCCGGCGGGCGTCATGCCGCCGAAGGCGTACGCGTAGGCGGCGGCCAGCAGGTCGGCGGTGTGGTCCGCGTGCAGGTGCGAGATCCAGATCGCCGTCAGCCGGGCCGGGTCGGTGTGCCTGCGCAACTCCGCGAACGTTCCGAACCCGGCGTCCACCCACACCTCCGCGCCGCCGCCGCGCAGCAGGTATCCGGAGCAGGGGCGGTCCGGGGCGGGGTGCGGGGAGGATGTGCCGAGGACGGTGAGGCTCAGGGGCATGCCCCGGAGCGTACGTTTCCCTCCGGGGCATGGCCGCCGTGTTTAGCCCTGTTGGGCGACGGCCGTTTGTTGCGGGGTCGGCCCAGCCGGGGCGGGGGCGGTTTCGCAGCCCGGCACCACGGCTGCCCCAGGCGAGCTGCGCTCGGCAGAGGCCCCTAGCCGGGCAGCTCGGCGTAAGCGAGGTACCGCCCGGTGGGGGCTGAGGGCGGGGCGGTGCGCAACTCGGCGCTACGAGGTGCCTCCCCCAGAGGGGGGACCCCCAGCCCACCCGTGCCGCCCTGGGGGTACCTCCCAGGCCCTTAAGGCACTGGGGGAGGCACGCATGCCCGCAGCGGCGGCGCGCGCAGCCCGCGGCGACGGAAAGCCGCGTACGGCGGCAAGGGGACGGGGCGGGGGGTGTCCGCCCGCAGCGGCCGCCGTCAGACACCAGCACCCCCGTAAGCAACCAGCCCGGCGGACCGAGGACGGACACCCCCCGGCCCGGCCCCGCACCACCCACCCCCGTAGCGCGCTACACACGCCGGCCGCCGCAGGCATCACCTCAGCCCGCCCACCCCGGATCCCGCCCGCTCAACCCCACCGCGCGAGCCAGCACCGAGGCCCCCTCAGCGACAGGCACCACGGGCCCGAACGCCCCGGCCCCCCGCCCGGGATCCTCCGCCGCAGCCAGCAAGAACTCGTGCGCCACCCGCAACGCGGCCTCGTCCGGCTCGTACACCTGCCCGGTCGCCCGAGCGAGATCCCACCCGTGGATCACCAGCTCGTCCACGACCACCGCCCCGGCCACCGCCCCCGGCAGATCCACGGCCCCGGCCCTGGTCATCCCCGACCACGCCGCCGGCTCCCGCCAGGCCGCCGCCAGCTCGTCCAGCGCCCGAGGCAGCGCCGACCGCCACCCCTCCCCCACATCCGGCACGTGATCCCCGGGACTCGTGTCCGTCGTAGGCCCCAGATCTTTCCGCGCGGCATCCCGGAACGCGACGGACAACCCGTACAGATGCCCGAGCAGATTCCGCACCGCGTACGCCGGACACGGCGTCTTGTCGGCCAGCTGCTCCTCCCGCACCCCGGCCACCAGCCCCGCCACGACCCGCACCTGCGGCCCGAGATCAAGGATCATCGGTTCACTCATGAGCTCCAGCTCCTCCGTACAAAGGGACGACAACCACAAGGAAGGACTCCCCCCGCACCAGAAACTCATCGCTCACGACCACAACCGCCCCGCCCCGGTTCAGAGCCCCCCGACCACCCCCCGCACGGCATCGAGATCCGAGTCGGACGCCAGCCCGGCGTGATACAGCCGCAACTCGTTCGCGCCGAGCGCCCGCGCCGCGGCCACGTCGGCCCCGAGGGCGCCGGGCCGCCCGCCCATCCCCGACACGACGGTGAGGTTCGCGGCGACGACGGCCCCTGCCACCCCCTGCTCGGCGAACGGCACAACCGCCCCGGCCCCGCCCGTACAGGGCACGACGACCCCGTCGGCGACACCCAGCACGTGCCCCGGGTCCACCCCCGCGTTCGCCCCGCAGTGGTAGGACACGGGATCGGCGTGCAGCAGCACCTGGAACCCGGCGGGGGCCGCCCCGCGGACCGCCGCGACGACGGACTCCTGGAGCCCGCGGGCGACACCGTCCCGCCACGCGCGCGTGCCCGCCGCCCGGGCTTCGCCGAGGAGCTTCTCCACCCCGGCCCACCCCCCGTCGGAGGCGGCTGCCCCCCGCCACACGGGTCCGAGCGCGCTCCGCACAGCGGCCGCCAGCGCGTCGGGGTCGAGCCCGACCCCGTCGTACCCGGCCCGGCAGTCCGCACAGAAGCACAGGGACATCAGATACTGCCCGGCGTCCCCGAGGCCCACCCCGGCGGTCTTGTCGTGCGCGTGCAGATGGGCGAGCCCGTACCACCCGAGGGACTCCAGCTCGGTCCCGCGCGCACCGGGCCGTACGGCGGCCTCGACGGCGAGATCGACGAGGTACGCGCGCGTGGCGGGCCGGGCGATGCACGGGGCCCACGGGTAGCGGTCGCCGTAGGCGTTGACGACGGAGGTCTCGGGGTGCTCGGCGCCGAGCCGGGAGTTGTGGGCGAGGACGACCCAGGTGTGCACCTCCAGCCCGGCGTCGGCGAGCGCGGCGGCCGCCTCGCCGTAGGCGTCACCGGGCGCCCAGTCCCCGGCAGGATGGGGCCGCAGCTCGCGCCCGGCCCACCGCGAACCCGTCGGGTAGAGAACCGCGGCGTACTCCGCGGTGACGACCCGGTGCCGGGGATGGCGCGGCGTGAGGGCGCGCGTGGAGTGGTACGCGGAGGCGAGCGTCACCTGCCGCACGCCGAGCCCGGCGATCCACGAGGCCGCCGCGGGATCGCCGTTGACGTCCCAGGGATAGACGAACGCGGACGTCTTCACGCCCCGCCCTCCTTCATCAGCGCGTACCCGCGCTCGATCAGTTCACCGAGCAGCTCGACGTGTTCGTCCGCGGGCTCCTGCAACGGGGCCCGCACCCCGCCGACGTCCAGCCCCCGCAGCCGGACCCCCGCCTTGACGAGGGAGACGGCGTACCCCCGCCCCTGGGCGCGCAGTTCGACGAACGGCCGGAAGAACCCGTCCAGCAGCCGTTCGACGACGGCCCGGTCCCCGGTCTCCAGGCCCTGGTGGAAGGCCTGGGCGAGCTCGGGCGCGAAGCAGAACACGGCGGACGAGTAGAGCGGAACCCCGATGGCCCGGTAGGCGAGCTGGGTCTGCTCGGCGGTGGGCAGGCCGTTGAAGTAGAGGAAGTCGGCCACCTCGCCGCGCACGGCGCTGACGATCCGCTGCATGAGGTCGAGGTCGCCGAGCCCGTCCTTGAGCCCGATGATCCCGTCGGTGCGGGCGAGTCCGACAACCGTCTCGGGGGTGAACACGGCGTTGTCCCGCTGGTAGACGACGACCGGCAGGGGCGTGGCGGCGGCGATCTCCCGGTAGTGCCGCAGCAGCCCTTCCTGCCCGGCGACGACGAGGTAGGGCGGCATGGCGAGGAGCCCGTCGGCCCCGGCACCGGCGGCGAGGGCCGCGTAGCGCACGGCGAGCGCGGTGCCGTACCCGGTGCCGGCGACGACGGGGACGCGCCCCGCGGTCTCCTCGACGGCGGCGCGGACGCAGAGCTCGTACTCCTCGGGGGTGAGCGCGTGGAACTCGCCGGTGCCGCAGCAGGCGAAGACGGCGGCGGCACCGGCCTCGACGCCCGCGCGCACGTGCGCGCGATAGACGTCGAGGGCGACCGTGCCGCCGCTTCCGTAGGCGGTGACGGGAAAGAACAGGGGCCCGCTGGGGATGCTGAGCCGAGAGGCGAGAGGGGCTGGCGTCACGTTGCTCTCCCTTGATCAGGCGCTCAAGCCTGTGACCATCGTCTACATTTCTGAACGCAGATTAAGGACCCCCGCCAAACAGGTCAAGCAACCGACACCCCCGACACAAAACGGACCACCCCACACCCCGAATGCGACCCGACTCGACCCAACAGATCCGGCCCGGCCGGCCCCACCCCCACTTGACGGGACACCGCACGAATCCCTACCGTGTCCACGCTTGTGAATATGGTCCACACATCCGTCCGACCCCACGGAGACCCGCGGATGCCCGCACCCGGCACAACACCGAACACACCAGGCACCGCACCCACCACCGCGAGCACCGCACCCACCACAGCCCCCGGCCCCGCACCCCGCCCCGCCCCCGGAACCCCCCGCACCGTCCTGCTCACCGGCGCCGCCGGAGGCCTCGGCACCCTGATGCGCGGCCTGCTGCCGGAGTACGGCTACGACCTGCGCCTGCTGGACATGCGGCCCGTCGAGGACGCCCCGGGCTCGATCGTCGCGGACCTGGCGGACCGGGAGGCCGTGCGCGAGGCCGTGCGAGGCGTCGACGCGATCATCCATCTCGCGGGCATCTCCCTGGAAGCCTCCTTCGACAAGATCCTCAAGGCCAACATCGAGGGCACGTACCACCTCTACGAGGCGGCCAGGGAGGAGGGCGTGGGCCGGATCGTCTTCGCCTCCTCCAACCACGCGGTCGGCTACACCCCGCGCCCGCAGGGCGACGACCCCCTCGTCCCGATCACCACCCCGCACCGCCCGGACACCTTCTACGGCCTGTCCAAGGCGTTCGGCGAGGACCTGGCGCAGTTCTACTGGGACAAGCACGGCCTGGAAACGGTGTCGGTGCGCATCGGCTCGTGCTTCCCGGAGCCGACCAGCGTGCGCATGCTCTCGGTCTGGATGAGCCCCGCCGACGGCGCCCGTCTCTTCCACGCGGCGCTGACCGCCGAGCACGTCGGCCACACGATCGTCCACGGCTCCTCCGCCAACACCCGCCTGTGGTGGGACCTCACCAGCGCCCGCGCCCTCGGCTACGACCCCCGGGACGACTCGGAGCCGTACGCCGAGAAGCTCATCGCGGAACAGGGCGACCTGGATCCCGCCAACGAGGCCCACGCCCGCCTGGGCGGCCACTTCGTCACGGACCCGCCGATCTGGCCGTACTGAAGGACAGCCGGTCACGGAACGGACCCCGGCCCACCCCCCATTCGGACACCCACGCAGCCCGGCGCAAACCGCCGCGGCCACCACGACGCCCGGTCGGCGACCGCCCCAGAGGGGCTCGATGGCCGTCCTCCACAGCTTCGAACGCGCGGCCGAACTGTTCGCGGACGATGTGCTGGACCCGGACATCCTGATCAGCGACCGCGTCCCCCTGGCCGACTACCCCGGGGCCCTGACCCGCTTCGCATCCGGAACCGGCCGCAAGGTCCTGACAACCCCATGACCCCCGAAACCTGACGCCAAGCCCCACCCACCCCCAGCCCGTCCGGCGCTTGAGTACAAGCCCCGTCCAGCCCGCCCACCCCCTCCAGCCCGTCCGGCGTTTGAGGACAAGCCCCACGCAACCCACCCACCCCCTACAGCCCGTCCGGCGCTTGAGGACAAGGCCCGTCCAGGGCCGACCGGGGTCGAAGGGGCGGAGCCCCTTGAGGACGGGACGGGTAGGGGCGGCGGGGGCGAAAACCGATGGGCCCCAACCCCCCACCACCCCTACCATCCCGACCATGCCCCACCCCACCGGCTTCGCCTACGAGACCCACCCCGACGGCACCGTACTGATCACCCACCACGGCCACCCCGCCACCACCCTCCGCGGCACCCGAGCCACCCGCTTCCTCACCGAGGTCACCACCGACCCCCAGTTGGTCATGGCCCGCTGGACCGGCAACTACAAGCGCGGCAACGAACGCACCGCCCGCAACCACCCCCGCAACCGCCGCTGACCCGATCGGCGGCCAGGTAAGGGAACGGCAAAACCCCTTCGCTCGTTCACGGGGCATGACAGCTATGACCCCCGGCTCGAACATCCCGCTGAACGCCGCCCGCGTGACGGTCGACGTGACCGCCCCGGTCCGGCTGGACGTCTCGGGCCTGCTGCTCACCGCCGACGGCAAGGTGCGCTCCGACGACGACTTCATCTTCTACAACCAGCCGGCCGGCCCCGGCGTGACCTACCGCTCGGGCGGCGGCTCCGCCCCCGACGCCATCGTGGTCGACACCGCCTCCGTCCCCCCGGGCATCGAGAAGATCGTGGTCACCGCGAGCCCGGACGCGGCAGGCCAGAGCTTCCAGGGCATCGAGCCCACCGCCACCATCCGCAACGCGGACGACCAGAGCGTCCTGGCCACCTTCACGCCCCCGCAGCTCGGCAGCGAGACGGCACTGGTGATCGTGGAGGTCTATCTGCGCGGCGGCGTCTGGAAGGCCCGCGCGGTCGGCCAGGGCTACGCCAACGGCCTGGCCGGCATCGCCACCGACTTCGGCGTCACGGTCGAGGAGCCGGCCGCCCCGGCCCAGCCCGCAGCACCCGCCCAGCCCGCCGCGCCCGCCGCTCCCCCGGCACCGGCCTGGCAGCCCCCCGCGGCCCAGACCCCGGCGCCCCCGGCCGCTCCCCCGGCACCCCCCGCCCCTCCGGCCGCCCCGCCCGCCGGCGGGAAGATCAACCTCGACAAGGGCCGGGTCAGCCTCCAGAAGAACCAGACCGTGTCCCTGGTCAAGGGCGGCCGCCCGCTGCTCTCCCAGGTCAAGATGGGCCTGGGCTGGGAGCCGGCGTACCGGGGCAAGGACATCGACCTGGACGCCTCGGTCATCGCGTTCGGCCCCCAGCGCAACCACATCGACAGCTGCTACTTCGGCAAGCTGACCATCGTCGGCGGCGCGATCCGCCACTCCGGCGACAACCTCACCGGCGAGGGCGGCGGCGACGACGAGGTGATCACCGTCGACCTCGGCCGTCTCCCGCAGGAGGTCAGCGGCCTGGTCTTCACGGTGAACTCCTTCTCCGGCCAGAAGTTCACGGAGGTCGCCAAGGCGTACTGCCGTCTGCTGGACGCCGCCACCGGCGAGGAACTCGTCCGCTTCGACCTCACCGGCGCCGAGCCGCAGACGGGCGTGATGATGGCCAAGCTGATCCGTCAGTACTCCGGCGAGTGGGAGATGACGGCGATGGGCGACTTCGTGAAGGCGCGCACGGTCCGCAACATGGTCAAGCCGGCGGGCCAGGCACTGTAACCGGCCACCGCACAGCACCACCGCAGGCCACGGCAGCCAGATCAGCCACAGCCGGAACTCTCGTCGCAGGGCAGGGGCGCCCCAGCCAGGGGCGCCCGCCGCGCTCAACCCCGCGAACTCAACCCGCGAACTCAACCCGCGGCCTCAACCCCGCGGCCTCAACCCCTCCATGAGGAGGGAGACATAGCGTTCGACGCGCTGTTCCTGGTCGTCCGCGAGGTCGGAGGCACTGGCCAGCCCGAGGGCCAGCCGCAGCACGTCCAGGGGCTCCACGTCCGCGCGCAGGGTCCCCTCGCGCCGGGCCGCCTCGACCAGCCGCCCGGCCGCGTCCCGGAGGGTGCTGCCGCAGACGGTGGCCGCGGCACCCTGAGCGGCGGCCGCGCCCAGCAATGCCCGCAGTCCGCGGATCTGGATGGTGCCGAGGCCGAGTTCCCGCATCCATTCCGCGAGCGCCTCGCCCGGTGGCAGCAGCTCGCCGATCTCGTCGGCGCGGGCAGTCAGCGCCTCGATACGGTCGACGTAAGCGGCCTCCAGCAGGGCCTGGCGGGTCGGGAAATGCCGGTAGAGCGTTCCCGAGCCCACACCGGCTCGTTTGGCGATCTCGTCGAGCGAGGCGTTCTCACCGTGTTCGGCGAAGAGTTCGGCGGCGACCCGCAGAAGCCGCTGATGGTTACGGCGGGCGTCCGCCCGCTTCGGCAGGGCGGCCGTGCCGTCCCGGCCGGCCGTTCGGCCCCCCGCTCCCACCTGCGACATTCGGCTGCTCCTCACGGACCGGGGACCGTCCCCGCATCCTATCGCCGCCGTCACCCGGTCAGGCCCGCGCGGGCCACCTGGTGTCCTCCACCGTACGTGCCGGGCGGAGTCGGACAGGACCGCGTTCGATACGCGTGAAGTACGCCATGATGAATTCCCCCGAATTCGCTGTGGTTTCCGAGGGAGACGCGACGCGGAAGGCGATGGATCCGCGTATTTCGAGCCGATGGAAAATGGGCCGGATTCGTTTCCCGGCCTTGTCGCCGACCGACCGGGCACCCGGTTTTCGCGGCGCCTCCCGAGTTCCCACTCTAGGAGGGCGCCATGGCCCGGGCGAGTCAATAAACGACCGTCGACCGCCGTGCGGGACACGGCGGTCGCGTCACCGGAAGGGGCACGGAAGGGTCAGTTCCCCTGCTGGGAACGGGCCTTGAAGGCGGCCTTCCGGGCTTCCTTGGCGACCTTCTTGTCCGGGTGCAGCCGCCCCATCGCCTCCAGCACGTCGGCCGTCGCGGGGTGGTCCACCCGCCAGGCCGCGGCGAAGAAGCCGCTGTGCTGCTCGGCCAACCCCTCGACGAGCGCCTGGAGTTCCTCGGAGTTCCCCTCGGCGGCGAGCTGCGCGGCGACGGTGTCGACGGTCAGCCAGAACACCATCGCCTCGGACGGCGCGGGCACGTCCGCCGCGCCGCGCTCGGTGAGCCACACCCGGGCCAGTCCGCCGAGTTCGGCGTCGTCCAGGACCTCGCGCAGCGCGGGTTCGGCCTCCGGGCCGACCAGGGACAGCGCCTGCTGGCAGCGCAGCCGGCGCAGCGGCCCGCCCGTGTCGGCACCGCGCGCTGCGGCGAGGAGTTCACGGGCCGCGTCGAGGGCCTCGCGGCGGGCGAGCCACTGCTCGGTCTCGGCCTGCGCGGCCCGCGGGCCGAACCCGGCGGTGCCGTCCAGCAGCGTGTCCGCGCCCTTGTCGGCGAGCTCACCGACGGCCGGGGCGGCGAACCCGGCCTCCAGCAGCCTCGCCCGCAGCCCGTACCGGCCGAGCGGGGTGAGCCGGACCATGCCGTAGCGGGAGACGTCGGTGTCGTCGACGGACTCGGGTCCCTCGGGGTCGTCGACATCGGCCATCAGCGCCTCGTCGACGGGCCGGTACTCGACCAGGCCGACGGGTTCCAGCAGCCGGAACTGGTCGTCGAGGCGCATCATCGCGTCGGAGACCTGCTCCAGCACGTCGTTGGTGGGTTCGCCCATGTCGCTGGGGACGATCGCGGACGCGGCGAGCGCGGGCAGCGGCACGGGGGCGTCGCCGGGGCCGTCCTCGCTGACGGTGAGCAGATAGAGGTTGGCGAGGACGCCGTCGAGGAAGTCGGCGTCGGCCTGCGGGTCCCAGTCCAGCTGGGAGAAGTCGACGGTGCCGCCCTCGTCGAGCGCGTCGACCAGGCCGTCGAGGTCGGGCACGCTCGCGTCGGCGATCAGCGTCTCCAGGGCGTCCTGCCAGATCCCGAGCACCTCGTGCGGGGAGCCGGAGGTGAGCAGGGCGAGGTCGGCGCCGGCCGTGACGGTGCCGGTCTCCTCGTCGGCGATCTCGACGAGTCCGGTGTCGACGGCGACCTGCCAGGCCTCGGCTGTCTCCGCGGCCGCGTCGTCGCCGTCGAGTCCGAGGGTCTCGGCGGCGGCGGGGAGCTGCTCCTCGGCCAGGCCGCCGGCCGCGTCGACGCGGGTGTCGGGTCCGGCCCAGCGGGCGAGCCGGGCGGCACGGGACAGCACCGGCGTGGACAGCGCGGCACGCGCCAGCTCCGCTTCGGACGCAAGCCGCACGGGCG
Organism: Streptomyces sp. NPDC048600; assembly: GCF_055587025.1. Taxonomy (NCBI): domain Bacteria; kingdom Bacillati; phylum Actinomycetota; class Actinomycetes; order Kitasatosporales; family Streptomycetaceae; genus Streptomyces; species Streptomyces sp. NPDC048600. Next base: position 34,434 of record NZ_JBVJGZ010000022.1, on the reverse strand, counting down.
GCAGGGGGGAGCTGTCTGACATGAGCCTGCTTCTCCTAGGGCACCTGGACGGCCGTACGGCACTCACGACGGCGGTGAACTGGGCTCAGCCTAGACGGATTTCCACCCATGCCGCCCGGTTCATCTGCCCGTCAGGCGCCGTACATGGCCGAAACCTTGACAACTGACGGGGCCAGGCAGGAAATTGACGCGCGTAGAAAGAGGGGGAACACCTGTGCACCGACGCTGTCCGCGTCCCGGTGCCCCGGTCCAGAGACCTCACCGCCCTCGTCCCGGCGCCAGACCAACGTCCCCGGAGGGATCCCTTTGCCGAGCAAGTCTTCCGCGCGCCTCGCCGCGCTCACCGTCGCCGCCGTGTGCTCCGCGGCGTCCACGGTCGTGCTGACGTCGCCCGCCCACGCCGACGCCGTCCGTGTCCACGACATCCAGGGCACGACCCGGACGTCCCCGTACGCGGGCCAGCAGGTCGCCGACGTGACCGGAATCGTCACCGGCGTGCGGACCTACGGTTCCTCGCGCGGCTTCTGGATCCAGGACCCGGAGGCGGACGCCGACCCGGCCACCAGCGAGGGCGTCTTCGTCTTCACCGGCTCCGCCCCGAAGGGCGTGGCCGTGGGCGACCTGGTGAAGGTCTCCGGCACGGTCACCGAGTTCGTGCCGGGCGGCGCCGCCTCGGGCAACCAGGCGGTGACCGAGATCACCAAGCCGGTGATCACCGTGGTCTCCAGCGGCAACGCCGTCCCGGCCGCCGTCGTCCTGGATGACGGCTCCGTCCCGGACGCCTACGCCCCGGAGGGCGACCCCGCCGCCGGCGGCTCGGTGAACGGCCTCACCCTGAAGCCGTCCTCGTACGCGCTGGACCTGTACGAGTCCGTGGAGGGCATGAACGTCCAGGTCGCCGACGCCCGTGTGGTCGGCGCGACCGACCCGTACACCGAGCTGTGGGTGACGGTGAAGCCGCAGGAGCGCGACAGCCGCCGCGGCGCCACGGTCTACGGCTCCTACGCCGCCCAGAACAGCGGCCGGATCCAGATCCAGTCGCTCGGCAAGCCCGCCGACTTCCCCGTCGCGAACGTCGGCGACACCCTGGCCGGTGTCACCGCCGGCCCGCTGGACTACAACCAGTTCGGCGGCTACACGCTGATCGCGGACCGGCTCGGCACTCTGGAGAGCGCCGGTCTGGAGCGGGAGAGCACGCGCAGGCAGCGGTCGGGCGAACTGGCGGTGGCCACCTACAACGTCGAGAACCTCGACCCGTCCGACACCAGCTTCGACGCGCACGCGAGCGCGATCGTGAACAACCTGAAGTCGCCCGACATCGTGTCCCTGGAGGAGATCCAGGACAACAACGGCGCGGTGAAGGACGGCACGGTCGCCGCGGACCAGACCGTGCGCAAGCTGATAGACGCGATCGTCGCGGCGGGCGGCCCGGCCTACGACTGGCGCTCGATCGACCCGGTGGACCTCGCCGACGGCGGTGAGCCGGGCGGCAACATCCGCCAGGTGTTCCTGTTCAACCCGCGGCGGGTGTCCTTCACCGACCGCGCGGGCGGCGACGCCACCACCGCGGCCGGTGTCACCGAGGTGCGCGGCAAGGCGGCCCTGACCGTCTCGCCGGGCCGCATCGACCCGGCGAACGCCGCCTGGGCCAACAGCCGCAAGCCGCTGGCCGGCGAGTTCGTCTTCCGTGGCCGTACGGTCATCGTGGTCGCCAACCACTTCAACTCCAAGGGCGGCGACCAGGGTCTGACCTCGCAGTTCCAGCCGCCGGCGCGCAGCTCGGAGACCCAGCGCCACGCGCAGGCGACGGTCGTGAACACGTTCGTCAAGGACGTCCTCGCCGTGCAGCGCAACGCGGACGTGGTGGTCCTCGGCGACATCAACGACTTCGAGTTCTCCGGCACCGCGAAGATCCTCGAAGGTGACGGCGAGCTGTGGTCGGCGATCAAGTCGCTGCCGCGCACGGAGCGTTACTCGTACGTCTACCAGGGCAACGCCCAGACGCTGGACCAGATCCTGGTCAGCCCGTCGGTGCGCCGCGGCTGCGCGTTCGAGTACGACAGCGTGCACATCAATGCGGAGTTCAACGACCAGATCAGCGACCACGACCCGCAGGTGCTGCGTTTCTACCCGTGAGGTCCCCCGGGGCCGTCCGGCACTCCCGCCGGCCGGCCCCGGTCCGGCCGGCCGCCGCCCCGCTCCCCAGCCGCTCGGGGAGGGGGCGGCGGCTGCCGTTCCTGAAGCACCGCTTAGCCATATCTCGTAGGAGATTTAAGTGGAGCTTCACCGAGGTCGCGCCGAGACTACCTCCATGACGTCTCCTCCCTTCGGCCGCGCCCTGTGCGCGATGATCACGCCCTTCACCGAGTCGGGCACCCTCGACCTCGACGGCGCCCAGCGGCTCGCCGACCGGCTGGTGACCGAGGGCTGCGACGGACTCGTGCTGTCCGGCACGACGGGTGAGTCGCCGACCACCTCGGACGCCGAGAAGGCCGAGCTGATCGCGGCAGTGCGGAAGGCGGTGGGCGCGCGGACCTCGGTCGTCGCGGGCGTCGGCACCTTCGACACCCGGCACACCGCCGAACTCGCCCTGCAGGCCGAGAAGTCCGGCGCGGACGGGCTGCTGGTGGTCTCGCCGTACTACAGCCGGCCGCCGCAGGACGCCCTGGAGGCGCACTTCCTGGAGGTCGCGGACGCCTCCGGCCTTCCGGTGCTGCTGTACGACATCCCCGGCCGCACCGGCACCCGGATCGAGGCGGACACCGTCCTGCGCCTCGCCGAGCACCCGAGGATCGTCGGCGTCAAGGACTGCTCCTACGACTTCCTGGCCGCCCAGAAGGTGTTCTCCCGTACGGATCTGGCGTACTACGCGGGCTGCGACGAGCACAACCTCGCGCTGTACGCGGTGGGCGGCGCCGGGTACATCAGCACGGTCGCCAACGTGGTCCCCCGTCATCTGCGGTCCGTGCTGGACGCGTTCGACGCGGGCGACACCGCGGGAGCCGCCCGGCTCCAGCAACGGGCCACCGAGCTCATCGAGTCGATGATGTCGTCCGGGCTGCCCGGCTCGGTCACCGCCAAGTCCCTGCTGAACGCCCTCGGTCTGCCAGCCGGCCCGGTGCGCGCGCCGCTGCGGCCGGCCGGTCGACAGGCGGCCGACGGGCTGCGGGCGGCGTACGAGCGGCTCACCGCCGGCTGAGGCCGACCGGCTGCCGCCGCACGTCGCGCCGGGCTCAGCGTCGCGCTCAGCGCCGGGCGAAGACCGGGGTCCAGGCGTACTCGGAGGGATACGCCGCCTCCTTTGGCACCCCGCTGAGCGGGACCGTCTCGTCACTGCCGATCGTGACCAGCACCAGGCGGGGCCGGTACGGCTCGTCGAGGCCGGTCGCCCGTTCCCAGGCGATGAGCCGCCGGTCGTCGGCCCAGGCCAGGAGCTGCGCGCCGCGCACCTTGGCCACCTCCTCGCCGGTGCGCGGGTCGCGGATCGAGGAGTAGGACCTGCCGGGAGGCAGCTCCTCGGTCAGCCCGAGGGCGGCGAGCCGTCCGTCGGGGGAGAGCCGGGCCGGCACGTCCGAGCGCAGCCACCGCTCGCCGGTGGGCGCGGCGACCGGCCGCCCGTCGAGGCCGTAGAACTGCTGGAGACCGTCCCGGGAACCGAGGATCTGGCAGTACACGGTCCGCCCGTCCCGTCCGAAGGAGAAGTCCTGGCGACTGCCCCACAGGTCGTCGCCGCGCTCGGCGACGGCACTCCAGGTGCCCCGTGCCGTGGCCACGTCGAGGATGTGGAAGCCGGTGCGGCGGGGGTCGGTGGGCGGGAGCGAGTAGCCCCTGGCGGTCTCCTCGACAACGCCGGTGTCCGACGGGACGGTCGGGTCGGGGTGGTGCTCGTACGTCGTGGCGACGAGCTTCGTGCCGTCGGTGGAGAACGCGAGCCCGCCGACGGCGTGGTCCACCGGAATCCATCTCCGGACCTCGCGGGTGCGCAGGTCCAGCAGGCCGATGCGCGAGGCGGGCAGCCGCCGTTCGAGCACGGCGGCGGTCCGCAGTCCGGGCGCGACGGCGACGAAGGACCAGCGGGCGTCCTTCTCGTACCGGCCGCTGACGGGATCGAGCAGCCAGTACGTCCGCTGTACGACCCCCTGCCACTCGGTCACCGGGACGGTCCGCGTCAGGTAGTAGGCGGCGAGGGCGGTGTCACCGGCCTCGATCAGCTCGCGCGGCGGCGACTGGTCGGCGTGCGCGCTGATCCCGAGCCGGGCCGCGAAGGGCGAGGGCTCGCCCCGGCCGCCCGGGAGCAGCGGCCCGGTCACGGCGACGGCGACGACGGCCGCGCCGGCCGATGCCAGGGCGGCGAGCCGCCGGGCCCGGCGGCGGCGACGAGTCCGCAGCACGCGTTCGGCGAACCCGGGCGCGGCGGCCGGCTGCTCGTCGGCCAGTTCCCGCAGGGAGTCCCGCACCAGTTCCTCGACGTTCACGGACGCACCTCCACGGGCGAGAAGTCACGGGGCCCCTGGGCGATGTCCCGAAGGGCGGCCAGCTCGGGCGCCAGGGCGCGCAGCCGGGCGAGGGAGCGATGGGTGGTGGAGCGCACGGTGCCGACGGAGCAGCCGAGCAGGCGGGCCACCTCGGCCTCGGGCAGGTCCTCGAAGTAGCGCAGCACGAGCACGGCCCGCTGCCGGGCGGTCAGCCGGCCGAGGGCCTGGCGCATCACCAGACGCAGTTCGGCCGCGGTGGAGCCGTCGGGGACGGGGTGGCCGTCGGGCGGCTCGGCGACGCTCAGTTCGAGCCGCCGCCACTTCAGCCGCCAGCGGCTGATCTGCTGCCGGTACAGGATCTGCCGTACGTAGGCCTCCGGCTCGTCGATCCGCCGCCACCGCCCGGCCGCCTTGACCAGGGCGTTCTGCAGCAGGTCCTCGCCCGCGTGCCGGTCGCCGCCGCTGAGCAGCACGGCCGTTCTCAGCAGCGAGGAGGACCGGCCGGCCACGAACCGCCGGAACTCCTCCTGTGCCTCGGCGTCCATCGCCACCTTCTCCGCCCCGGGCGGACCCGTCGTCCGCCCCCCGTACTTCTACTGACGCGCGCGGGGCGGGGCGGCTATGCGAGGCGGGCGGAACTTTCCCGCCCGTGAACGCGGAAACGGCCCGGAGCCCGCACCGCGTCCCCCGCGATACGAGCCCCGGACCGCTCCGAGGCGCCGGCCGTACGTCAGTTGTGGCTGTGCAGGATCTCGTTCAGGCCGCCCCACTCCGCGTTGTTGGGGACCGCCTGGACGGCGCCCGTGACGGAGTTGCGGCGGAAGAGGATGTTGTTGGCGCCGGAGAGCTCGCGGGCCTTGACGGTCTGGCCGTCGGGGAGGGTGACCTTGGTGCCGGCGGTGAGGTAGAGGCCCGCCTCGACGACGCAGTCGTCGCCCAGGGCGATGCCGACGCCGGCCTCGGCGCCGACCAGGGAGCGCTCGCCGATGCGGACGCGCTCCTTGCCGCCGCCCGACAGGGTGCCCATGGTGGAGGCGCCGCCGCCGATGTCCGAGCCGTCGCCGACGACGACGCCCTGGGAGATGCGGCCCTCGACCATGGAGGTGCCGAGGGTGCCCGCGTTGAAGTTGACGAAGCCCTCGTGCATGACCGTGGTGCCCGAGGCGAGGTGCGCGCCGAGGCGGACCCGGTCCGCGTCGGCGATACGGACGCCGGCCGGGGCGACGTAGTCCGTCATGCGCGGGAACTTGTCCACACCGAACACGCTCACGTGCACACCGCGGGCGCGGGCCGCGAGGCGGACCGTCTCCAGGGTGTCCACGGCGACCGGGCCGAGCGAGGTCCAGGCGACGTTGGCGAGCAGACCGAAGATGCCGTCGAGGTTCTGCTCGTTCGGCTTCACCAGGCGGTGCGAGAGCAGGTGCAGCCGCAGGTAGGCGTCGTGGGTGTCGAGCGGCTTGTCGTCCAGCGAGGAGATGACCGTACGGACCGCGACGACCTCCGTGCCGCGGATGCCGTCCTTGGCGATCGCGGCCACCGCGTGCTCGCCGAGCAGCGCGGCGGTGCGCTCGGCGTCCAGCCGCTCGGTGCCCGCGGGGCCGGGCTCGTCGGTCAGCTCCGGGGCGGGGAACCAGGTGTCGAGGACGGTGCCGTCGGCGGCGATCGTGGCGAGGCCGGCGGCCACGGCGCCGGTGGTGCGGGGAGCAGTCGTGTCGGTCATGAGGGAAACCTAACGTGACCCGGCCATCCCGGGCCAACCGCCCACGGCCCGTCTCACGTGCCGGTCGGCGGGGCTCCGAGGGCCGACGGCCTCACGGTTCCCGCCCTGCGGGCCGGCGGCCTCACGGCTGCCGCCCCACGGGCCGGCGGCGTCACGGCTTCCGCCCCTTCTTCTCCACCACCGCCACCGCGTCCCGCGCCCCGCTGATCAGCGGGTCGCCCTTCCGCCATCCGTCGCCGTCCGTCCCGGCCAGGTAGCGGAAGCCGCGGTAGTGGTACGTCACCGGGTCGAGGAGGGTCTCCTCGCGGTCCGCCGAGGGGCGGGTGCCCTTGAGATAGAGGGCGATCGCGCCGCGCCCCGTGACGTCGGTGACGTCGGCGGCCCGCACGCCGGGGATGGAGGCCAGGGCCCGGTAGACCTTGGCGAGGTCCTCGGGGTCGTAGGCGTAGGCGCGGGAGAGGACGGTGGTGAGGGCCCGGTACTCGTGCTGGACGCGGGTCTCGGTCGAGTCGGTGGCGTCGTAGAACTGCCGGGCCCGCGTGCGGACCTGCCGGACGTCGTCGGGCAGCGTCCGCAGGAACTCGTACTGCTCCCGGGGTGAGTGGTCGTCGCCCTGCTTGCCGTTCTCGGAGGCCGGGTCGGCGTACTTCGTCCACCGCTCGTCGGTCTGCGGTCCCGGATCGTCGTCGGTCAGGTTGCTCTCCACGGTGCGGGAGTAGATCCACTGGCCCTCGCGCGCGGTCCTGCCGGGTCCGGCGGCGATCACGTCCGCGGCCTGGTTCAGCAGGTCCTTCGCACTGCCGAGCTCGATCGTGTACGAGGGCCGGGAGCCCGCCCGGGTGTCCTCGGAGCCGCCGTCGGCCACGTGCGTGCCGACCAGCGCGACCGCGGTGATCGCCGCGGCGCCCACCGCCGCGAGCCGCCAGTCGCCCCGCAGGCGGCGGGAGCCGCGGGCCGCCTCGCGCAGCAGCCGGTCCCGGCCGGCGACGAGGTCGGGGCGGGAGCCGACGGGCGCCTCGGAGCGCAGGTCGCGGACCGCCGTCATCTCGTCCATGTCAGACCACCTCCGTGGGGTCGAGGGTGAACGCCGGGTCGGCGCCCAGGGCCGAACGCACCTTGCGGCGGGCACGGTTGAGCCGCGAGCGGACCGTGCCGACGGGGATGCCGAGCGCCTCGGCGACCTCCTGGTAGCTCAGGTCGGCCCAGGCCACGAGCAGCAGGACATGGCGGTCGCCGGCCGACAGGGCGGCCAGCGCCCCGGCCAGCGGGAGGTGCGCGCTCCCGGCGGCGAGCCGTTCGTCGGCGCGCTCCGACCAGGACTCGGCGACCGGGTCGTGTCCGGTGCGGGCCAGCGCCCGCAGGGCCCGGACCTCGGCACGGCGGTGCTTGCCGATGAGGTTGCCGGCGATGCCGTACAGCCAGGGCCGGGCGTTGCCCCGGGTGGTGTCGTAGCGGGCACGGCCGCGGAAGGCGACGAGGAACGTCTCGGCGGTGATGTCCTCGGCCGCGCCCGTGCCCAGACGGCGTGCCGCGTACCGGTGGATGTCGGGCGCGTACCGGTCGTACAGCCGCGCGAACAGCTCGGGCTCCTCCAGCGACTGGGCGACCAGGTCGCCGTCCTCGCACAGCGCCGGCGGTCCGGTCACGTGGCCTCCAGGGAACGGGTTCTGCTTGAGCATGTCATCCGCTGTTCCCCGATCCCCCGGAACGGGTTCACGGGACGGGTTCACGCCCCCCGCAGCACCCGCCCCAGCATCTCCCGCGCGTATGCCTCGTCGTACGGCGCCCCCGTCAGCAGCACCTGGAGGCACACCCCGTCCAGCATCGCGACCAGGGCCCGCGCGGTGACGGGGTCGGTGTGGGCGGCGAGGAGCGTGCCGACGCCGTGCGCCCACTCGGCGGCGACGGGCCGCAGCGCGGGCCGGCGCAGGGCGGCGACATACAGCTCGTACTCCAGCTCCACTCCCTCCCGGTCGCCCGCGAGCCACTCGCCGGTCAGCGCGGCGAGCCGTGCCGCCAGATCGGTGTCCGGGTCGTCGAGCCCGCCGCACTCGGCGATCAGCGCGGTGAAGCCCTCGCCGGTCTGGCGCAGGGCGGCGACGAGGAGGTCGTCGAGGGTGGCGAAGTGGTACGTCGTCGAGCCGAGCGGCACATCCGCCTCGGCGGCGACCGTGCGATGGGTCAGTCCGGCGATGCCGCGCTCCCCCACGACCCGGATCGCCGCGTCGATGATCCGCTGCCTGCGCTCGGGGTCGTGCCGCCGGGGCATCAGTGCGCCCCTCCCATGTTGAGCACGACCACCCCGACGATGATCAGCGCGATCCCGGCGGCCTTGGCGGTGTTCATCCCCTCCCCGAGGAAGAGCACGCCGATGGTGGCGATCACGGCGGTGCCGACCCCGGACCAGATCGCGTACGCCGTGCCGACCGAGACCGTCCGCAGTGTCTGGGCGAGCAGCAGGAAGGACACGACGTAGCCGAGCCCGGTCAGCACGGACGGCAGCAGCCGGCTGAAGCCGTCGGTGTACTTGAGCGCGGTCGTGGCGCAGACCTCCGCGGCTATGGCCCCGGCCAGCAGTAGATATCCCATGTGTACGAGCGTACGCAACGGTCGCTTCCGGCTTTCGGGGCAGCCTCCGCCTCCCGTTCACCCCGAATGCCCCGCCATATCCGTGATGCGCATCCGACGCATCGCATGACGCGCGCAGATCGCCACGCACTCCACACGCTCCGCACATCGCCAGTGACGCTGGGCGCCTGAAAATTCCGCGACCAGTCGCTCACGCTCGACCAGGCATCAAGTACTCCCGGATTTCGGCCCGTTGAAGGGACGCGCCACGACCCGCAGGCCGCCCGCACCACCCCGTGACCCGGGGCGCTCCATGAACGCGTGAAGGGGCGGCACCCCCTGACAGGGTGCCGCCCCTTCCACGTCGTCGGGCGGGTCTCAGACGTTGAAGCCGAGCGCGCGCAGCTGATCGCGGCCGTCGTCCGTGATCTTGTCCGGGCCCCACGGCGGCATCCAGACCCAGTTGATGCGCAGTTCGCTGACGAGGCCGTCCGTGGCGGACTTGGCCTGGTCCTCGATGACGTCCGTCAGCGGGCAGGCCGCGGAGGTCAGGGTCATGTCGATCGTCGCGATGTTCGCGTCGTCGATGTGGATGCCGTAGATCAGGCCGAGGTTGACGACGTCGATGCCCAGCTCGGGGTCGACGACGTCGTACAGGGCCTCGCGGACCTCCTCCTCGGAGGCCGGCTTCATCTCCACGGTGTCGCTCATGCCGTCTTCCTTTCGGCGTCGGCTCCGCCCAGGGCTTGCGCCGTCGCGTCCTTCCACGCCATCCAGCTGAGGAGGGCGCACTTGACCCGGGCCGGGTACTTGGAGACACCGGCGAACGCGACCGCGTCCTCCAGCACCTCCTCCATCGCGTCGTCGGGCTCGATCCTGCCCTTGGACTGCATCAGCTCCAGGAAGGTCTCCTGGATCTTCTGCGCCTCGGAGAGGTCCTTGCCCACGAGGAGCTCGTTCAGCACGGAGGCCGAGGCCTGGCTGATGGAACAGCCCTGGCCCTCGTACGAGACGTCCTCGATCTTCGTGCCGGCGTACTTCACGCGGAGCGTGATCTCGTCCCCGCACGTCGGGTTCACATGGTGCACCTCGGCGTCGCCGTCCCGCAGACCACGCCCATGAGGGTTCTTGTAGTGGTCCAGGATGACTTCCTGGTACATCGAATCCAGCTTCATGCGATCGCTCGTCCCGTCAGCCGAAGAAGTTCCGGACGTGCTCCAGCCCCTCGACCAGCGCGTCGATCTCGGCCGGAGTGGAGTACAGATAGAACGACGCTCGGGTGGTCGCGGGAATTCCGTACCGCAGGCAGACCGGGCGGGCGCAGTGATGGCCGACCCGGACCGCGATGCCCTGCTCGTCGAGCACCTGGCCCACGTCGTGCGGGTGGATGTCGCCGAGGGTGAAGGAGATCGCCGCGCCCCGGTCCTCGGCCGTGGTGGGGCCGATGATCCGCAGGTCGGGGACCTCCTGGAGACGCTGGACCGCGTACTCGGTCAGCGCGTGCTCATGGGCGAGGATCTTGTCCATGCCGATCGAGCTCAGGTAGTCGATGGCGGCGCCGAGGCCGACCGCCTGGGCGATCGGGGGCGTGCCCGCCTCGAACTTGTGGGGCGCGGGGGCGTACGTCGAGGAGTGCATGGACACCGTCTCGATCATCTCGCCGCCGCCCAGGAACGGAGGCAGGTCCTCCAGGAGTTCCTGGCGGCCCCACAGGACGCCGATGCCGGTCGGGGCGCACATCTTGTGGCCGGTGAAGGCCACGAAGTCGGCCTGGAGGGCCTGTACGTCCAGCGGCATGTGCGGGGCGGCCTGGGAGGCGTCGATGCAGACCAGCGCGCCGACCTCCTGGGCGCGGCGCACGATCGCCTCGACCGGGTTGACCGTGCCCAGGATGTTGGAGACCAGCACGAAGGAGACGATCTTCGTCTTCTCGGTGATGACCTCTTCGATGTTGGACAGGTCCAGGCGGCCGTCGTCGGTGAGACCGAACCACTTCAGCTTCGCGCCCGTGCGCTGCGCGAGCAGCTGCCACGGCACGATGTTGGAGTGGTGCTCCATCTCCGTGATGACGATCTCGGTCTCGCGGTCCACGCGGTAGGGCTCGTCGGCCCAGCCCAGCATGTTCGCCACGAGGTTGAGCGACTCGGAGGCGTTCTTGGTGAAGATCACCTCGTCGCGGCTGGGCGCGTTGATGAACTCGGCGACCTTGTCGCGCGCGCCCTCGTACAGCGCCGTGGCCTCCTCGGCGAGGACGTGCACGCCGCGGTGGACGTTGGCGTTGTAGCGCTCGTAGTACTCGTTGAGCGCGTCGAGTACCTGGCGCGGCTTCTGGCTGGTCGCCGCGTTGTCCAGGTACACGAGCTTCTTGCCGTCGTGGAGCGCCCGGTCCAGGATCGGGAAGTCCTTGCGGAGCGCCTCTGTGTCGAGGAGGCCCGGCAGCTGTGTCACTCGGATGCGCCACCCTTCGTGTAAGCCTCGTAGCCCTCCGCCTCGAGCTTGTCGGCGAGCTCGGCACCGCCGGACTCGACGATCTTGCCGCCGGCGAACACGTGGACGTGGTCGGGCTTGATGTAGCGCAGGATGCGCGTGTAGTGCGTGATCAGCAGGGTGCCGACCTCGCCCGTCTCACGGACGCGGTTGACGCCCTCGGAGACGACGCGCAGGGCGTCGACGTCGAGGCCGGAGTCGGTCTCGTCGAGGATCGCGATCTTCGGCTTGAGCAGCTCCAGCTGGAGGATCTCGTGGCGCTTCTTCTCACCGCCGGAGAAGCCCTCGTTGACGTTGCGCTCGGCGAAGGAGGGGTCCATGTTGAGGCGCTCCATGGCCTCCTTGACCTCCTTCACCCAGGTGCGCAGCTTGGGGGCCTCGCCGCGGATCGCGGTGGCGGAGGTGCGCAGGAAGTTGGAGACCGAGACGCCGGGGACCTCGACCGGGTACTGCATGGCCAGGAAGACACCCGCGCGGGCGCGCTCGTCGACGGACATCTCCAGGACGTCCTCGCCGTCGAGCAGCACGGTGCCGCCGGTGATCGTGTACTTCGGGTGGCCCGCGAGGGAGTAGGCCAGGGTCGACTTGCCGGAGCCGTTGGGGCCCATGATGGCGTGCGTCTCGCCCTGCTTCACGGTGAGGTCGACGCCCTTGAGGATCTCCTTCGTGGCGTTGTCGGCCTCGACGGTGACGCGCAGGTCTCGGATTTCAAGCGTAGCCATGGGTGCCTCAGGACTCCTGGTTGAGGGAGGCGCTTACGTCAACAAGGACGCTGCCCCCTTCGATCTTTACGGGGTAAACGGGAACGGGGCGCGTCGCGGGAAGGCCGGACGGCTTGCCGGTGCGGAGGTCGAAGCTGGAGCCGTGCAGCCAGCACTCGATCTGGCAGTCCTCCACCTCGCCCTCGGACAGCGAGACGTTCGCGTGCGAGCAGATGTCGTGGATCGCGAAGACCTCGCCCTCGGTGTGCACGAGGGACACCGGCGTGCCGTCGAGTTCCACCCTCTTCGGGGTGTCCTCCTCCAGCTCGCTCAGCGCACAGGCGCGTACGAAGGTCATGCGACCGACGCCTCCAGCTCCTCTTCGATCTTGGCGAGGAGGCGCTCCTCGATGTCGGCGACACCGATCTGCTGGACCAGCTCGGCGAAGAAGCCGCGGACCACCAGACGGCGGGCCTCGTGCTCCGGGATGCCGCGGGCCATCAGGTAGAACAGCTGCTCGTCGTCGAAGCGGCCGGTGGCGGAGGCGTGGCCGGCGCCCACGATCTCGCCGGTCTCGATCTCCAGGTTGGGCACCGAGTCGACGCGGGCGCCGTCGGTGAGCACCAGGTTGCGGTTCATCTCGTAGGTGTCGGTGCCCTCGGCCGCGGCCTCGATCAGCACGTCACCGATCCACACCGCGTGCGCGTTGTCGCCCTGGAGCGCGCCCTTGTAGACGACGTTGGACGTGCAGTGCGGGGTGTTGTGGTCGACCAGGAGGCGGTGCTCGTGGTGCTGGCCCTTGTCGGTGAAGTACAGACCGAACAGCTCGGCCTCGCCGCCGGTGGAGGAGTAGGAGACCCGCGGGTGGATGCGGACCAGGTCGCCGCCGAAGGTGACCACGATGTGCTTGAAGCCGGCGTCGCGGCCGACCAGCGCGCTCTGCTGCGCGACGTGCACGGCGGTGTCGTCCCAGTCCACGACGGTGACGACGGTCAGCTTGGCGCCGTCGCCGACGACGTACTCCACGTTCGCGGCACGGACGGTGTCGCCGGTGTGGTCGATGACGACGGTCGCCTCGGCGAAGGCGCCGAGCTCGAAGACGGTGTGGCCGTAGGTGACACCGCCCTCGCCGTGCAGACCGAGGCGGACCGGCTCGCTCAGCACGGTGTCCTTGGGCACGGTGACGACCGTGGCCTGCTCGAAGGCGGAGTACGCCTGGGCGGCGACCCGGTCCACCGGCGTGCCGGCCCGGCCGAGCCGGGCGTCGTCGCGGCCGACGGTCTCGATGGTGACGCCGTCGGGCGCGGAGAACTCGGCCTTGATCGTGCCGCCGGGCAGCGCGGTGCCGTCGTGCAGTCCGCGCAGCCGCTCCAGCGGGGTGAACCGCCACTCCTCCTCGCGGCCGTGCGGCACGGGGAAGTCCGCCACGTCGAAGGACGGGGGCGCGCTCATGCGCGTGGCGACGGTCGACTCGGCGGCGACCGCGATCGCGCCGGCGGTGGTGGAGCCCACCGGGTTGTTAGGAGCCTCAGCCATGGCTGTCGGTCTGCTCTCTTTCCTACGTTGCGATGCTCGGCCCGCTACCGGTGCGGGCCGACTGCTGCTGGACCGGGGGCGGGGTCTTAGCCGACCGCGCCTTCCATCTGCAGCTCGATCAGCCGGTTGAGCTCGAGGGCGTACTCCATGGGGAGCTCCTTGGCGATCGGCTCGACGAAGCCGCGCACGATCATCGCCATGGCCTCGTCCTCGGACAGGCCGCGGCTCATCAGGTAGAAGAGCTGGTCGTCGGAGACCTTGGAGACGGTCGCCTCGTGACCCATGGAGACGTCGTCCTCGCGGACGTCGACGTACGGGTAGGTGTCGGACCGGGAGATGGTGTCCACGAGCAGCGCGTCGCACAGCACGTTGGACTTGGAGCCCGGGGCACCCTCGCCGATCTCGATCAGACCGCGGTAGGAGGTGCGGCCACCGCCGCGCGCGACCGACTTGGAGACGATGTTGGACGAGGTGTTCGGCGCCATGTGGACCATCTTGGCGCCGGCGTCCTGGTGCTGGCCCTCGCCCGCGAAGGCGATGGACAGGGTCTCGCCCTTGGCGTGCTCGCCCATCAGGTAGACGGCCGGGTACTTCATCGTCACCTTGGAGCCGATGTTGCCGTCGACCCACTCCATGGTCGCGCCCTCGTAGGCGACGGCGCGCTTGGTGACCAGGTTGTAGACGTTGTTCGACCAGTTCTGGATGGTCGTGTAGCGGCAGCGGGCGTTCTTCTTGACGATGATCTCGACGACCGCGGAGTGCAGCGAGTCCGACTTGTAGATCGGGGCCGTACAGCCCTCGACGTAGTGCACGTAGGCACCCTCGTCGACGATGATCAGGGTCCGCTCGAACTGGCCCATGTTCTCCGTGTTGATACGGAAGTAGGCCTGGAGCGGGATCTCCACGTGGACGCCCGGCGGGACGTAGATGAAGGAGCCGCCGGACCACACCGCGGAGTTCAGCGACGCGAACTTGTTGTCGCCGACCGGGATGACCGTGCCGAAGTACTCCTTGAAGAGCTCCGGGTGCTCCTTCAGGGCGGTGTCGGTGTCGAGGAAGATGACGCCCTGCTCCTCCAGGTCCTCGCGGATCTGGTGGTAGACGACCTCCGACTCGTACTGCGCGGCGACACCGGCGACCAGGCGCTGCTTCTCCGCCTCCGGGATGCCGAGCTTGTCGTAGGTGTTCTTGATGTCCTCGGGCAGGTCCTCCCAGGACTCCGCCTGCTTCTCCGTGGAGCGCACGAAGTACTTGATGTTGTCGAAGTCGATGCCCGACAGGTCGGAACCCCAGTTCGGCATCGGCTTCTTCTCGAAGAGCCTCAGGCCCTTGAGACGCAGCTTGGTCATCCACTCCGGCTCGGACTTCTTGCCCGAGATGTCGCGGACGACGGCCTCGTTCAGACCGCGCTTCGCCGCGGCACCGGCCTCGTCGGAGTCGGCCCAGCCGTATTCGTACTTGCCCAGGCCTTCCAGCTCAGGGTGGGCGGTCTCCGTGGGGAGAGTCATGCGGGGTTCCTCCCGGCCGTGCTTGCGGATGCGTTGTCGGAAATCTTGGGGATGAACGTCGTGCACACGCCGTCGCCGTGCGCGATGGTCGCGAGCCGCTGGACGTGGGTCCCGAGCAGCTCGGCGAAGAACTCCGTCTCCGCCTCGCACAGCTGGGGGAACTGCTCCGCGACATGGGCCACCGGGCAGTGGTGCTGACACAGCTGCTCACCCACGGGCGCGCTGCGCGCCGTAGCAGCGTACCCGTCGGCGCTCAGGGCCTTGGCCAGGGCTTCCGCGCGCCGGTCGGGGGCGGCGCCCTCGACGGCCGTGCGATAGGCGTCGGCCTGTGCGGCGATCCTGGCGCGGGCGAAGGCGGCGACCGCCTCGCCGCCGCCCTCCTGGTCGGCGATCCAGCGCAGCGCGTCCGCGGCGAGCTTGTCGTAGGACTGGTCGAAGGCGTCCCGGCCGCAGTCGGTGAGTGCGAAGACCTTGGCGGGGCGGCCGCGGGTGCGGGTGCCGTACACCCGCTGCTCACGTGCTTCCACGACGTCGTCGGCGACGAGGGCGTCGAGATGGCGGCGGACGGCGGCCTGGGTCAGGCCCAGCCGCGCGGCCAGCTCGGCGACGGTCGACGGCCCGTGGTCCAGGATGGACCGCGCGACCCGGTTGCGCGTCGAACGCTCACCGGTCGCTAGCTCTTCGTGAGGGGCCCCCGTGGGGGTCTCCCGAGCCTCGCCGACGTTTTTCACAACGCCATTGTTGCGTAATTCCTCGGGACCGGGCAAGCCGCCCAGGAAACCTTGATCGGTGCCCTACATCACTTAGGCATACCTAATCTGACCTGCAAAAACGATCTTTGATCGATCAGAGCGGGCCATGCCCCCGGCTCCCCGCGCACAGCCCCCGCACCCCCTCCGACCGGCCCTGTTGCCCCTCCGGCGGCACCGGAGGGCGGCTCCGGCGCACATCCCGGGAAGTTCGCGCACCCGGCTGCCTGAGCCCCCGCGCGCGTACCTAGACTCCTGTCCCATGCGAACCGATCCCGTCCTCCAGGTGCAGTCCCTGGTGAAGCGGTACGGCGACACGACCGCGGTGGACGGCCTCGATCTGGTGGCCAGGCCCGGAGTCACCGCCGTACTCGGACCCAACGGCGCCGGCAAGACCACCACGATCGAGACATGCGAGGGCTACCGCAGACCGGACTCCGGCTCGGTGCGGGTCCTGGGCCTCGATCCGGTACGCCAGGGCGACGAGCTGCGTCCGCGGATCGGCGTGATGCTCCAGTCCGGCGGCGTCTACTCCGGCGCCCGTGCCGGGGAGATGCTCCGCCATGTCGCCCGGCTGCACGCGCACCCGCTGGACGTGGACGCGCTGATCGAGCGCCTCGGGCTCGGCTCCTGCGGCCGTACCTCCTACCGCCGGCTGTCCGGCGGCCAGCAACAGCGGCTCGCCCTCGCGATGGCCGTGGTCGGCCGCCCCGAGCTGGTGTTCCTCGACGAGCCCACCGCCGGGCTCGACCCGCAGGCCCGCCGCGCGACCTGGGAGCTCGTGCGCGACCTGCGCGCCGACGGCGTATCGGTGATCCTCACCACCCACTACATGGACGAGGCCGAGCAGCTCGCCGACGACGTCGCGATCATCGACGCCGGCCGGGTCATCGCCCAGGGCTCCCCCGAGGAACTGTGCCGCGGCGGCGCCGAGAACACCCTGCGGTTCACCGGCCGCCCCGGCCTCGACGTGAACTCGCTGCTCAAGGCACTGCCGGCGGACAGCACGGCCGCCGAGCTGACCCCGGGCTCCTACCGGATCACCGGCAAGGTCGACCCGCAGCTGCTCGCGACGGTCACCTCCTGGTGCGCGCAGCACGGCGTGATGCCGGACCGCATCTCGGTCGAACGGCACACGCTGGAGGACGTTTTTCTGGAGCTGACGGGTAAGGAGCTGCGTTCGTGACGTGCGTGCACACCGGCGACCGCCGGGGGTCCGGGGGGCGCCCCCCGGGAAGACAAAGCCTCGAGCCGACCGGCAAGGAGCTGCGTTCATGAGCGTCACCGGCGGGTACACCCCCCGTCCCGGCGCCGCCCCCCTGCCCCGCATGATCGCGGCGCAGGCGGTGCTGGAGACCAAGATGCTGCTGCGCAACGGCGAGCAGCTGCTGCTGACGGTCGTGATCCCCACGCTGCTGCTGGTGCTGTTCGGCTCGGTGGACATCGTCGACACCGGCGAGGGCGAGGCGGTGGACTTCCTCACACCCGGCATCCTGGCGCTCGCCGTGATGTCGACGGCGTTCACCGGGCAGGCCATCGCCACCGGCTTCGAGCGCCGCTACGGCGTGCTCAAGCGGCTCGCCGCCTCACCGCTGCCGCGCTGGGGCCTGATGACCGCGAAGACGGCGTCGGTGCTGGTCACCGAGGTCCTCCAGGTGCTCCTGGTGACGGTGATCGCCCTGGCCATGGGCTGGGACCCGCAGGGCAACCCGCTCGCCGTGTTCGCGCTGCTGGTCCTCGGTACGGCCGCCTTCTCGGGGCTCGGCCTGCTGATGGCGGGCACCCTCAAAGCGGAGGCCACGCTGGCCGCCGCCAACCTGGTGTTCCTGCTGCTGCTGGTCGGCGGCGGGGTCGTCGTGCCGCTGGACAAGTTCCCCTCCGGCGTCCAGGACATGCTCGCCCTGCTGCCCGTCTCGGCGCTGTCCGACGGGCTGCGGGACGTCCTTCAGCACGGGGCCGGGATGCCCTGGGGCGACCTGGGGATCCTCGCCGTGTGGGCGGTCGTGGGACTGACCGCGGCGGGGAAGTTCTTCCGCTGGGAGTGAGCCGTGGACAACCGCGCGAACAGGGATGAAAGCGACACTCGGGACAGGCGCGAGGGCGACCCTCGTGAAAGCGTGCACAAGCGGCCTTCTACGATGGACCGCGTGCCGAACCTGACCCCCGCCGACGCGGCAGCCGCCGTGCGCAACCCGCTCGCCTTCATCGCCGCACGCTGGACGCCCACACCCCGGACGGTCCGGCGGGCGGCCCTCGTCGCACTCGTGATGGCGGTCGTCATCGTGGTGACCGGCGGCGCCGTCCGCCTCACCGGCTCGGGCCTGGGCTGCCCGACCTGGCCCAAGTGCACCGAGGACTCGATCAACAACACCGCCGCGATGGGCATCCACGGCTACATCGAGTTCGGCAACCGCATGCTGACGTACGTCCTGTGCGCCGCGGTCGGCTGGGCGATCATCGCCGCGCGTTCGCAGAAGCCGTACCGTCGCAGCCTCACCCGCCTCGGCTGGGCGCAGTTCTGGATCGTGATGGGCAACGCGGTGCTCGGCGGCATCGTGGTGCTCGTCGGCCTGAACCCGTACACGGTCGCGGCGCACTTCCTGCTCTCCAGCGCCCTGATCGCGGTGGCCACGGTGATGTGGCAGCGCACCCGCGAGGGCGACGAGGCGCCCCGGCCGCTGGTCGGCAAGTCGGTGCAGCAGCTGGTGTGGGCGCTCGTCGGCGTCACCGTCCTGCTGATCGCGGTCGGTACGGTCGTCACCGGCGCCGGTCCGCACGCGGGCGACTCCAGCGAGGTCGAGCGCATGCCGCTGAACTGGGAGGACGTCAGCAAGCTGCACGCCGTCCTGGCCTGGATCGTGGTGACGCTGACCTTCGCCCTGTGGTTCGTGCTCAAGGCGGTCGACGCCCCGCGGGGCCCGCTGGACCGTACGCGTGAGCTGTTCCTGGTGCTGCTCGCCCAGGGCGCCATCGGCTACGTCCAGTTCTTCACCGACCTGCCCGAGCTCCTGGTCGGCGCCCATATGTTCGGCTCCTGCCTGGTCTGGATCGCCGCCGTGCGGGTGCTGCTGGCCATGCGCGAGCGCCCCGACTCCGCTCCGGCCGGCCTGCCGCTTCAGCCGTTCGAGGCGACCAGCGCGTCGATCGCCGGCCCCAGGTAGCCCCGGACGAGCCCGGCCCGCCGGGCCCGCCACTCGCGGGTGACCGGCGGCGGGTCGTCGTAGCGGCGGCCGCGGACGTCGTCGACGACCTCGCCGGGCGCGCCGAGTGCGGGCAGCAGGTCCAGCGCCTCCCGCTTGGAGATCAGCCGCCCGTCGCGCACGGTCGCGCTCGCCCGGGCGAAGGTGACCAGCCCCAGGTCGACCCAGACGTCCTCGGTCCACAGCCCGGGCCGGTCGAGCGCCCGCCGCCAGTAGTCCCGCTGGTCGCGCAGGACGAACTCCCGCAGGCTCCCCTCCGGCAGGGGCGGCAGCAGCCCGGCGGGCGGCGTGCCGTGCAGCACCCGCCCGAAGGCGTGCAGCTCGGCACGGGTCACCGGGGTGACCGGTCGCCCGAACAGCTGCTGGTGCGCCCAGGTCAGGTGGCGCCGGGCGGGGTCGGCGACGGTGTCCGGCGTGAGATAGGTGCAGTGCAGCTTCGGCGCGAGCGGCTCCCGGCGCAGCCGGGCGTGCAGCACGGCGATCCGCCACAGGACGCCCGGGGTCACCGGTCCCGGCAGCATCGCGATCAGGTCGAGGTCGCTGCGGCCCTCCTGGTAGTCGCCCCCGGCGAGGGAGCCGTGGGCCCAGACGGCGACGGGGTCCACCGCCGCCAGTTCGCGGACGAAGCGGGCGAGTAAGGTCTCGGTCTCCATCCGTCCGTTCTACACCTCACTCCAGCCCGTACACCCGGCGCGCGTTGCCCGCCGCGAGCAGCCCGGCCACGCGCTGGGCATCGCCGAGGGACCAGGCGTCCTCGGCGACCCAGGCGCCCAGCACCCGGCCGAGGGCCTCGCGGAACAGACGGGCGCCGATGACGTGCAGCTCGGGCAGTCCGTGCGCGCCGCTGGAGAAGAGGACCTTGCCGAAGGGGGCCAGCTCCAGGATCTCGGCGAGGACCGTGGCGGCACGGGCGCCGGTGCGGGCCAGGGCCGCGCCCGAGTCGGCGTACACATGCGGGAAGACCCCGGCGAGGTGGGCGGCGTGCCGGTGGTACGGGTAGCCGTGCAGCAGCACCAGGTCGGTGCCGAGGCCCGCAGTCGCCCGCACGAAGTCCGTCAGGAGGACCGGGTCGGTGCGGTCGATGCGCTGGCCCGGCTCCCCGAGTCCCGCGTGCAGCTGGAGGGGGCGTCCCGAGGCCACGGCGATCCACAGCAGATGCCGCAGCAGGACCGGGTCGCTGACCTCGCCGCCGACCCTGCGGGCGGCCAGCCAGCGGCCGGCCGCGCTGCGCACCTCGCCGGGGCCGGGCGGCTCCGGGGCCAGCGCGAGGCCGTGCCGTACGCCCGCGACGGAGGTGAAGGCGACGGCGTCCGCGGCGGCGCCGTGCACGGACTCGGCGAGGTTGGCGAGGAAGGACTCGACGGTGCCGGAGGTGTCGGCGACCTGCTCAGCGAGCAGTTCCAGCCGGACGATCTCGCGGGCCTCGGCGTCGGCGGCGGTGGCCATCTCGCCGGGGCCGGTCAGGTCGCCCGGCAGGCCGGTGTCCATCAGATAGGTGGTGATGCCGCTGCCGCGCAGCAGTCTGCGGCCGGCCTCCAGGACCCCGAGTTCGCGACGTCTGGCGAGATAGCGGGCCGGGTGGCAGTGGGGTTCCAGACCGAGCAGCGGCGGGCACCAGCGGCGCACGGCGAAGCCGGTCTGGGTGTCGAAGAGGGTGGTGCCGGGGGCGGGTGGGCCCTCGGTACGGGACAGCTGAGCCTCGAAGGTGCCGAGGCCCAGCTCTGTTCTCAGTACGCCGTGGCAGTACTGGTCCACGAGGGACGGCGTGTCGATCATCCCGGGCTTCCCGTGGGCGGACGTGGTTCTACCCGTCCTAACGGGTGACCGGGTGATGAGGTGCGCCTCCCGGACGGGACGACTCGATCGCCCCGCGCGCGCCGGACGCCGGGCGCCTCGCGCGCGGTCCCCGCGCCCCTTGGGGAGGGCGGGTCAGCCGCCGATCTGGATGCCCGCCATCCGCTTCCATTCGTAACGGCCGGTCTGCACCTTCGCCGCGAACTCGCCGTCGAAGTCCTCGTGCACGGTGATGCCGGACTTGGTGACGGCCTGCTGGGCGATCTCCAGGGTCGGGGCGACGAGGTTGCCCCAGTTGCCGTCCTCGCCCACGAGGGCGATCCGGGCACCGCGCTCGCCGATGTAGGCGACCTGGCCCTCGGCGCCGCCGTGGGCCTTGGCGAAGGCGCTGATCTGCTTGGCGAGCCGGGCGGCCTTGCGCTCGGCCTTCGGGTCAACCTGCTGCGTGTCCGTGTCTGCCATGGTCAGGATGCTACCGACGCGTAGATCGTTCGGCGACGGCCCTGCCGCGTGACGCTTGCCTCAGCGCGGGGCCCCGGTGCGAGGCGGGGGCGCCGGGCCGACGGGTCAGCCGGCCAGCAGGTCGGCGGGTCAGCCGAGGCGGGCCGACGCTCAGCTCAGCCGGACGCGGCGCTCAGCGCAGGAAGGGGTCCACCGCGACCGCGACGAACAGCAGCGAGACATAGGTGATGGACCAGTGGAACAGCCGCATCTCCTTGAGCTTGCCGCCCGTGACCTCGGCCCTGGCGCGGTTCTGGAGGGCGTGCGCCTCCCACAGCCACCAGCCGCCCGCGGCCAGCGCGACCGCGGTGTAGAACCAGCCGGTGTAGCCGAGGGGTGTGAGCAGCAGGGATACGGCGACCATCACCCAGCTGTAGATGACGATCTGCCGGGCGACGACCTTGTTGGAGGCGATGACCGGCAGCATGGGCACGCCCACGCGCGCGTAGTCCTCCTTGACCTTCATGGACAGCGGCCAGTAGTGCGGCGGCGTCCAGAAGAAGATGACCAGGAAGAGGATGACCGGGGCCCAGGACAGCGAGTCCTTCACGGCCGTCCAGCCGATGAGCACGGGCATGCAGCCCGCGATGCCGCCCCAGACGATGTTCTGTGACGTACGCCTCTTGAGGATCATCGTGTAGATCACGACATAGAAGAGGAGCGCGCCGAGGGAGAGCCAGGCGCTCAGCCAGTTGACGGCGAGGCCGAACAGCAGGGTGGAGACCACCGCGAGGGCGATGCCGAAGGCCAGGCACTCCCGCGGGCCGACCATGCCGGTCACCAGCGGCCGCTGCGAGGTGCGGTCCATCAGCGCGTCGATGTCACGGTCGATGTACATGTTCAGCGCGTTGGCGCCGCCCGCGGAGAGGTAGCCGCCGACGCAGGTCAGCAGCACCAGACGGAGATCGGGCACACCCTGCTCGGCAAGGAACATCACCGGGACGGTGGTGATGAGCAGCAGCTCGATGATCCGCGGCTTGGTCAACGCCACGAAGCCCTTGACACGGGCCCCCAACGGCCGGTGGCTCGGGATCTGGCTCGTCCCGATCCCCGCTGGACGGGATTCAACGGCCGTCACGCACACCCCTGACAGAGACATCCCAGCGAGCCTGGTCCGTGTGAAGTCCGGGTAAAGCTCGCGCGTACCACGCCACTGTAGACGTTGCCCAGACCCGGACATTCGCGGGGGTGGGGTCGTGTTGGCGGCCGTGACCGACGGCACGTACGAGGGTGCGATCGTGCGACCTTCCGACGGGCGCGCCGAAGCTCGATTGAGCAGTCAGATGAGCGGCTCCGTATTCACATGCCGAAAGGCCCGCAGCCCAGTCGGGAGGCGGATCTCCGAGAGTCCCGTCACTCTGGAATGAGCGGAAAAAACGCACGTACTTACGGGGGTAGGCTCACCATCGGCCGGTGCGCGTCGAGCGCACCGGAGGCCGGTGGACGAGCGCCCGGACCACCGGCTACCGACATGTGGAGAGGAGCCCTGACTCAGGGTGAGCACCAAGCCGACCACCACAGACTTCGCGTGGACCGAAATGGACCAGCGGGCCGTCGACACCGCTCGCGTCCTGGCCGCCGATGCCGTACAGAAGGTCGGCAACGGCCATCCGGGTACGGCGATGAGCCTGGCGCCTGCCGCCTACACCCTCTTCCAGAAGGTGATGCGGCACGACCCCGCCGACGCCGACTGGGTGGCCCGCGACCGATTCGTCCTGTCCGCCGGTCACTCGTCGCTGACCCTCTACACCCAGCTGTACCTGGCCGGCTTCGGCCTGGAGCTGGACGACCTGAAGGCGTTCCGCACCTGGGGCTCCAAGACCCCCGGTCACCCCGAGTACGGCCACACCGTGGGCGTGGAGACGACCACCGGCCCGCTGGGCCAGGGCATCGCCAACGCCGTGGGCATGGCCATGGCCGCCCGCTACGAGCGCGGTCTGTTCGACCCCGAGGCCCCGGCCGGCGAGTCGCCGTTCGACCACTTCGTGTACGTGATCGCCGGTGACGGCTGCCTCCAGGAGGGCATCTCCGCCGAGGCGTCCTCGCTGGCCGGCCACCAGAAGCTCGGCAACCTGGTCCTGCTGTGGGACGACAACCACATCTCGATCGAGGGCGACACCGAGACCGCAGTCTCCGAGGACGTCACCAAGCGCTACGAGGCCTACGGCTGGCACGTCCAGCGCGTGGAGCCGCAGGCGAACGGCGACCTCGACCCGAAGGCGATCTTCGAGGCGGTCGAGAAGGCCAAGGCGGTCACCGACAGGCCGTCCTTCATCGCGATGCGCTCGATCATCGCCTGGCCCGCCCCGAACGCGCAGAACACCGAGGCCGCGCACGGCTCGGCGCTCGGCGACGACGAGGTCGCGGCCACCAAGCGCGTCCTCGGCTTCGACCCGGAGCAGTCCTTCGAGGTCTCCGACGAGGTCATCGGCCACACCCGCGAGGCCCTGGAGCGCGGCCGCCAGTTCAAGGCGGAGTGGGAGAAGTCGTTCCAGGAGTGGCGCAACAGCAACCCGGAGCGCGCCGCCGAGTTCGACCGGATCGCCGCGGGCGAGCTGCCCGAGGGCTGGGAGGACAAGCTCCCGGTCTTCGAGCCCGGCAAGGGTGTCGCCACCCGTGCCGCCTCGGGCAAGGTCCTCCAGGCGCTCGGCGCGGTGGTCCCGGAGCTGTGGGGCGGCTCGGCCGACCTGGCCGGCTCCAACAACACCACGATCGACAAGACCTCGTCGTTCCTGCCCGAGGGCAACCCGCTGCCCGAGGCACACCCGTACGGCCGCACGATCCACTTCGGTATCCGTGAGCACTCCATGGCCGCGGAGATGAACGGCATCGCCCTGCACGGCGGCACGCGCATCTACGGAGGCACCTTCCTGGTGTTCTCCGACTACATGCGCAACGCGGTGCGGCTGTCGGCGCTGATGCACCTGCCGGTGACGTACGTGTGGACGCACGACTCCATCGGTCTCGGCGAGGACGGCCCCACCCACCAGCCGGTGGAGCACCTGGCCTCGCTGCGCGCGATCCCCGGTCTGAACGTGGTCCGCCCGGCGGACGCCAACGAGACCGCGATCGCCTGGCGCGAGATCCTCAAGCGCTACACGAAGGTGTTCGGCAAGGGTCAGCCGCACGGTCTCGCCCTCACCCGCCAGGGTGTCCCGGTCTACGAGCCGAACGAGGACGCCGCGCGCGGCGGTTACGTCCTGTTCGAGGCGTCGAACGGCGCGCCCGAGGTCGTCCTGATCGCGACCGGCTCCGAGGTGCACGTGGCCGTCGAGGCGCGCGAGCAGCTGGAGGCCGCCGGCACGCCCACGCGGGTCGTGTCCATGCCCTGCGTGGAGTGGTTCGAGGAGCAGGACCAGGGGTACCGGGACAGCGTCCTGCCGCCGTCCGTCAAGGCGCGTGTGGCGGTCGAGGCCGGTATCGGTCTGACCTGGCACAAGTACGTGGGTGACGCCGGCCGCATCGTTTCCCTGGAACACTTCGGCGCTTCCGCGGACGGCAAGGTCCTCTTCCGCGAGTACGGCTTCACCGGGGAGAACGTGGCCGCCGTAGCGCGGGAATCGATCGCCGCAGCCCAGCGCTGACGCTCATATACGACATGTAGGAGATGCAATTTCCATGACAGACGCACTCAAGCGCCTCTCCGAGGAAGGCGTCGCGATCTGGCTGGACGACCTGTCCCGCAAGCGGATCACGTCCGGCAACCTCGCCGAACTGATCGACCAGAGCTACGTCGTGGGCGTCACCACCAACCCGACGATCTTCCAGAAGGCGATCTCGTCGGGTGACGGCTACGAGCAGCAGCTCGCGGACCTCGCCGCCCGCAAGGTGACCGTGGACGAGGCCGTCCGAATGATCACCACGGCGGACGTCCGGGACGCCGCGGACATCCTGCGTCCGGTGTACGACGCCACCGACGGCCAGGACGGCCGGGTCTCCATCGAGGTCGACCCGCGCCTGGCCCACAACACCGCGGCGACCGTCGCCGAGGCCAAGCAGCTGGCCTGGCTGGTCGACCGGCCCAACACCCTGATCAAGATCCCGGCCACCAAGGCGGGTCTGCCCGCCATCACCGAGGTGATCGGCAACGGCATCAGCGTCAACGTCACGCTGATCTTCTCGCTGGAGCGCTACCGCGAGGTCATGGACGCCTACCTGGCGGGCCTGGAGAAGGCGAAGGAGAAGGGCCTGGACCTCTCCCTCATCCACTCCGTGGCGTCCTTCTTCGTGTCCCGGGTGGACACCGAGATCGACAAGCGCCTCGACGCGCTCGGCACCGACGAGGCCAAGGCGGCCCGCGGCAAGGCCGCCCTCGCCAACGCGCGGCTGGCCTACCAGGCGTACGAGGAGGTCTTCTCCTCCGACCGCTGGAACGCGCTGGAGCGCACGGGCGCCAACAAGCAGCGTCCGCTGTGGGCCTCCACGGGCGTGAAGGACCCGGCGTACAAGGACACCCTGTACGTCGACGACCTGGTGGCGCCGAACACGGTGAACACCATGCCGGAGGCCACCCTGCTGGCCACCGAGGACCACGGCTCGATCACCGGCGACACCGTCACCGGTACCTACGAGCAGGCCCGTGCGGACCTCGACGCCGTCGAGAAGCTCGGGATCTCGTACGACGACGTGGTCCAGCTCCTGGAGGACGAGGGCGTCGAGAAGTTCGAGGCGTCCTGGAACGATCTGCTGACCTCGACCGAGGCGGAACTGAAGCGCCTCGCCCCCTCGGAGGGCTGATTCCTTGTCAAGCAGCAACCCGCTGCGTGACCCGGCAGACCGACGGCTCCCGCGTATCGCGGGGCCGTCGGGCCTGGTCATCTTCGGCGTCACAGGCGATTTGTCACGCAAAAAGCTGATGCCCGCCGTGTACGACCTCGCGAACCGGGGTCTGCTGCCGCCGGGCTTCTCGCTGGTCGGCTTCGCCCGCCGCGAGTGGGCGCACGAGGACTTCGCGCAGGAGGTCCACGACGCCGTCAAGGAGCACGCCCGCACCCCCTTCCGCGAGGAGGTCTGGCAGCAGCTCATCCAGGGCATGCGCTTCGTGCAGGGCACCTTCGACGACGACGACGCCTTCGAGAGGCTGCGCGCCACCATCGACGAGCTGGACAAGGCCCAGGGGACCGGCGGCAACTTCGCCTTCTACCTGTCGGTGCCGCCCCGCTCCTTCCCCGTGGTCATCCAGCAGCTGAAGAAGCACGGCCTGGCCGACCAGACCGGCGGCTCCTGGCGCCGCGCGGTCATCGAGAAGCCCTTCGGTCACGACCTGGCCTCCGCCGAGGAGCTCAACAAGGTCGTGCACGAGGTCTTCGCCCCGGACCAGGTCTTCCGCATCGACCACTACCTGGGCAAGGAGACCGTCCAGAACATCCTGGCGCTGCGCTTCGCCAACACGATGTTCGAGCCGATCTGGAACCGGTCCTTCGTGGACCATGTGCAGGTCACGATGGCCGAGGACATCGGCATCGGCGGCCGCGCCGGCTACTACGACGGCATCGGCGCCGCCCGTGACGTCATCCAGAACCACCTGCTCCAGCTGCTGGCCCTGACCGCGATGGAGGAGCCCGCCTCCTTCGACGCGGACGCGCTGGCCGCCGAGAAGACCAAGGTGCTCGGCGCGATGAAGCTGCCCAGGGACCTGGGCCGGGACACCGTGCGCGCCCAGTACTCGGCGGGCTGGCAGGGCGGCGAGAAGGCCGTCGGCTATCTGGAGGAGGAGGGCATCGACCCCGGCTCCAAGACCGACACCTACGCCGCGATCAAGCTGTGCATCGACAACCGCCGCTGGGCGGGCGTGCCGTTCTATCTGCGCACCGGGAAGCGGCTGGGCCGCCGGGTGACGGAGATCGCGGTGGTCTTCCAGCGCGCTCCCCACTCCCCCTTCGACACCACGGCGACGGAGGAGCTGGGCCAGAACGCGATCGTCATCCGCGTCCAGCCCGACGAGGGCGTCACCGTCCGCTTCGGCTCCAAGGTGCCGGGCACCTCGATGGAGATCCGGGACGTGTCCATGGACTTCGCGTACGGCGAGTCGTTCACGGAGTCCAGCCCGGAGGCCTACGAGCGACTCATCCTCGACGTCCTGCTCGGCGACTCCAACCTCTTCCCGCGCACGGAGGAGGTCGAGCTGTCCTGGAAGATCCTCGACCCGATCGAGCGGTACTGGGACGAGCACGGCAGGCCCGCGCAGTACCCGGCCGGTACCTGGGGCCCCGTCGAGGCGGACGAGATGCTCGAACGAGACGGACGGAGCTGGCGCCGGCCATGAACATAGACCTCACCGACACCACGGCCAGCAAGATCAACAAGGCACTGGTGAAGGGCCGCCGCGCCATCGGCACGCCGGCCGTGGGCATGGTCCTCACCCTCGTCATCGTCACCGACGAGGAGAACGCCTACGACGCCCTGCGGGCCGCCAACGACGCCTCGCGGGAGCACCCCTCGCGCACCCTGGTCGTCATCAGGCGCGTCTCGCGCACCTCGCGCGACCGCACCCAGTCCCGGCTCGACGCCGAGGTCCGGGTGGGCGCCGACGCGGGCACCGGCGAGACGGTCGTGCTGCGGCTGTACGGCGAGGTGGTCGACCACGCCCAGTCGGTCGTGCTGCCGCTGCTGCTGCCGGACGCCCCCGTGGTCGTCTGGTGGCCGGTGAACGCGCCCCTCGACCCGGCCGGGGACCCGCTGGGCGCGCTCGCCCAGCGACGGGTGACCGACAGCTACGCGGCCGAGCAGCCGGTGCGGGGCCTCAGCGCCCGCGCCGGTACCTACACGCCCGGGGACACCGACCTGGCGTGGACCCGGATCACGCCCTGGCGTTCCATGCTGGCGGCGGCCCTGGACCAGGTGACCTGCGAGGTGCGGGGCGTCGAGGTCGAGGGCGAGGAGTTCAACCCGAGCTGCGAGCTGCTGGCGATGTGGCTCGCGGACCGGCTGGACGTGCCGGTGCGGCGCTCGGTGTCCGGCGGCCCCGGTCTGACCGGGGTGCGCATGGACACCGACTGCGGTCCGATCGTCCTCGACCGCGCCGACGGCACGCTGGCGACCCTGTCCATCGAGGGTCAGCCGGACCGCGCGGTGGCGCTCAAGCGCCGCGAGACGGCCGACCTGATCGCGGAGGAGCTGCGGCGTCTGGACCCGGACGACACGTACGCGTCCGCGCTGCGGTTCGGGCTGGAGCGGCTGACCGCTCCCCGGGCCGGGGAGACCTCCGGCTCCGGGCGGGCCGCCGACGCCGGGGAACCGGCCGACGGCGGTGCGCCGGACGGGGCAGGTGAGCCGCGGGCCGACGCCGGTGCGCCGGACGAGGCCGGTGACCCGCGGGCCGACGCCGGGACCGCGGCTCCCGAGAGGGTCACCCCCAAGGCCCTGGCGAAGAAGGCGGCCGCGCAGTGAGTACGCCCCAGCTCGTCGTGCACCGCGACAAGGAACTGATGGCCCGGGCCGCCGCGGCCCGGCTGATCACGAAGATCGTCGACGCGCAGGCCTCCCGCGGCTCCGCGTCCGTCGTGCTCACCGGCGGCCGCAACGGCAACGGCCTGCTCGCCGCCCTGGCCGCCGCCCCTGCCCGGGACGCCGTGGACTGGGGCCGCCTGGACCTGTGGTGGGGGGACGAGCGCTTCCTGCCCGAGGGCGACCCCGAGCGCAATGTCACCCAGGCCCGCGAGGCGCTGCTCGACGCGGTGCCGCTGGACCCGAAGCGCGTGCACGCCATGCCCGCGTCCGACGGACCGTACGGCGCCGACGCGGACGCGGCCGCCGCCGCCTACGCCGAGGAACTGGCCCGCGCGGCCGGTCCCGAGAACCACGGCGACGTGCCCACCTTCGACGTCCTGATGCTGGGTGTCGGCCCGGACACGCACGTGGCCTCGCTGTTCCCGGAGCTGCCCGCGGTGCGCGAGACCGAGCGCACGGTGGTCGGCGTGCACGGCGCCCCCAAGCCGCCGCCCACCCGGGTCACCCTCACCCTTCCGGCGATCCGGGCGGCCCGTGAGGTGTGGCTGCTGGCGGCCGGCCAGGACAAGGCGCAGGCCGCGGCGATCGCGCTGTCCGGCGCCGGGGAGATCCAGGCCCCGGCGGCCGGCGCCCGCGGCCGGCAGCGCACCCTGTGGCTGCTGGACGCGGCCGCGGCCGGGCAGTTGCCGCGCTCGCTGTACCCGCCCGCGTCTCCGTGACGTCTCCGTGACGTGCCGAGGAGGGCCCCGGGCGATCCGCCCAGGGCCCTTTTCTCGTTCGGGGGTTCAGGGGTTCGGGGGTTCGGGGGTTCAGGGCGCGATGTTGTGGTTGAGCCGGAACAGGTTGCCGGGGTCGTACCGCCGCTTGAGCTCCGCCAACCGGTCGTAGTTGCCGAGGTAGTTGGCCCGTACGCGGTCCTGGTCGTCGCCGTCCATGAAGTTGACGTAGGCGCCCTCGGCGGAGTGCGGCAGCAGGGCCGCGTGGAAGGACCGCACCCAGTCCTTCTGCGCCTCGCAGTCCTCCCGGGTGGCGAGCGTCGGCGACAGCGCGGTCGCGAAGTCGACGTCCCGGTAGGCGAAGGCGGTGTCGTGCGGGCCGACCCGCTGCACCGCGCCGTCCAGCGGGAACACCACGGTCGCGCTCTCGATGGAGGGCGTCGAGGCGCCGTACTCGACGTAGGCGTCGACGGCGCCGTCCGGCAGGCCGCGGCTGAAGGTGCCCTTCCAGTAGTGGAACAGGCCCGCGGGCAACAGCTCGTCGAACAGGGTGTTGATCACCGGGTAGGGCATCCGGTCGAGCATCTGTCCGAGGACGGGGCCGAGTCCGGCGAGCAGTCCGCGGATCTCGACGTCCTGCTCCCGAGGCCCGCTCCAGCAGGTGACCACACCGCACAGCGGCCGCCCGTGCCAGCGCTCGGGCAGGAACGGCAGCGGCGGCCCGAGTCCCACGACCAGCAGCGCGCCGAGCCGTTCGTCGGCGCCGCCGATCATCTCCCGGTAGCGGCGGATCACCTCGCCGTCGAGCGGGAAGAAGGTCGGCCCGCCGAGGATGTCCGCGACCGGGTGCAGGCGGTAGGCGAAGGAGGTGACGACCCCGAAGTTCCCGCCGCCGCCGCGCAGTGCCCACAGCAGGTCGGCGTTCCGCTCCCCGGTGCAGGTGACGAAGGACCCGTCGGCGGTCACCACGTCGGCCGCGACCAGGTTGTCGCAGGCCAGTCCACAGCGCCGGGCGAGATGCCCCATGCCGCCGCCCGTGGTGAGGCCGCCGATGCCGGTGCTGGAGACGACCCCGCCGGTGGTGGCGAGCCCGAAGGCGTGCGTGGCGTGGTTGAGGTCGGCCCAGGTGCAGCCGCCCTGTGCGCGGGCCGTGCGGGTCTCGGGGTCGACCCGGATGCCGCGCATCCGCCCGAGGTCGAGGACGATCCCGTCGTCGCAGGTGCCGTACCCGGCGACGCTGTGGCTGCCGCCGCGCACCGCGAGCGGCAGCCCCCGTTCGCGGGCGAAGTCGACCGTGGCGATCACGTCGCCCGCGTCGACGGCCCGCACGACGAGCGCCGGGCGCCGGTCGGACATGGCGTTGTAGACCTTGCGTGCCTCGTCGTACTCGGGGTCGCCGGGCTCGACGACGTCCCCGCGCAGGGCGCCGCGCAGCCGCTGGTCGTCCAGGGTCGGTGGGGAGACGGTCATGGCGGCCACCTGCCTTCGGCGGATCGGGGACGGTGTGTCCTTTCGGTGTACGCCCGCCCGGGGCCGCCCCTCATCGCCACAACGGCCCATCCCGCCGGGTCGGGGAATGGGCGAAACGGCCCATGCCCCCATCGGGCGGTCCCGCTCAGGTCGGCCGGTCCCGCTCGGGTCGGCCGGTCCCACTCAGGCCGACCGGTCCCACTCAGGCCGGTCAGGGCTTCTTCAGGCAAGGCCGTGCCGGAAGGCGTACGCCGTCGCCGCGGCCCGTGAGGACACGTCCAGCTTGGCGAAGATGTTGTTCAGATGGCGGGCGACGGTGTGCTCGCTGATCACCAGCTCGGCGGCCACGGCCCGGTTGGTCCGGCCCGCGGCGACCAGCCGCAGCACCTCGGTCTCCCGCTCGGTGAGCGCGCCGGGCTCACGGGCGCCCGGTCCCGCGAGCAGCGCCGCCGCCCGCCGCGCGTCCGGGACCGCGCCGAGCCGGTCGAACACACCCCGGGCGGCCCGCAGTTCCAGCCGGGCGCCCTCCTCGTCGCCGGCCGCGCGGTGGGCCGCGGCGAGCGTCATCCGGACCTGCGCCTCCTCGTAGGGCACGTCCAGCGCCAGCCACAGCGACAGCGCCCGCCTGAGCAGGAGCACCGCCCGCTCGGCATCGTGCTCGGCGTAGGCCACCGCGCCGCTCGCCGACGCGGCGGCAGCGTCCAGCGGGGTGGTCGACGAGCGGCGCCGCACGCCCCAGTCGGCGGCCAGGTCCTCCAGTTCCGCGGCGGCCGTCCGGGCCTCCTCGACCCGGTCCAGGGCGAGCGAGATCTCGGCCCGCGCCGCCAGCAGCCGGCAGTGCGCGAGCCGGTCTCCCCCGTCGCCCTCGGCGGCGAGGGCGAGCCGCAGCCCGGTGACCGCCGCCTCGGCCCGGCCCTGGGCCAGCCGCAGCAGGGCGAGCCCGGGCTGCGGGTCACGGCCGAGCTCGTGCGCCCGCCGGTACGCCGTCTCGGCCGCGGCCGTGTCACCGCGCCGCCGCTGGATGTCCCCGATCAGGCAGAACGTCTCTGCCGCCGCGCCCCGCTCGTACGGCAGCAGCTCCTCGCACGTGCGTACGGCCTCCTCCAGCGCCCGCGGCCACAGCCCGCGCAGCTCCAGCACCTCCACCCGGTGCACCCGGCACAGTCCGCGGAAGTTGTTCTCGGCCGGCATCGCCGCGCACCAGCGCATGGCCGCGTCGGTCCACTCGGCGGCCCGTTCCAGATCGGCGCAGGCCATGCAGCGCTGGAGGCCCAGGCAGTAGATCCAGCCGGTGAAGAAGGCGCTCAGCTCGCCCGCCATGGCCGGGCACAGCGCGTCGTCGAGCAGTTCGAGGCCCTCGGCGACCCGGCCCTGGTCCAGCAGGACGCCGGCCTGCGCCTGGACGCTCATCGCGTGCAGATCCGGGCTGCCGCGGCGCCGCGCGATGTCCTGCATGCGCCGTGCCGCGGTCATCGCCGCGTCGAACTCGCCGCGAGCGGCGGCGGCCTCGGCCTCCATCCACACCAGGTAGCACTGCTCGACGCACTCCGGCTCGGCGCTCAGGTGCCGTCTTGCCCGGCGCAGCCAGCCGGCCGCCAGTGCCGTGCGTCCCGCGAGCTGGTGCTCGTAGAAGAGCATCCAGGCGCAGTACCCGGCCCGTCGCCCGTTGTGCGTGGCCACGTATCCGGCGTACGCCTTGGTGCGGGCGACGATCGACTCCTCGATGCGGCTGGTCCACCAGGCCGCGTCCGCCCAGGCGGCGAAGTCGTCGGGGGTGAGCGCGGCCGGGCTGCCGCTGAGCAGGCGGTAGGCCTCGGCCCACGCCTGCCGTGCGACGGCGTCGCGTGCCCGGTGAACGTCGTCCGGGACAGCCGTCCCGGTGCCGGTGGTCCGTTCACTCACCCCGGCTCCCTTCTCGCGTCCGCGAGCCGGCCCGTGCCCTTCCCTCCAGGATAGGCAGCGCCGGACGGGGGGCCTCAGGGACCGTAGGGCCCCTGCCCGTACGGGTTGCCCTGCGGCGGGTACGGGGCTCCCGGCGGGGGTGCATAGGGATGACCCTGGTGGGGCGGGTGCCCTGGGGCGGGTTGCGGGACGTATCCGGGCGCGGGCTGCGGGGCGTGTCCGGGCGCGGGCTGCGGCGGGTACGGGTGGCCGTACGGCGGGGTGTAGGGGTTGCCGTACGGGTTCCCCTGCTGCGGGACGTACGGCGGAGCCGTCGGCGGCATCGGCGGGGGCGTGCCCGGGATGCGCGGCAGGGTCGCGGGGTGGGCGCCGAGGCGGATGCCGTAGCGGCTGCGCAGCCGACGCATCTCCAGCAGCGAGATGGCGGTGACCGTGACAGGCGCGCCGAGGATGAACAGGATGCCCATCGCGAGGCTGAGACCGTGCAGATCGCCCGAGAACAGGTCGAAGAGGGCCATCAGCCAGGAGGTGACCGTGGCGAGCAGCGGCGGCAGGCAGCGGTGGACGACGGCGGTGCCGAAGAAGTTGCCGGTGATCCGGATCGCGCCGGCCATCGCGAAGAAGGCCAGCCACAGGGCCGCCAGCGTGACCACGAGCCGGACGAGGGTCGGCAGTGACGTCGACAGGGTGAACAGCAGGACGGTGGTGACCACCGACCCGACGAACAGCAGGAGCAGCTTGAGCGCCTTCACCAGGGGCTCGCGCAGCTGTGCCACCGTGCCCCCGCCGGAGCGCCGCCACACCCAGAGCATGACGCCGGCGGTGATCGGGGTGAGGAACAGCAGCACCATGGACGCGGCCATGGCGTTGCCCAGTACCTCGGTGAAGGCGAAGCCGCCCTCGACGTAGGTGTAGACGCCGAGGGCGGCGACGGCTCCGGCAATGACACGGGCGCGCTTGAGCGACTCGACCGACGGATCCACCGAGTCGGGGATCCAGGTCGGGTGGAACATCACCCATGCCACCTTGTACGGCTTCAGGAACGTCTTGGCGGTCAGCCTGCCGCCGGTCCAACTCCGTTGTGGGACTGTCAAGTTGCACTCCCCCGAGTGATCGTGCTCATGATCGCCCGGAGGAGTCTAGCCCGGTTCAGCCCCGGGCGCGCAGCTCCCGGTACTTCGCGACGAGTGCTGCCGTGGAGGTGTCGAGTCCGGGGACGTCGGTGCCTTCGGTGAGGGCGGGTTCGATGCGCTTGGCGAGGACCTTGCCGAGTTCGACGCCCCACTGGTCGAAGGAGTCGATGTCCCACACCGCGCCCTGGACGAACACCTTGTGCTCGTACAGCGCGATCAGCTGGCCGAGGACCGAGGGGGTCAGCTCGGCGGCGAGGACGGTGGTGGTGGGGCGGTCGCCGTGGAACGTCTTGTGGGCGACGAGTTCCTCGGGCACGCCCTCCGCGCGGACCTCGTCGGGGGTCTTGCCGAAGGCGAGGGCCTGGGTCTGCGCGAAGAAGTTCGCCATCAGCAGGTCGTGCTGGGCGGCGAGGGGGTCACCGAGTCCGGTGACCGGCCGGGCGAAGCCGATGAAGTCCGCCGGGATCAGCCTGGTGCCCTGGTGGATCAGCTGGTAGTAGGCGTGCTGCCCGTTGGTGCCGGGCG
>NZ_JBVJGZ010000021.1:84254-162091 GCF_055587025.1 Streptomyces sp. NPDC048600 | reverse complement strand
CGGTGGGGACGCCTGCGGTTTGTGGGTGGTGCGGGGCTGGGGCGGGGGGTGTCCGTCCTCGGTCCGCCGATCGGGTTTCCTACGGGGGTTCTGGTGTCTGACGGCGGCCGCTGCGGGCGGACACCCCCCGCCCCGTCCCCTTGCCGCCGTACGCGGCGCCGCTGCGGGCATGCGTGCCTCCCCCAGTGCCTTAAGGGCCTGGGAGGTACCCCCAGGGCGGCACGGGTGGGCTGGGGGTCCCCCCTCGGGGGGAGGCACCTCGTCGCGCCGAGTTGCGCACCGCCCCGCCCTCAGCCCCCACCGGGCGGAACCTCGCTGACGCCGAACTGCGCGCCGCCCCTGCTTCGGCGTTCAAATGCGCGCGACACAGTTGAGCGGCAGACCTACGGTGGCTCCATGACTGGCCACGCCGATATCGCCGTACGTCCCATCACCACCGATGAGATCGCCGACTGGTCCCGCGCTCTGAACACGGGATTCCTGCGCACCCCCGAGTCCTCCCCCGAGGAGGTCGCCGACCGGAGCTCGTACATCGAACCGCACCGCACGCTCGGGGCGTTCGACGACGGGCGGTGCGTGGCCACGTTCCGTTCGTTCGCCCAGGAGATCACGGCGGTCGGCGGGGCGGCGGTGCCCGCGGACGCCATCTCCAACGTGACGGTGACGGCCACGCACCGGCGGCGTGGCCTGCTCAGCCGGATGATGACGATGGACCTGGCGGCGGCCAAGGAGCGCGGTGACGTCGTCGCGACGCTGATCGCCGCCGAGTACCCGATCTACGGGCGGTTCGGGTTCGGGCCGGGCACCTGGGCCGCGCAGTGGACGGTCGACGTGAAGCGGACCGGGCTGGACCGGCGGTGGGCGGGGCCCGGGGACGGCGGACGGATCGACCTCGTGGAGCCCGAGTTCGTGCGCAAGGCCGGACCGGAGCTGTTCGAGCGGGTGCGGCGGGCGCAGCCGGGTGCCGTCGACCGCGGCGAGCGGTGGTGGCAGGTGCACACGGGCGCGCTGCGGCTGGTGCGCAGTCCCTGGAGCGAGCCGTTCTTCGCGGTGTACCGCTCGGCGCGCGGCGAGGTCGAGGGCATCGTGTCGTACCGGTCGGACGACAACTGGCAGGCGAAGCAGCCGCACAACACGGCGGACGTGGACTGGATGGCGGCCGCGAGCCCGGCGGCCGAGCGGGGTCTGTGGCACTACCTGTGCTCGATCGACTGGATCAGTCAGGTGAACTCGGGGTGGCGGGCCCCGGACGATCTGCTGCCGCTGCTGCTGCCGGACCCCCGGGCCGCGCGGATCACGACGCAGTCGGACTGGCTGTGGGTGCGGATCCTGGACGTCGTACGGGCGCTCGAGGCGCGTACGTACGCCGGTGAGGGCGAGTTGGTGCTGGAGGTGGCCGACGCCGCGGGGCTGGCCGGCGGGCGCTATCTGCTCCGGGCCTCCCCGGAGGGCGCGTCCTGTGCGGTGACGGCACGGGAGGCCGACCTGGTGCTGGACGTGGCCGAGCTGGGGGCGCTGTGGCTCGGGGACGAGTCGGCGGTGCGGCTCGCCGCGCTGGGCCGTGTCGGGGAACAGCGAGCGGGCGCCGCGCTGGTGGCCGACGCCCTGCTGCGCACGTCCAGGCGGGCGTGGTGCCCGGACGTGTTCTGACGGGTTTCCGCTCCCTCCGGCCGGTTGCTGGGTGACTTGTGCATCCGTAGCGAGCTGTTCAGTTGTGGCTGTGCGTCTTCTGTTGTGACGGTGCTGTTCAGTTGTGGCTGTGCGGGTTCAGTTGTGGCTGTGCGTCCGCCGGGCTCCCGGCTCCCCTCCGGAAGGGAGCCCGGCTGGGGCCAACCCCCTTGAAGTGGAACCAGGTGGTGGGAGTTGGTGACCAACTCCACTCTGGTTATCTCCACTTGGAGGCCGTCTCTAACCACCCGTGGGGGAGTCGTCGAGAGATGGCGGGAAGTCGTGGCCCTCGGTCCGGGCCGCCGCCGGACCGGGGGACGGCAGACGGCCGTGGTCGGCCTCACAGGGCGGGACCGGTCAGCAGCAGGGCGAGGACGACCGCGCCCACTGAGCTGACGGCGGGGTTCTTCGCCTTGATGCCGATGGTGAGCAGGAGCAGGCCGACGATGCCGGTGGGGCCGTACGTCGACTGGATGAGCTGTTCCATGGCGATGACGAGGACGGCGGACAGGAGGGCGAGGACGGGCACGGTGGTTCCCCCTTTCGGAAGGGAGGTAAAGCTTCCGCCAACTTGGTCGAGTTGGTGACCAACTCTGATTAAGTTGTCCCCACTTGGTCGATACTCATAAACAACTTCCAAGCAACTGCCCATAGATGGGTGCTAGTTGTAGCGTTTGGTCGTGGACCAGGAGAACGTGGCAGTGAACGGCAGCAGAAGGCTCACGCCCCAGGAGATAGCCGACACTCTGCGCGAGCGGATCCGGACCGGGGAGCTCAAGGCCGGGGACCGGCTGGCGACCCAGGCCGAGCTGTCCGAGGAGTTCGGGGTGGAGCGCGGCACGGTCCGCCAGGCCCTGCGCGCCCTCCAGGAGGACGGGCTGCTCAGCAACGTGAGCAAGGGCAGCCCCCCGCGCATCGCCGAGCCCGCCCCCGCGCAGCACGAGCCGCAGCCCACCATGGTCGCCCTGGCCCCGCGCCTGTCCGAGGCGTTCTCCGCCCGGCATGTGCGGATCGACGCCGCCTGTCTGACCGCCGAGACGCTGATGCTGGCCCTCGGTGAACCGCTGCGCCACATCCACGAGGGCCGGGTCCACCCCGAGTCGATCGACGTACGCCTGCTGCTGCCCTCCCGGAAGATCAACCTCGCCTTCCCGGTCCCGGTCGAGGGCCGCGGCGACGACGACGCCGTCCACCAGCGCTGGCTCGCCCAGCGCAACGCGCAGGGGCATGTCCTGCGGCACAACCTCCAGGCCCTGCGGTCCACCCATGGCATCGACGTCCGGGTCGCCTTCCGGGCCCTGCCCTTCACCCCGCCGACCAAGCTGTACCTGCTGAACGGCACCGAGGCCCTGTTCGCGTACTACATGGTCGCCCGCCGCGAGGAACAGGCCGACGGCGAGACCCTCGACATGTACGACGTGCTCGGCACCGAGTCGCTGCTGTTCTCCTTCGAAAAACGCGGCGGGCAGCTGGAGGAGGCGTTCGTGGAGCAGTCCCAGTTGTGGTTCAACGCCCTCTGGGAAACCATCACCACGGACCTGACACTCTCCTAGTGACTTCTGAGACTGAGCAGACTGGACGGACGCTCCCGGAGCAGGACCCCGGGCGGCTGCGGGATCTCGTCGGCCGTGCGCGGGTGGTGCTCTGGGACTTCGACGGCCCGATCTGCCGCCTGTTCGCCGGGCATTCGGCGCGGGAGGTGGCGGGCGATCTGGTGCGGTGGCTGGAGGGCAGAGGGCTCAAGGGCCTTCTGACGGAGGCCGAGAGGGACTCACTGGACCCGGTCGTGGTGATGCGGGCGGTGGACCGCCGCCACCCCGGCAGCGACCTCGTCACGGAGCTGGAGGAGCGCCTCACCCGGCACGAGGGGCGGGCCGCGCCGTCCGCGATGCCGACCGCCTACGCCGACCCGCTGATCCGCACCTGGACCGCCGTCGGCGTCCGGCTCGCCGTAGCCACCAACAACTCCCCGCGCGTGGTCCGCGACTACCTCGCCGGCCGCGGGCTCTCCGCCTGCTTCGCCCCGCACATCTACGGCCGCACCCAGGACCTCCACCTCCTCAAGCCCGACCCCCACTGCCTCAACCGCGCACTCAACGCCACCGGCGCTGCCCCCGCCGACGCCCTGATGATCGGCGACGCGACGACCGACTTCGAGGCCGCCCGGGAGGCGGGCGTACCGTTCCTCGGCTACGCGCGCAACGAACGCAAGGAGAAGGCCCTGCGAGCCGTCGGCGCGCAGTCGGTGGTCAGATCCCTGGAACCCGTCCTGACGGCGGTCCGCGCTCAGGCCTGAAGCATCAGCAGGGTGGCCAGGACGGCGGCCGGACAGGCTGTTGAAGGGATCCGGCGCGCGACTGGGCCGAGCATCGGTACGGTCGGGGGATGGGCGAGCAGCACGCGGCTCCGGACGGCGGCGGCAGGGAGTTCCAGCGGGTGTCCGACGAACTGCGGTCGAGGATGACCGACGGGACGTACCCGCTGCGGTCGTTCCTGCCCTCCCAGCGGGACCTCGCCGAGGAGTTCGAGGTCTCCCGGGACACCGTCCAGCGCGCGCTGCGCGACCTGGTCGACGAGGGCTGGATCGAGTCGCGGCAGGGCAGCGGTTCGCGAGTGATCAAGACCCAGCGCATACAGTCCTCGACGGCCAGGGCCACCCGCTCCCGCCGGGGCGTCACCCTCGGCCCGCTCATCAGCGAGGCGTTCGAGAAGCCCGAGGTGACGCTGGACGTCTTCACCCTGACCTCGGAGAGTCTGGATCCCCATCTGAGACTCCAGGTGGAACGCATCCGGGGCGGGTTCATCGCTCCGGAGCGCATCGGCCTGCGCCTGCTGCTGCCGTCCCCGGCGATCCCTCTGCCCTATCCCCGGGTGAAGGGCGACCCGGACGACCTCAGACTCCTCGAGCGGCTGCACACGATCACCGCGCGCCACACGGAGTCACTGCGCGGGGCGCTCCTGGACCTGGGCACCGAGGGCCTCGTGGATTCCGTGGACGTGCGGGTCCGGCGGGTGCCGCTGGCGCCGGCCTTCAAGCTCTACCTGTTCAACGGCGACGAGGCGCTGCACGGCCCGTACGAGTTCATCGAACGGCCGCTCGCCCTGGACGACGGCGTGGTCACCGCCCTGGACGTGCTCGGGCTCGGGGCCACCCTCACCCACCATGTGAAGGACGAGGACCGCGACTCACCGGGGTCCGTGTTCGTGGAGAGCATGCGGTCGTGGTTCGAATCGGTGTGGACATTCCTCGCTGACGAGGACTGACCTGCCCTGACGGCCGTAAGCGCCGAGAACGGCCCTGCGCTGCGCTAGCATGCCCGCACCGCGCACGCCACCGTGGTCGTCCGTACGGGCAGCGGTGGGATTTCGCGCAGGTTCGAACGAGCTCATGCCGGAGAGTGGCAGGCCACTCACATTGCCCACTCGACCCCGGCTCT
The DNA here is from genome assembly GCF_055587025.1 of Streptomyces sp. NPDC048600. Taxonomy (NCBI): domain Bacteria; kingdom Bacillati; phylum Actinomycetota; class Actinomycetes; order Kitasatosporales; family Streptomycetaceae; genus Streptomyces; species Streptomyces sp. NPDC048600. The sequence goes on along the minus strand of NZ_JBVJGZ010000021.1, from coordinate 156,986 downwards.
GGTCGTCGGCTGTATCGGTTGAGCCTTACCTTTGCTCTACTTCGCCATCCTCATGACAGTCCCCGGAGCGGCCAGTGGACGAATGTCCTTTGCCCGTCGGTGTTCTCCAGGCGTTCGTCGAACGCGCCGGCACCGAAGGCAGGGAGCGCACCGGCCACCACCATCGCAATTTCGAGCTGTCCCTTCCGAAGGACCTCGCGCCCTGGGTGAGCCGGAGCCCGGGCATCAAGGTGACCGTGCGGCTGCGCCGCCCCGACGCCGCGCCCGGCGCGGCCAGGACCTGGCGGCGAGAGGCGGGGATTCTGCGGGCGGTGCGGCCGGTGCTGCCGGGCGTGCCGGAGTGCCTGGTGGAGGAGGACGGGGTCTCGGTCCTCGGCTTCGTGCGGGGCCACACCCTGGCCCGGCACTGCCCGGAGGGCAAGCCCGTCGACAGCCTGTTTGTCAGGGAGCTGGTGGGGACGCTCGCCGCGACGGCGCGGGTGCGCCGGGCCGCCGTTCCTCCGTTGCCGGCCCGGTGGCCCGCGAACCACACCGACGGCCGTGCGTTCCTCCAGACCCTGGTAGATCTCACCGAACAGCGCGTACTGCATCCCAACTGGCCCGTCTTCGGTGGCCTGTTCAAGGCGCTGGGTGTACCCGACGGCGCGCTGGGACTGCTGCGGGAGAGAGTTCCCGCCATGGCCCGGCGGCCCTACGGTCTCCTCCACGGCGACCTGCACCGGGGCAATGTGATCGTCCCGCACGACGACACCCCTGTCGTCCCCATCGACTGGGAACTGGCCACTTACGGCGATCACCTCTACGACCTGGCGGCACACCTGTGGCGCATGAAGTACCCGGCCGGGCAGTGGGACGAGGTGATCCATGCCTGGGCGGAAGCCATGGGGCAGAGCCGCCCGGCGGCCCTGAACGGTCTCGCGAGGGATCTCGGCCACTACGTCGACTTCGAGCGGGCGCGGTCCGGCTTCGTCGAGGTGATGCGGGCCGCCCGTTCCCTGGAGGAGACCTGCGACGAACCGGCCCTTGACCGGGCGGCGGAGGCGGTGGAACGGGCACTGGAGGCGGCCGTGGGGCCGCTGCGACTGGTGCGGTTGCCCGACCGGAGTGAGATCGGCCGCACACTGCGCCGCTGGAGCGCCTCGCGGGCGGGTGCCGACGGCTGGTCGTTCTCAAGCGTCGGCTGGGAGCCGGACGGCAGACTGGCGGAGCACCCCGACTTTCCGGGCGCCGCCGTGACTCAGGCCCTGCTCGCGGAGGGCGCGGTGCCGGCCCACCGGGTGTTCAAGGGAACAGCGCATCTCAGCACCGTGGTCCAGGTGACTGGTGTCGACTTCCCCGTCGTGGTGCGGCGCAAGGTGACCGACGCCGAGCGGCGCGAACCCCGCTACCTCAGTGAGCACGCCGTTCTGCGGGCTGTCGAGGAGTCCGGGGCCGACGTCGCCGTGCCCAGGGTGCTCGCCCTGGGCCGGTGCGGGCAGGGAGAGCTGTTCGCCGTCCACACCTACGCCGGACCGCTCGACCTGGACGGGCCGCCCGCCCACCCGGTGTACGGCCTGCTGCCGCACGAGGCGGACGGGCTCGTCGACCAGCTGTGCGAACTGGCCCGGGTCGACTGCAAGCGCATCGACCCCACGGCCGGTGAGGGCGGCTTTCACACCTGGCTGTGCGACCAGCTCGCCGTGCTGGTCGCGGGGCTGCCGGACGGAACCCGGCAACTGGCCCGGTGCCTCGGGCTGCCCGACGCGTCCCGGCTGCGGCAGATCCTGGCGTGCTACCAGGTCACGGCACGCAAACCCATGCTGCTGCACGGGGACCTCAACCCGTGGAACCTTGTGCGCGGCCCCGGCCACCGGGCGCTGACCATCATCGACTGGGAGATGGCTCTCGTGGGCGACCCGCTCCACGACCTGGTCCGGCACATGCATCTCACTCCGACGCGGCCGGAGATCCGGGACCGCATGTTCCGCCGCTGGTCGGAACGGATGCTGCCGGAGTACACCCGCGGCTGGGCCGAGGACTGGCGGGTCTATCGCCGACTGGAGACCGTGCGATCGGCGTATGTGGACCTGGACCGCCTGGTGAGCGGTTCGAGCCTGGACGTGCCCAACGTCCGGCGGGCTGTGGACGCCTATGCCATGACGCTCAGCACGGCCCTGGCCCATCTGGGCCTGCGCCGCCCCCCGGCCGCCGACTCACGGCTTGTCCGCGCACTGGCCTGAGAGGACCATGGGAGAAGCCGAACGGGGGGCGCGCGACCGGTGTCTGACACTGTGTCGGCCGCTGGTGCGGGAGGGGGATCGCATGTCCGGGCAGGGCGAGGGGGCGGCGAACAGGGGAGTGGTGTGGTGGCTGCGCCGCCGTCAGCAGCGGTTCGAGTCGCTGGCGACGCGTGTGCTGCTGATGGGGATCTTCGTCACCGGGCTGGTCGCGCAGTTCGTCGACCCGGTGGGCGACGCGCTGGAGGACAAGGCGTACCTCGGAGGAGCGCTGTTCAGCCTGGTCGCGTTCGTGTTGTACGACTCGGTGAAGGAGCTGACCGGTTACGTCCGCATGCCGGAGCGGACGCTGGTGAACTCCGACCGGCTCGGCGAACTGGTGAGGCGGGCGTTCCGGGCACGGGACGTGGAGATCAGCTTCTTCGGCTACACCGGAGAGACGCTGTTCAGCGAGCTGTACCACCGCCTGGAGGACCTCACCGACGATCCCGGTGCCACCCGTAGTGTCCGGGTGAGGATGCTCGTACCGGACTTCGCCCGGCCGATGCTGGTGCCGGCGAGGGTGGGTGAGCACAACGAACCGATCGACGATCCGACGTTCCGCAGTGGCCTGGAGGATCACTGCCGGGGCTACGACATGCGACTGTCACGTCTGGTCACGAGGCTGACCGAGAGGGGCCGGGTCACCGTCGAGTGCGAGTACCGGGTCTACGCCGGATATCCCTTGAACAAGGTCTGCATCTTCAACCGCAAGCAGGTGTTGAGCGGCCTGTACGACCTGTCGGTGCGCAGGCCGCATTCCCTGTCCGAGGCTCTCTACTACGACCCCAAGGGTTTTCGGACCGACCTCTACGTCTCCGTGGTCGGCGGGCGCCCCGTGCCGGACACCACCGGGGAGACATGGATCAGGACGTTCGACAGCCTCTGGGACCTGGCGTCGGTTCCGAGCTGGCGGCAGAGCGCGTCGGCCGGCTCCGCCGGAGCGGCCTCCTAGACCTCCAGCACCACCTTCCCCACCACCCCCCGCCCCTCGATCGCCGCGTGGGCGCGGTCGGCGTGGGCCAGGGGGAAGACCTCGCCGATCACCGGGCGCAGGCGGCGGGCGACCGCCTCGGTGTAGGCGAGGGTGGTGAGCCGGCGCAGGTCGGTGGGGGAGAACTGGACGTCCCGGATGCCGAAGAGGGTGATGCCGCGGCGCCCGGCCTCTTCGGGGTCGACCGGGGCGAAGTCGCCCGAGGGCGCGCCGTGGGCGGAGAAGCGGCCGCCGTCGGCGGTGAGGGCGAAGGCGGTGAGGCCGAGGTTGCCGCCGACGCCGTCGAGGACGACGTCCGCCGCGCCGCCGAGGGCTTCGCGGGCCCGGCCGGGCCAGTCGGGCGCGCCCGGGTCCACCACCGCGTGCGCGCCCAGCTCCCGCACCAGCGCCGCCTTGGCCTCCCCGCGGGCGAGCGCCACGACATGGGCGCCCCGGGCACGGGCCAGCTGGACGAGCAGCGTGCCCATGCCGCCGGACGCGCCCAGGATCAGCACCCGGTCCCCGGTCCCGAGCCCGACCCGCTCGGCGAGGCCGCCCGCGGTGACGCCGTCGTGGACGAGCGCGGCGGCCGGAAGCAGGTCGAGATCCTCCGGTACGACGGTCAGCGCGTCGGCCGCCGCCACCGCCAGTTCCGCGTAGCTGCCCGTGACGAACGCGCTGACCCGCCGCCCCAGCCAGACCTCTTCGACGTCGTCGCCCAGCGCGCGCACCACACCGGATACCCCGCCCCCGGGGACGTACGGCGGCCGGACGGGGAAGTAGTCCAGGCCCCAGCCGGACCGCAGCTGGGTCTCCAGGAAGATCGTGTCGGCGTAGGCGACCTCGATCAGCACCTCGCCGGGCCCGGGCACCGGGTCCTGCGCCCGCACCGGGACCAGGACCTCCGGACCGCCGAACTCCGTCACGTGCACCGCTCGCATGGCTTCCCCCAGGGGTGATCGACTGCCGTGCCCGCAGTCTTCGACCTCGAGCGGGGTTGAGGTCAAGGCCGGGTCCGGGGTGCGCCGGCTGGGCAGGGGGCGCTCTCGGAGCGTGCGGCCGCTGCCGGCGGTGTCAGGGACCGCTTCCGGTCCCTGCCGGGCGTTCCCGGAGCACGCGGCCGTTGCCGTTCCCCGGCCCACCGGACGGCCGACGGGCTGTCCGACGGGTAGGGCGACTCGCCGGTCGGCCTCAGGGGCCCAGCAGCGGGATCAACTGCTCCTCCTCGTAGGTGAGATGAGCCTCCAGCTCGGCCGTCAGCCGGTCCACCTCCGCGCGGGCGGAGTCCGTGTCGCCGGTGTCGACGGCGGCCCGCAGCTCCTCGATCAGCCCGGCGATCCGCTCGTGCTCCTCCTTGAGCCGGACCAGCGCCCCCTCCGCCTCGGGGCTGCGGGCCGCGACCATCGGGAAGAGGCCCAGGTCCTCGCCCGTGTGGTGGTTGTGCAGCCCGTGGCAGAAGGTCAGGCAGTTGACCCGGAGCTGGGCGCCGAGCAGGGGACCCTGCCGAGCCATCTCCTGCCTGAGCAGGCCGAGTTCACGGCGGAAGGCGTCATGGACGACCTTGATCGCCTCGGCGAGCGACCCGGCGTTGATGTTCGGCGGCCCGTCGCCCCCGATCTCGTGCAGGGCGACCACGGGGATCACCCGCCGGGTCTGCCTCTGGTACTCCGCCCAGCCCGGATCGGACTCGACGGCCCGGGCGAACGCGAGGTCGCGCTCCTCGCCGGTGAGGGGCACGGCCCGCGCCCGGTAGGTGAAAGCACCGCTCTCCACGGTCACTTCGGGATGCGCGAGCAGATTGTGGTACCAGGCGGGATGCCTCGGCGAACCACCCGCCGAGGCGATCACCAGTACCCGCTCGGCGCCGTCGGGGAGATAGCCGACGGGCGTGGTGTGCGGCCGCCCGCTGCGGGCGCCCTCGGTGGTCAGCAGCAGCAGCCGTCCGCCCTCGAAGGGCCCTCCGACCCGGCCCCGGTTGGCCCGGAACTCCTCGATGACACGCTGATTGAACGCGTTGAACTCGTCGAACTCGTTGGGCATGCGGTTTCGTCTTCTCCGTCTCTCATGTCTCGTCCTGGAACGTCCTGATGAGAAACGGGGCAGGCGGGCTCCTGGCCCGCCCGGGTGGCCTCACTCAGAGGCCGGGCACCCAACTCGCTCACGGCACAAGGCCGACCCGGCAGTCATACCGGCGACGCTAGCTGCGCTCCCCGGGACCGGCAAGGCCTTTTCCGGCGGTCGCGAGGAGCAGCTCGGTCACCCGGAGGAAGCCGTCCTCGCCGTGACCGCGGCCGATGACCCGGCGTGCCAGACCCTCCGTCGCGCGCATCACGCTCGCGTCGATGCCGTTCGCCTCCGAGGCGTGCACGATGTGGGACATCGTGGACACCCCCGAGGTGATCGGGTTGATCCGGCCGGAGTATGTGCCGTCCTCCACGTCCCCGGCCATCTCCTCGAACAGCGGCGGCAGGATGGCCGCGATGCCCTGCGCGAACGGGGCCAGCTCCCGCGGGGAGATCCCCTCCACACCGGCCATCGCCAGGGCGTGGGCGTACCCGGACATCGCCGTCCAGAAGACGTCCAGCAGCGCGAGGTCGTACGCCGCGGCCCGGCCGATCTCCTCCCCGACGTGCGTGTGGGTGCCGCCGAGCGCGCCCAGCAGGCCCCGCACGGACTCGTACAGCGCGACCGGGCCGGCGTGCAGGAACACCGCGTCGGCCGTCCCGATGCTCGGCGCCGGGGTCATGATCGCCCCGTCGAGATACCCGGCACCGCGGTCCGCCGCCCAGGCGCCCAGGTCCCGGGCCCGCGCGGCGGTGTCGGCACTGAGGTTGACGACCGTGCGGCCCTTGAGCGCGGGGGCGACCTCGTCGGAGCGCAGCACCGCGTCCACCGCGTCGTAGTTCACCAGGCACACCACGGCGACCTCGCTCGCCTCCACGGCCGCCCGCGCGGTAGGCGCCGAGCGCGCCCCGCGGGCGACCAGCTCGGTGTCCTTGCCGGGCGTACGGTTCCAGACGGTCGTACGCAGCCCGGAGTCCAGGAAGGCTCCGGCCAGCTCCCGGCCCATCGGGCCCAGGCCGATGACGGTGACGGCAGACTGGTCCTCGTACTCGGACATGATGCAACTCCTCAAGGAAAACGACAGAATTGACGGAACAAGTGAACAACTCACCAGAAAAGGGGCGAGGATGACGCGCGGCCGTGCGTACGACTCGAACGTCTGCGGAGTGACCGCCGCGATCTCGGTGATCGACGGCAAGTGGAAGACCGCGCTGCTGTGGCTGCTGGAATCCGGCCCGCAGCGCCCTGGCGAACTGCGCCGGCGGCTCCCGGGCCTCAGTGAGAAGGTGCTGACTCAGGCCCTGCGCGAGATGGAGGAGGACGGTCTGGTGCACCGTGAGGTGTACGACGTCCTGCCGCTGAAGACGGTGTACTCGCTGACCGCCTTCGGCCGTGAACTCTCCGAGGCCCTCGCCCCCCTCTCAGACTGGGGCCACCGCCGCCTGGAGCGACTCGCGGCCACGGCCTCCTGATCACCTGCGTCCAGCCTCGCGCGGCGGGCGGATGCTGCCAAGTACCCACAAAAAAGTGGGTACGGCGGCGCCCCTGTGGACACACTGGCCCCATGAATCCCGCTGATCCCGACCCCAAGGTCGCTCTCCGCTTCTATCTCCAGTCCGCCCGTGACGCGCTGCTGTGGAAGCTGGAGGGCTTGTCCGAGTACGACGCCCGCCGCCCCATGACGCCGACCGGCACGAACATCCTGGGCCTGGTCAAGCACGTGGCCGGGGTGGAACTCGGCTACCTCGGCGACACGTTCGGCAGGCCGTCCGGCGAGGCCCTGCCCTGGCTGGCGCAGGACGCCGAGACCAACGCGGACATGTGGGTCACGCCGGAGGAGTCGCGCGAGGACGTCGTCGGTCTGTACCGCCGGGCGTGGGCGCACGCGGACGCGACGATCGACGCGCTGCCGCTGGAGACCGTGGGCCGCGTGCCGTGGTGGCCGGACGGCCGGGACGAGGTGACGCTGCACCACGCCGTGGCCCGGGTCGTCGCCGACACCCAGCGGCACGCCGGGCACGCCGACATCCTGCGCGAGCTGATCGACGGCGCGGTCGGCATGAACGAGACGAACACCAGCGTCCCCTCGGACGACCCGCGCTGGTGGGAGGAGTACCGGGAGCGTCTGGAGAAGGCGGCGCGGGAGGCGGAGGGCCGGTACCGGTCGTAGCGTCGGCCGCTGTGCGGGATAACTCTTGCAAGCAGCGTGCTTGCAATTGTTAGCAGGTTGGGTGCACAGTGGAGCCATGGCATCGCTCAATGTCGGCAACCTCGGTGAGTACCTGCGGGAGCAGCGGCGCAGCGCGCAGCTGTCGCTCAGGCAGCTCGCGGAGGCCGCCGGGGTGTCGAACCCGTATCTGAGCCAGATCGAGCGCGGGCTGCGCAAGCCGAGCGCGGAGGTGCTCCAGCAGGTCGCCAAGGCACTGCGGATCTCCGCGGAGACGCTGTACGTCCGCGCCGGGATCCTGGACGCCGAGCGCGACCGGGACGACGTGGAGACGCGCGCCGTCATCCTCGCCGACCCCACGCTCGACGAGCGGCAGAAGCAGGTGCTGCTCCAGATCTACGAGTCGTTCCGCAAGGAGAACGGCACCTCGACGACCGAGCGGCACACCGGCGAGCACACCGATGTGCCCGCCGACGCCGTGGACGATGCCGACGGGGAGCCGCAGCAGACGGCCGGTTGACCGGACCAGGGGACCGGCCGCCGACTGCGGACCCACCAGACCCTCAGCCGAAAGCAGCAAGCGAGTCCGGGAGGACCCTCACCATGGCCATCACCGACGACCTGCGCAAGACCTTCAGCGACCCGACCCCGCTCTACTTCGCCGCCGGCACCGCCGATCTGGCCCTCCAGCAGGCGAAGAAGGTGCCGGGCCTGGTCGAGCAGCTGCGGTCCGAGGCCCCCGCGCGGATCGAGGCGGTGCGCAACACCGACACCCGGGCCGTGCAGGAGCGCGCCGCCACGCGCGCCAAGGAGGCACAGGCCAAGGCCCGTGAGGCGCAGGAGACCATCCAGGCCCGGGTCAACGAGTTCATCGGCGCCCTCGACGGCGACCTGAAGAAGCTCGGCAGCACGATCGACGCCGACCTGAAGCGGCTGGGCGAGTCCGCCCAGGACCTCGCGCTGCGCGGGGTGGGCGTGGCCGCCGAGTACGCGGTCAAGGCCCGCGAGACCTACGAGAAGGTCGCCGAGCACGGCGAGCAGACCGTCAGGGCCTGGCGCGGCGAGGCCGCCGAGGAGCTGGAGGACCTCGCGGTGGCGGTCGAGCCCGAGCCCGCTCCCAAGCCCCAGCCGGTCGCGGTCAAGGACGAGCCCGCAGCGCAGAAGCCCGCCGAGGCCAAGGCCGCCGCCCCGGCGAAGAAGGCTCCGGCGAAGAAGGCGCCCGCGCGCAAGACCGCGGCGAAGAAGGCGACCCCGCCGGCCGAATGAACGCCGGCCGGGGACGACGGACCGGGCACTTCCAGGGCGCCCGGTCCGTTGTTCGGGTAGCCGGGCCCCGCTTGCGGGTACGGTGATCGCGTGAGGACGAGCCGAATCGGAGGGTGGACATCATGCTGATGCAGGGTTTCGCGGGGTTCATGTCCCTGCTGAGTCTGGCTTTCACCCTGTTCAGCGGCTTCGCGCTGGTGGACGCGGCGGTGCGCCGCGAGGACGCCTATCGCGCCGCCGACAAGCAGACCAAGACGTTCTGGCTGGTGATCCTCGGGCTGGCGTTCGTCGTGAGCCTGATCTTCGGCATCCTGTCGTTCCTGCCGATCATCGGCCTCATCGGCACGATCGTGTACATGGTCGACGTCCGCCCGGCAGTCCGCCAGATCTCCGGACCCCGCAAAGGCGGCAGCAGCAGCGACGGCCCCTACGGCCCGTGGAACGGCGGCCGCTGACCAACGCCACCGGCTCTCCGGCTTGATCCCTGACGCCCCGACCGCCCCCGCCCCAGGGGCGCGGGGAACCGCGCACCCAGTCGTCCCGTGACGCCCCCGGGCGCAGATCCCCCAAAGGGGCGCGGGGAACGGCGCGACCAGCCCAAGACGACCCGCACTCCGCAAAACACCCCGGCAATCCCAGCTGCTCGGTGACGCCCCCGGGCCTCAAAGGGGCGCGGGGAACGGCGCGACCAGCCCAAGACGGCCCGCACCCGAACAACGCGCAGGGACCACCCACCCCCCACCTGGCCAACCGCCGGAGGCTACGGCACGCGGTCCAGCAGCAGCACAGCCACATCATCAGTGAGCTCCCCACCATTCAGCTCACGCACCTCATGCACTGCGGCCCGCAGCAACTCCTCCCCGCGCAACCCCTCCGCCAGCTGCCGCCGGACCATCTCGACCATCCCGTCCTGCCCGAGCCGCTCCAGCCCCGGCCCGACCCGGCCCTCGATCAGCCCGTCGGTGTAGAGCATCAGGCTCCACTCGGCCCCGAGCTCCACCTGCATACGCGGCCACCGCGCACCGGGCAGCAGCCCGAGGGCGGGGCCGTTGTTCTCGTACGGCAGCAGCCGGGCGGTACGGCCCGGCCGGGAGATCAGCGGGGCCGGGTGCCCGGCCAGGCACAGCCCGGCCCGGCGCCCGTCCGGCGCGATGTCCACCGTGCACAGCGTCGCGAAGATCTCCTCGTCGGACCGCTCGTGCTCCAGCACCTGCTGGAGCGTGCTCAGCAGCTGGTCCCCGCACAGCCCGGCCAGCGTCAGCGCCCGCCAGGCGATGCGCAGCTCCACCCCGAGGGCCGCCTCGTCGGGCCCGTGCCCGCAGACGTCGCCGATCATGGCGTGGACCGTGCCGTCCGGCGTGCGGACGACGTCGTAGAAGTCGCCGCCCAGCAGGGCTCGCGAACGGCCGGGCCGGTAGCGCGCGGCGAAGCGCAGCGAGGAGCCCTCCAGCAGCGGCGTGGGCAGCAGCCCGCGCTCCAGCCGCCGGTTCTCCTGGGCCCGCATCCGGCCCTCGGCGAGCCTGCGCTCGGCGGTGTCGGAACGCTTGCGTTCCACGGCGTAGCGGATCGCCCGGCTCAGCAGCCGGCCGTCCAGCTCGTCGCGGAAGAGGTAGTCCTGGGCACCGACCCGCACCGCCTGCGCGCCGCGCTCGGCGTCGCCGGACGCGGTGAGCGCGAGCACGGCGTGCCGGGGCGCGAGCCGGAGGACGTGCCGGAGCACGGCCAGCTCGTCGTCCGGCTCCTCGCCCGCGCGGCCGGGCGCCGTCAGCGCCAGGTCCAGCAGGATGCAGTGGACGTCGTCGGTGAGCAGCCGCTCGGCCTCGGTGAGATTGCGGGCCGTGCGGACGCGGATGGGCTGGCCGGAGGAGTCGATCAGGTCGGGCACGATCACCGAGCCGCCCGGATCGTCCTCTATCAGCAACAGCGTGAGGGGGGCGGCGGTGTCCTCCTTGGTGAGGCCGGCGGTGGACGCGGCCTGCGCCTGACCACTCTCCACGGCCGGGATCGCTCTCTGCCGCGGTACGGGTACGGGCATTTCCAGTGTTCCTTCCCTCCCCCCGAGGGCATGGCGGGGCGAAGGACCTCGACCCACCGTCGGGACCTTAGCGGGTGTCGCCGTCGCAGCGGAATGGTGTACGGCACGCGGTCCGCCGTCAGGTCGCTGTCATATGCCGCGTTCCGTACCGCAGTTGGGCGAGGTACCCGCCTCAGGGGGATGACGAACGTCACGTCCTCGCCCGGTTTGAGGCGGACTTGGCGTGCGCCAGGTCACGTGGTCCCCGTCACGAGGCGTGCGTCACGCGCCCGTACGGCCGCCGCGACGCGCTGTCGGCCCGCTCGAGTCCCACCCGGCACGGCCGTACAACCCGTTACGCATCGGGGCGAACCACCCCGAGTATCGGCATCGAGCCCGCGCCGGTGACCGTCACGTTCCGGCCGGGGCGCGGGGCGTGGACGATCTGCCCGTCGCCGATGTACATGCCGACATGGCTGGCATCGTCGTAGTAGATGATGAGATCGCCGGGCCGCATGTCCTCGACGGCGACCCGGGTCAGCTGGTCCCACTGGGCCTGCGAGGTGCGGGGGATGACGAGCCCGGCCTGCGCCCAGGCCTCGGAGGTGAGGCCGGAGCAGTCGTAGGAGTCGGGGCCCTCGGCGCCCCAGACGTACGGCTTGCCCTGTTGGGCGATGGCGAACTCGACCGCTCGCACGCCCTGTTCGGAGGCGCCCGCGGTGTTGCCGTCCAGGACGCCGGTGCCGAGCCAGTCGGTCTGGGCCCTGTGGGCGGCGGCCCGCTCCAGAGCGGCCAGGCGCTCCTTCTCCTCCTTCTCGAGCCGTGACTCGAGTTCCTCCGCCTCGGCGATCCGCTTCCTGATCTTCTTCTTGGCGGTGGCCTTCGCCTGGCGGTTGGCCTCCAGCCTGGACCACTGGGCGGAGGCGTCCCTGGCGTACTGCTCCAAGTCCTGCTGGGTCCGGGTCATTTCGCCGAGGAGGTGCTTGGTCGCGCGCTCGCCCTGGCGGATGCGACCGTGGCCGTCGAGGAAGTCGCCCGGGTCGTCGCTGAGGGCCAGCTGCGCCTCGGGCGGCAGCCCGCCGGTGCGGTACTGGGCGGCGGCGCCGCGGCCCGCGCGGTCCTTGAGGTCCGCCAGCTTCTCCCGGCCCGCGACGATCTTCTTGGCCAGCGAGACCAGTTCCGCGGACTGCTTGCGGGCCTTCTCCTCGGCGGCGTTGTACTGGTCGGTGGCGACGGCCGCGTCGTGGTAGAGCGTCTCCAGCCGCTGCCGTACCGCCTCAAGGTCCTTGTTGGTGGCCGGAGTCACGCGGGTGACGGAGGCCGGCGGTCCGGGTGCCGGGGTGGGGTCGGGTGCGGCGAACGCCGTGCCGGGCGCCGCCAGCACGGTGACCGCGCACACGACGGTCACGGCCGCTGTGATCAGCCCGCGCTTGCCCGTTCCCATACCTCTGCCCCCAGCTGATTAACCGTCAGTAACTTACGGTGCCTGGGGGATCGTGCCACGCCGACGCCCAGAACGACAGAGGCGGTACGACGGCGTACGTCCCCGGACACACTGGACGAGGGCTTCCATCCCCCTGAGCCGCCCGGTCATGGCGATCTCCCCGCCGATGTGACGAACGACTCCGTGCCATCGTTCCCGCACGTCACCCGGGAGGGGGACCCCACGCCCGAACAGTTCACCTGCCTGCCGTCGCGCCCTTACCCGCGCGGCGCCAAGGACTCCCAGCTCAGCGTCACTTCGCCGTGCCGCCAGCGCGCGGGCCCGTCCGTCACCGGCCAGTCGGCCGCGAGGTCCCGCACCGTGCGCAGCCAGCGCTGGCGCGCGCCGTAGGAGGCGTAGGGCGCGGCCGCGGCCCACGCGCGGTCGAAGTCGCGAAGGAAGGCGTGCACCGGCTCGCCGGGCACATTGCGGTGGATCAGGGCCTTCGGCAGCCGCTCGGCGAGGTCCGAGGGCCGCTCCAGGGAGCCGAGCCGGGTGGCGAAGGTGACCGTGCGCGGCCCCTCCGGGCCGAGGGCGACCCAAACGTGCCGGCGCCCGATCTCGTCGCAGGTCCCCTCCACGAGCAGCCCGCCGCGCGAGGCCCCGGCCGCCGGGGCGAGGCGGGCGCACAGCCGCTCCCAGACGGCCTCCACGGCTTCCTCGTCGTACTGGCGGAGCACGTTGGCGGCGCGGATGAGCAGCGGCCGCTGGGGGACGGGGATCTCGAACCCGCCGTGCCGGAAGGTCAGCCCCTCGCGTTCGTAGGGCCGGGCGGCCGCCACGCGCGCGGGTTCGATCTCGACGCCGACCACGCGCGCGCGGGGCGCGACCGTGCGCAGTCGGCCGAGCAGTTCGACGGCCGTCCAGGGGGCGGCGCCGTAGCCGAGGTCGACCGCCACGGGGTCGGCGGCCCGGCGCAGTTCGGCGCCGTGCGTGGCGGCGATCCAGCGGTCCATGCGGCGCAGCCGGTTGGGGTTGGTCGTCCCGCGCGTGACCGTGCCCACGACGGGGTTCCCCCCGCTCGAGCGGAGCCGAGCGTGGGGGAGGGGGGCACGGGGAGTCATGGATACGAGGGTATGCGGGCGGGGACGTGGTCCGGGGCGAGGCGAGGGCGCGCTCGGCGTCCGGAGGGGTGCCCCGGGGCGAGGCGGGTCGTGCTCGGCGTCCGCGAAGGGCCCGACGGCCGGGCGTGCCTCAGGGCGAGGCGGAGGCGCGCTCGGCGTCCGAAGAAGGTACCCGGCGGTCGGGGCGCGGCACGCGTTGCCCGGCCCCGGCGCGCGACGCGGCATAGTATCGAACGTTTGCGCGATTGCGCGTAATGATTCGGCAAAGACGTCCGGCGCGGAAATGGATCCGGGCCCTCCGTCGTTGACGCCCCTCGGAGGGCGCGAGCCCACCGTCCGGCATGCCCGCAGCAAGGAGGACCGCCCCGTGAGCCACTACGTCGGCAGGCTCGGGCGTCGTTCGGCGGCGGCCCCCTCACGGCTCAGGCTCGGGCACCGCCGCCCCCGGCGCGTGGCGATGCTCTCCGTGCACACCTCCCCGCTGCACCAGCCGGGCACCGGCGACGCGGGCGGCATGAACGTCTACATCGTCGAGCTCGCCCAGCGGCTCGCCGCCATCAACATCGAGGTCGAGATCTTCACCCGGGCCACCACCGCGGCCCTCGCGCCCACGGTGGAGATCGTCCCCGGCGTCACCGTCCGGCACGTCGACGCCGGACCCTACGAGGGCCTCGCCAAGGAGGACCTCCCTGCCCAGCTGTGCGCCTTCACGCACGGCGTGATGCAGGCCTGGGCGGGTCACCGGCCCGGCTACTACGACCTCGTCCACTCGCACTACTGGCTCTCCGGTCACGTCGGCTGGCTCGCCGCCCAGCGCTGGGGCGTGCCCCTGGTGCACGCCATGCACACCATGGCCAAGGTCAAGAACGCCAACCTGGCCGACGGCGACACCCCCGAGCCCGCCGCCCGCGTCATCGGCGAGACCCAGATCGTCGCCGCGGCGGACCGGCTCATCGCCAACACCGCCGAGGAGGCCGACGAACTCGTCCGGCACTACGCCGCCGACCCCGCGAAGGTCGCCGTCGTCCACCCCGGCGTCAACCTCGAACGCTTCCGCCCCGCCGACGGCCGGGCCGCCGCGCGCGCCCGTCTGGACCTGCCCCAGGACGCCCTGATCCCCCTCTTCGCGGGCCGCATCCAGCCCCTGAAGGCCCCCGACGTGCTGCTGCGCGCCGTCGCCGTCCTGCTGGACCAGCGCCCCGAGCTGCGCTCCCGGCTGCTGGTCCCGGTCGTCGGCGGACCGAGCGGCAGCGGGCTGGCCAAGCCCGAGGGCCTGCAGAAGCTCGCCGCGCGGCTCGGCATCGCGGACGTCGTACGGTTCTGCCCGCCGGTCGGCCAGGCCCAGCTGGCGGACTGGTTCCGCGCGGCCTCGGTGCTGGTCATGCCGTCGTACAGCGAATCCTTCGGGCTGGTCGCCATAGAGGCGCAGGCGGCGGGGACGCCGGTGCTCGCGGCCGCGGTCGGCGGACTGCCGGTGGCGGTGCGCGACGGCGAGACCGGCTTCCTGGTGCGCGGCCACGACCCGGCCGCCTACGCGCGCGTGCTGCGCGACTTCGCCGACACACCGCATCTGTCGGCGGCCATGGGCCAGGCCGCCGCCCGGCACGCCCGCTCCTTCGGCTGGGACACCTCGGCGGCTGCCACCGCCGAGGTCTACACGGCCGCCCTGCACGCCCACCGCCGTCGCGTACGCTCCCACCATGGGTGACGCAGAGAAGGCAGCGCGGACCGTCGAGGACGCCCTCGAGGACGCGGAAGTGGAGTGGGAGAGCCCCCGCCCCGGCCACTACGTCGTCAAGCTCCCCGGCACCCGCAAGCTCTCCACGACCGTCTCCCTGATCGTCGGCCGGCACTCGCTGTCCCTGAACGCCTTCGTCATCCGCCACCCCGACGAGAACGAGGCGGGCGTCCACCGCTGGCTCCTGGAGCGCAACCTCAAGCTCTACGGCATCGCCTACGCCGTCGACCCCCTCGGAGACGTCTACGTCACCGGCAAGACCGCCCTCGCCTCCGTCACCCCCGAGGAGATCGACCGTCTCCTCGGCCAGGTGCTGGAGGCCGCCGACGGCGGCTTCAACACCCTGCTCGAACTCGGCTTCGCGACCTCCATCCGGCGCGAGTACGCGTGGCGCGTCTCCCGCGGCGAGTCCACCCGCAACCTGGACGCGTTCGCCCACCTCACCCAGCGCCCGGAACGCCAGGCCCAGCTCCCCGAAGGCCAGGCCCAGCTCCCGGAACGCCAGGATCCGCCCGCGTAAATTCGTTGATCGTTCCGAGGGCCGGTCACGGTATCTTCCTCTCGCGGCGCGTCGAGCGTCTCTCCGCGCCGCCTCAGGGAGGGAACACATGCGCATATCCCCGCTTCGGCGTCTGGCCGCGCTGGCCACGACGCTGGGGCTCGCCTCGCTCGGCCTGCTCGGCACGGGCGCGGCACCCGCACAGGCAGCGATCCGCGACTGCCCGTCCGGCTACTTCTGTGCCTGGAAGTCGCAGGACGGTACGGGCACGATGTTCAAGACGAACGTCGACAAGGCCACGCTCGGCACCTGGGACAACTCGTTCCGCACGGTCGTGAACCACACCTCGCAGTACGTCTGCCTGCACGACGACCCGAACTACGCGGAGGCCGGCGGCGCCTACGTATGGGCCCCCGACCCCGCGGGCACCGAATGGGGCCACGCCTACGCCACCGCCAGCTCGGTGCGGTTCGTCCGCACCGAACGCGAGTGCCACTACCGGGCCTACCCGAGCTGGTACTCCGCGGCCACGCCCGAGGCGGCCGGCTTCGGCGACCTCAACGGCGACCTCAAGGCCGACGTCCTGGTCCGCGACAAGGCCGGCCGGCTGTGGTTCCTGCCCGGCAACCGCACCGGGAAGCTCATCGGTTCCGGCGGCTGGAACGCCATGAACGCCCTCACCCGGCACGGCGACTTCAGCCGCGACGGCCGCGAGGACCTCATCGCCCGCGAGGCCGCGACCGGCAAGCTCTGGCTCTACCCGGGCACCGGCACCGGCACCTTCGGCAGCCGTCGGCTGATCGGCTCCGGCGGCTGGAACTCCATGAGCCGCATCCACGCCTTCGGCGACCTGACCGGCGACAGCCGCTCCGACCTGATCGCGGTCGAGAAGGCCACGGGCAAGCTGTGGCTGTACCCGGGCACCTCCACCGGCACCCTCGGCGCCCGCAGGCTCATCGGCTCCGGCGGCTGGAACTCCATGAACGCCCTCGTCGCCGTCGGGGACGTCAACGGCGACGCCCGCCCCGACCTCTACGCCCGCGAGGCCGCGACCGGCAAGCTCTGGCTCTACCCGGGCCGCACCGCCGCCCTCGGCGCGCGCACCCTGGTCGGCTCCACCGGCTGGAAGGTCGTCTCCGAGTTCGTCGGCGTCGGCGACGTCACCGGCGACGCCCGCGCCGACCTCGTCACCACCAGCACCTCCGGCTACATCGGAGAGACCTGCCGAGGCGTCGGCTGCCAGATCACCCGCCCGGGCCGCGGCGACGGCACCCTCGACCCCGGCGAGGTCTCCGACCCGTACTGGTTCGGCCTGAACGGCACGTTCTGACCCCGAGACCGGGTCACCTTCACCGGAGCGGGCCTTCCGCACCAGCGGGGGCCCGCTCAGGCGGGTGTGGACTCTCCGCCGCCGTGCCGGGCCGCTGACACTCAGGCATCCGGCGCCACGGCCGTCAGTACCGCCAGCATTTCCTTATGGCGTCGTATACTGGCTGATTTTCCGTACATGTACAGGAAGGGCCATTGCGGGCCGGTGTAATGGGCCGGGGTGAGGCCGACCATCTTGCTGAGGCCGCTGGCCATGGTGAGAGCCGAGATCGCCAGCCCGGCAAGTCCCAAGGCATTGGCAGGATCGACGGCGGTCGACGCCACGGTCACAGCGAGACCGCCGGCACTCATGGAGGTGGCCGCCGGATGGCTGATCCATTCCTTCACCCCGACCGGGAATTCGCCGTCCATGACCTGCTTCCTGATCTTTTCGACGATGATGCCGTCTACCTTCTGCAGCCCTCTTTCCTCGATGTCGTCCCGTACGGTTCTGAGCCATTTAACCAGGTCGGAACGACCACTGCTCCCCATGAATTGATTCAGATTCTGCGGCCCGCCCCTGAAGTCCATCCGCCGCAGCATGTCCAGCACCTGGAGCGTGGTCTCCTCCAGGCGGCGCTGTGAAGCGGCGGAGCGTTTGGAGGGCTCAGCCGCATTCTGTCCCGACGGCTGGAAGCCGCCCAGCGTCCTTTCGGCCAGCCGGGCGCTTCCCAAAGTCTTGGCGAACACCCTGTCCGCCGGGCTCATGAGAAACGTGATGCTGTCCTGATGGGCGAATCTGGCGGCCTGCCCGTGGTTGTAGGCGTCGCGGAGCACGCTGATCGCGGCCATTCGCGGATCACCCGCAAATCTCCTGGCCGTCTCCAGGGTGCCAAGAGGTATTTTCCGATGGGCATCGTTCCTCGCGATGATGCGATCCCATTTCTGGATCTGATCGGGATGCTCGTCCACATACCGCGTGGCCCAGTCGCGACCTTCCTCCGGTGGCGCCAGCAGCACCCTCCTGTCCAGCGGATCGCTCGCCGCGTCCTCGACGCAGATCGACTTGATGACCCCGTCGATCTCATCGTTCCACTGGGCACCGCCCCACGGATGCCGATCCCGGAGCGGCCGGGACAGCAGCCAGTCCTCTCGCGCAACTACCCTGATGTTGCCCTTCTCCAGATACTTGATGAACTCCTTGGGCGTGATCGAGCACCGAGGGTCTTTCAGGAGGGCGCTCGAGGGACCCCAAAGATAGAGGGGATCACTCGAAGCGACCATGCAACGCAGGTCCTTGTAGCCTTTGATCTCGTATTCATTGATATGACAGAAGGTCGGAAGAACGGGAGAATCACTCACTGCCCGCCCCCTTCTTCGTCGATCACGATCCGCCTGAAGGCATCGGGGTTCTCCGGGTCGTACGGCCCGTCGGTGACAGCGAAAATAAACAATTCCGCTTCCCCGTCGTTCCTCACGGCATGAGAGACGGACGGAGGGACAGCAACCGCCACCGCCCCGGGCCCAGGAAAGGTCCGCCGACTTCTCTCCGATCCCGGACCGGAGTCCCAGTGCAGCGACCATCGATCCCTGGCGACGATGACGAGCAGTTCGTTGCGCGCCAGATGGTAATGATTCCCGCGAACGTGATGCGGCCGGAGCGATGTGACGTGTATGTCCTCGGCAGAGCTCAGGGACCGCAACAACTCACCACCCACCGAGAAACTGTTCCCTCGCTCATCCCCTCGGTCCGGCATCTCGCTGATGATCAAGAGAGAGTCGCTCCGCATCGACGCGTTCACCTTCCGGGAAATCCCACTCCGAGCCGCCCTGCCCACCGGACCAGGCCGCGGGCCGGCCGGACCAGTGACCAGGCTAGGAGTTCGGCCGGATGCTCGTTGCAGAAGGCGCCAAGTCGGCGACCAGAGGAGCCCGTTCTCACCAGCCCAAGCGTCCCGGGCAGGCCGCACACCAGTCCCACGAGAGCGGCATCCGCGCCCCGCCGGACCTACGCGTCGGCGGCGCCGACGACACCGAAGGGCCGGTGGCGCACCGGGTCACCGCCGCGAGCCCGTGGACACTTCGATGCCCGCTAAATCTCGTTGAGCCCGCACCTTGCATTCGTGTTGGCTAGCGGCACCGAACTGTCCGTACCGCAGGTGTCCGCTGGGCTGTAGCAGGGAGTCAAACGTGCAGGACGATGGTGTCGACCCCGTTGCTCACAATCGGGCAGCCTGGGACAAATATGTCCAGGAGGGCATCGAGTGGTCGAGGCCGGTGAGTGCCGAGGATGTGGCGCGCGCCCGCATGGGCGACTGGTCGATCGTTCTCATCGGCCGTGAGCCCGTCGACCGCTCCTGGCTGTCGACGGACCTGACCGGCAAGGACGTGCTGTGCCTGGCCTCCGGCGGTGGCCAGCAGGGCCCGATCCTCGCCGCCGCGGGGGCGCGGGTCACCGTATTCGACAACTCACCCCGCCAGCTGGGCCAGGACCGGATGGTGGCGGCGCGCGACGGACTCGAGCTGCGCACCGTCCTGGGTGACATGCGCGACCTCAGCGCCTTCGGTGACGCAACATTCGACGTCGTATTCCATCCGGTCTCCAACCTGTTCGTACCGGACTTGGCACCGGTGTGGCGTGAGTGCTTCCGCGTCCTGCGACCGGGTGGAACTCTGCTCGCGGGCTTCATCAACCCTGATGTGTACTTGTTCGACCACGAGGCGCTCGACGAGCGCGGCGAGCTGATCGTCGTGCACAGGCTGCCCTACAGCGATGTCACGCAGTACTCCGCCGAGGAACGCGCCACGAAGTTCGGCGCGGATGCCGCTCTCGAATACAGCCACACCCTCACCGACCAGATCGGCGGGCAACTCGCCGAGGGGTTCGTCCTCACCGGCTTCGCGGAAGCGCCGCACCAATCCGACGCATCCGCTCACTACATGTCGAACTATTTCGCGACGCTGGCGGTCAAGCCGGGCTGACCCAGCCGTCGGGCCGGCCGGGACGGCCGTGTCTCCGAACGGCCGGGGAGCGCTGTGCCGGCTCGCCCCCACCAGCTTCGCCGAGCCGGTATGCCTCGTGCTGAGTCCAGGCACGTCGGCGTGGGTCTTCAACCGTCCGTTGAAAGCTCTGCGGCTTGGGCATGTCCTACAGGGGCAAGAGGTCCGGAGCACGAAAATGCCTCCCATCCGCGCTGTATGCGCAGGTGAGAGGCATGATCACAAACCTTACTTCTTCTTGCCCTGGTTCTTGACCGCCTCGATCGCCGCCGCGGCCGCCTCGGGGTCGAGGTACGTGCCGCCGGGGACGACCGGCTTGAAGTCGGCGTCGAGCTCGTAGGCGAGCGGGATGCCCGTGGGGATGTTCAGGCCCGCGATGTCGGCGTCGGAGACGCCGTCCAGGTGCTTGACCAGGGCGCGCAGCGAGTTGCCGTGGGCGGCGACCAGGACCGTGCGGCCGGCCAGCAGGTCCGGGACGATGCCGTCGTACCAGTACGGGAGCATCCGCTGGACGACGTCCTTCAGGCACTCCGTGCGCGGGCGCAGCTCCGGCGGGATCGTCGCGTAGCGCGGGTCGCCGGACTGGGAGAACTCGGTGCCGTCCTCGAGCGGCGGCGGCGGGGTGTCGTACGAGCGGCGCCACAGCATGAACTGCTCCTCGCCGAACTCGGCGAGGGTCTGGGCCTTGTCCTTGCCCTGCAGGGCACCGTAGTGGCGCTCGTTCAGGCGCCAGGAGCGGTGGACCGGGATCCAGTGGCGGTCCGCGGACTCCAGGGCGAGCTGCGCCGTGCGGATCGCGCGCTTCTGGAGGGACGTGTGGACCACGTCGGGGAGAAGGTCGGCGTCCTTCAGGAGCTCGCCACCGCGGACTGCCTCCTTCTCGCCCTTCTCGTTGAGGTTCACGTCCACCCAGCCGGTGAACAGGTTCTTCGCGTTCCACTCGCTCTCGCCGTGGCGGAGGAGGATCAGCTTGTACGGTGCGTCGGCCATGGCCTTGAGCCTACCTAACGAAACCGGGGCCGGTCCGAGTGTGGCCTTGGCCCCATCGGGCCGTCCGGTGGGTGGTGGGAGAGGCGGCCGGGCGCTTGTCTAAATTAAGGTGAACTCTTCCACAACCTATTGCCACATCCACCTGTCCCATCAGCGCAGGTGTAGCGGTTCAGATGAGGAGCACAGAAACGTGACCGTGCGTTCCTTTGCGCGGCGGATGCGTCCGCGAGTCGAGCGGAAGGCCGCCGAGCGAGTCTGGCAGCTGCGGACGATGCGGCGACGCCGCAGAGCAGCGGTCACGGACCCCGTGCTGCGTCCCATCGACGTGCGCGGCCAGCAGCTCTACGGGCGGGTCGTGACGGAGTTCACGGCCGCCGGTGCCGCCGCCTCCAACCTCGACCTGGTGGTCGCCGCGCTGGAGAAGGCGAACATCTCCTTCTTCCTGGTGCCGACCGCCCGGACCCGCCACATCGTCGGCGTCAACTCCGTGGACCGCGCGCGCTTCATCGCGGCACTCGAGAAGCTGTACGAGGGCAAGGCCGTGTTCATCGGCCGGCCGGTGCCCGGCGGGCAGCTCAAGCACCCCGCGATGTTCCTGGACGGTGTTCTGCCCTCCGGACTGCGCACGGCACCCGTGCTGCGCGTCGGAGAGAACCTCCTCGGCCCTAAGGGCCAGCTGCTGGCCGGCCCCGAGCTGGCCTGCGACGTGGAGTTCTGGGAGGACGGCGGCCGCCTGCTGGCCACCGAGGCGGGCGAGGCCCGGCTCGCCAAGGTGCAGCCGCAGGCCTCCGAGGACATATTCGGTGAGTCCCTGATCGCGCCGCGCAACAACGGCATCACCGACGTTCTGCCCGCCTCCGAGCAGAAGCCGGTCATGGTGAAGGTCGGCGAGCGGGAGCTGCCGAGCTTCGCCCCGCTGACCCTGGACCCTGTGAATCGCGTCACGTTCCCCGTCGACGTCGTCTACACCTGGGTCGACGGCGAGGAGCCCGCGATGCGGGCCAAGCGCGCCAAGTACCAGGACCGCGGCACCGCCGAGATCCTGGACAAGGAGACCAACGCCTCCCGCTACACCAGCCACGACGAGCTGAAGTACTCGCTGCGCTCGCTCGCGATGTACGCCGACTTCGTGCGGCACATCTACATCGTCACCGACGGCCAGAAGCCGCACTGGCTGGACGACACCGCCGAGGGCATCACGGTCGTCGACCACCGCGACATCTTCCCCGCGGACGTCCTGCCGGTGTTCAACTCGCACGCGATCGAGACCCGGCTGCACCACATCCCGGGCCTGTCCGAGCACTACCTGTACTTCAACGACGACGTGTTCGCCGGCCGCCGGATCACCCCGGAGCACTTCTTCCACGGCAGCGGCCTGCTGCGCGTCCCGGTGTCCCCGCTCAAGATCGGTGTCGGCAAGCCGCACGCCGAGGAGACGGCCACCAACTCCGCCAGCAAGAACGTGCGCGCGCTGCTGATGGAGAAGTTCGGGAAGATGACCACGAACAACTTCATGCACACCCCGCTCCCGCAGCACCGCGGCACGCTCCTGGAGCTGGAGGAGCTGTTCCCCGAGGACATGCAGCGCACCACGGCGTCCCGCTTCCGCTCCCCGTCGGACATCGCCGTGACGGCTCCGATGCTCTACAACTACTCGCTGATCAAGGGCAGCGGTGTGCCGGGCAAGTTCGGCTTCCGCTACGTCAACATCAGCCGCCCCGACGCCGAGAAGCGGCTGGAGGACCTGAAGGCGACCCGCCGGTTCGACTTCTTCTGCCTCAACGACGTCGACGTGGCACCGGAGGAGCGCGAGCAGGTGCACGTGCGGATGTCCGAGTTCCTGGAGAACTACTTCCCGTTCCCCAGCCCCTTCGAGAAGCGGAACTGACGGACCGAGACCATGGAGATACGTCACCGCCTGCCGGCACCCGCGGGCATGCGGGCCGCCCGGGACCTGCTGCTCCGCCTCCGGCTGTGGCTGGCCGCCCGGCTGTGGGTGCTGCGCGGGTCCCGCTCGCGCCGCCGCCTGCGGCGCACGGTCCCCGGGCTGCGCAAGGTCGCCTTCGGACCGTCGCGGCTGTACGGGTCCATGGTCACGGGCTACACCGCCGCCGACGCCGCCGAGGCGGACCTGGAACAGGTCTGCACGCTGCTGGAGGCGGCCGGTGTGCCGTACTTCCTGGTCCCCTCCGGCCACGGCGGCGGCGCCCCGCGCCAGGTGGTCGGGGTCGCGCAGGAGCACCGCGGCGCCGTCCTGGCCCGCGCCCTGCAGAGCTTCGCGGGCACGGCGGCCTACGTCGCTGCCGTCGCGGCCGACGGCAGCGTGTCGAGCGCGGTGCTGTGGGCCGACGGCAGGCTGCCGCGGGCGCTGCGCGGCGCCTCGGTCCTGCGGACCGGCCTGGTGCGGCTCGGCCCGGCCGGGCAGGTGCTCAGCGGGCTGGAGTCGGGCTGCGACATCGAGTTCTGGCGGCACGGCCGGGACCTGGGCGGCGAGCCCGCCCATCTGACCGTGCCCGGCGACCGGCTGGAGGACGTCTACGGCGCAGCCCTGGTCGCCCCGCGCCGCAACCCGGTCTCCGAGGTCCTCCCGGAGTCCGCGCAGAAGCCGGCCGAGGCGGAGGGGCACCGCCGCGCCGTGCCGACGTTCGCCGCGTTCGCCGAGCCGGGCATCGACGACGTGCTGTTCCCCGTCGACGCCGTCTACACCTGGGTCGACGGCAACGACCCGGCGATGGCCGCCAAGCGCCGCGCCCACCAGGAGCGGTCCGACAACGTCATCGCCGCGCGCGAGACCGGCGACTCCCGCTACACCAGCCACGACGAGCTGAAGTACGCCCTGCGCTCGCTGGAGATGTACGCCGGCTTCGTCCGGCACGTGTACCTGGTGACCGACTCCCAGGTGCCGGCCTGGCTGGACCCGGAGGCCGAGGGCATCACGGTCGTCGACCACCGGGACATCCTCCCGGCGGACGCGCTGCCGGTGTTCAACTCGCACGCGATCGAGAGCCGCCTGCACCACATAGCGGGCCTGTCGGACCAGTTCCTGTACTTCAACGACGACGTGTTCATCAACCGCCCCGTGGGAGCCGAGCACTTCTTCCACGGCAGCGGTATCGCGCGGATCCCGTTCTCGCCGCTGAAGCTCGGGGTGGGCGCTCCGCATCCCCTGGAGCCCGCGCCGAACTCGGCGGGCAAGAACACCCGTGAGGTGATCAAGCGGTTCCACGGGCGGCAGATCACCCAGAAGTCCCTGCACACCCCGCATCCCCAACTGCTTTCGGTGATGCGGGAGATGGAGGGCCTCGGCATCGAGGAGCTGGAGCGCACCTCGTACTCCCGGTTCCGCTCCACCTCGGACGTCGCGCCCGCGTCGACCCTTCACCACCACTGGGCGATCGCGACCGGGCGGGCCGTGCCGGCGGAGTACCTCTTCCGCTATGTGCAGCTGGGCTCGCCCGACATGAAGCAGCGGCTGGCGCGGCTCGCGGCGGGCGAGGACGTCGACTTCTTCTGTCTGAACGACGTGGACACGCCTCCGGCGGCCCGTGCGGCGGCCCAGAAGGCGATCCGGTCCTTCCTCGAGCGCAAGTACCCGTTCCCCAGCCGGTTCGAGAAGAAGCCGGTGGTGGGAGCGCAGGCGCTGCCGCGCGACAGGGCGGCGAGGGTCAGGCGCTGAGGGGGGCGTCCCCCCAGCTGCCCCTGAGGGGCGGTTGGTCTGCGGGCCGCCCCGCCGCCGTTCGCGCAGTTCCCCGCGCCCCTGTTTGGGGTGGCTGGTCTGCGTGGTTCGCCTGCGGGGCGTGCGTGGCTGGTCGCGCAGTTCCTCGCGCCCCTGTTTGGGGTGGCTGACCTGCGTGGTTCGCCTGCGGGGCGTGCGTGGCCGTTCGCGCAGTTCCCCGCGCCCCTTATGGGGTGGCTGGTCTGCGTCGTTTGGCTGCCGGCCCGCCTGTTGCTGGTCGCGCAGTTCCTCGCGCCCCTTATGGGGTGGCTGGTCGCGCTCACGCGGCGGAGCCGCACATCGATACAGCCCCGCGCCCCATGGGCGGCACGGGTGGGCGCTGGGGGTCCCCTCCAGGGGAGGCACCTTGCAGCGCCGGGTGCGGATGACGATCTGACCTCAGCCGTGACGCCCGCCCCACGATTGACGCCCCCCGTCAATTCGGTGGCATTCGCGGCAGCCGAATTCGTAAGTTGTGGCTGCTGCTTGAGCCGCTTACAGCCGTGGGGGATACGCAATGTCACCAGCCTCGTTGAGACGTGCCGTGCGGGAGTCGGTCTCCGGCCTCCCACCCGCGTTCTGGTGGCTGTGGACCAGCACGCTGGTCAACCGGCTGGGCGCGTTCGTCGCCACGTACATGGCGCTCTACCTCACGCTCGACCGCGGCTACTCCGCCTCGTACGCCGGTCTGGCCGCCGCCCTGCACGGGCTCGGCGGTGTGATCTCCTCGCTGGGCGCGGGCGTGATGACGGACCGGCTGGGCCGCAGGCCCACACTGCTGATCGCCCAGACCTCCACCGCCTTCTCGGTCGCCCTGCTCGGCTTCATGCACCACCCCGCCGCCATCGCCGCCGTGGCCTTCCTGGTCGGCATGGCCTCCAACGCCTCCCGGCCCGCCGTGCAGGCGATGATGGCGGACATCGTGCGTCCCGAGGACCGGGTCCGCGCGTTCTCCCTCAACTACTGGGCGATCAACCTCGGCTTCGCCGTCTCCTCGGCGGGCGCGGGCTTCATCGCCGAGGTCAGCTATCTCGCCGGTTTCCTCATCGAGGGGGCCATGACCCTGGCCTGCGCGATCGTGGTCTTCCTGAAGCTGCCGGAGTCACGGCCCGCGAGGACGGCCGGGGAGCAGGGCAAGGACGACGAGGTCGGCCTCGGCACGGTGCTGCGCGACGGCCGTTTCATGGGCGTCGTCGGGCTGTCCTTCCTGGTCGCGCTGATCTTCCAGCAGGGCGCGGTCGGCCTGCCCGTCGCCATGGGCGAGGCCGGCTTCACGCCCGCCGACTACGGCCTGGCCATCGCCGTGAACGGCGTGCTGATCGTCGCCCTCCAGATCCCGGTCACCCGCTTCATCGAACACCGCGACCCGCAGTGGCTGCTGGTGGTGTCGTCGCTGCTCGCGGGCTACGGCTTCGCGCTGACGGCCTTCGCTGGCTCGGTGGCCGCCTTCGCCCTGACGGTGTGCGTCTGGACCCTCGCCGAGATCGTCAACGCGCCCACCCAGACCGGCGTCGTCGTCCGTCTCTCCCCGGTGCACGGCCGCGGCCGCTACCAGGGCATGTACACGATGTCCTGGTCCGTCGCCGCGCTGGTCGCCCCGCTGATGTCCGGTGTCTTCCTCGACCACCTCGGCGCGGAGTGGCTCTGGGGCGCCTGCGCGGTGATCGGCACGATCGCGGCGGCGGGCTACTGGCTCCTGATGCGCTCGCTGCCCCAGGAGCCCGCCTCGGCGGAGCCGAAGCCCGTGGCCGTACGCCCGCTGCCGGACACCCTCCCGGACGGCGAGCCGAGCACCACGCCTAGCTGAGCCCCCACACCCGGCCGAGCCCCCTCACCCGGCGCCGGGAAGGCGGACATGACGAGGCCCCCGGTGCCGCACACCGGGGGCCTCGCGTTTCTCGACGCTGGTCAGCCGCACTGGCAGGGATTGCCCGACTGGCAGCCGCAGCCGCAGCCCGAGCCGCAGCCGCAGGCGCCGATCACCATGAGGTTCCGGATCTCGGCGGGCTGCTCGGTCGCGCGTTCCTGCGTGGGGTCGGGCGTGCCACTGGACGTACCGGGGGCTTCGGCCATGGTCCCTCCTATGGGCTGGTGGCTTTACCCATTGCATGCCCGCGCCACCGGGCGCATCAACGGCGCACGGAGGCGAAACCGCCGGGCCGCGTCCCCGCCCGCCGGCTAGGCCGCGTCCCCGCCCGCCGGCTGGATCTCCGGCTGGCTGTCCTGCTGGAACTCGTCCGCGTGCTCACCCGTCACCAGGAACACCACGCGCTTGGCCACGGACACCGCGTGGTCGGCGAACCGCTCGTAGTAGCGGCCGAGCAGGGTGACGTCGACGGCCGTCTCGATGCCGTGCTTCCAGCGGTCGTCCATCAGGTGCTGGAAGAGCGTGCGGTGCAGCAGGTCCATCGCGTCGTCGTCCTGCTCCAGCTGCAGCGCCAGGTCGATGTCCTTGGTGACGATGACCTCGGCCGCCTTCGCCATCAGGCGCTGCGCGAGCTGGCCCATCTCCAGAATCGTGGCGTGCAGGTCCTGCGGCACGGCCCGCTCGGGGAAGCGCAGCCGGGCCAGCTTCGCCACGTGCTGGGCGAGGTCGCCGGAGCGCTCCAGATCGGCGGACATGCGCAGCGAGGTCACCACGATCCGCAGGTCCGTCGCCACCGGCTGCTGGCGAGCCAGCAGCGCTATGGCGCGGGCCTCCAGGTCGTGCTGGAGCTCGTCGACCTTCTTGTCGGCCTCGATCACATGCTCGGCCAGCTTCAGGTCGGCGTCGAGCATGGCCGTGGTGGCGCGTCCGATCGCCGACCCGACCAGCCGGGCCATCTCGACCAGACCGTCGCCGATCGAGTCCAGTTCCTCGTGGTACGCGTCCCGCATCAGGGTTCCCTCTCGTGCGTCTTCCAGGGGGTGGCGCCCCCGCGGCCACCCGGGGCCCGGCCCCGGGTGGCCGCGAGCACCGGCCCCGCGATCTCATGGGGGCTCGCCCCCGCGGTCGCTCAACAGTTCCCAGGGGGTTCCGCCCCTACGTTCCCACGTTCGGCCCTGTACGCGTCCGTTTCGGCCACCCCAAATGAATCAGCACTGGCTCCAAGGTGAACTCTGGGCGACGAGTGTTCGAGGTCGCATATCCATGGCTGTGGCCATACCGTTCGCCATGCCTAACCTGGACGCATGGACGTGAACGCGGCGGTCGCCGCAGCGGCAGCGATCGCCGGGGTGCTCACCGGCGTCATCGCCATGCTGGCGTTCCGCTGGAGCGAACGCGACCTGAGCCGGCCCACCAGGACCTCTCTGCACACCGACCCCGTGCTCCCGCCGGGCGTCGACACCGTGCTGTCGGTGCTGCGCTCCTCGGCCGTCGTCCTCGACGAGGCGGACGCCGTGGTCAAGGCGAGCTCCGCGGCGTACGCCCTCGGTCTGGTGCGCGGCGGCAAGCTCGCGGTGGAGCCGATGCTCCAGATGGCCCGCGACACCCGCAGGGACGGCGAGATACGGCAGGTGGAGCTGGACCTCCCCAAGCGCGGCAGCGGCCGCGGCGAGGCACTCGCGGTCTCCGCCCGGGTCGCCCCGCTCGGCTCCCGTCTGGTGCTGCTGCTCGTCGAGGACCTCACCGAGGCCCGGCGCATAGAAGCGGTCCGGCGGGACTTCGTCGCGAACGTCAGCCATGAGCTCAAGACCCCGGTCGGTGCGCTCTCCCTGCTCTCCGAGGCCGTCATGGACGCCTCCGACGACCCCGAGGCCGTCCAGCGCTTCGCGGGCCGTATGCAGATCGAGGCGACCCGGCTGACCAACCTGGTCCAGGAACTGATCGACCTCTCCCGGGTGCAGAACGACGACCCGCTGGAGGACGCCGAGCCGGTCCGGGTGGACGAACTGGTCGCCGAGGCCATCGACCGCTGCCGCCACCAGGCGGGCACCAAGCAGATCACCATGGCCGCCGGCGGCCACGCGGACCTGCATGTGTGGGGTCATCGCGGCCAGCTCGCGGCCGCCCTCGGCAACCTCGTGGAGAACGCCGTCAACTACTCGCCCGCCCGTACCCGCGTCGGCATAGCCGCCCGCCGGGTGAACGGGGTCGGCGGCGAATCGATCGAGATCGCCGTGACCGACCAGGGCATCGGCATCTCCGACAAGGACAAGGAGCGCATCTTCGAGCGCTTCTATCGCGTGGACCCCGCCCGCTCCCGCGCCACCGGCGGTACGGGTCTGGGCCTCGCGATCGTCAAACACGTGGCCGCCTCACACGGCGGGGAGGTCACGGTGTGGAGCTCGGAGGGACAGGGCTCCACGTTCACCCTGCGACTGCCGGAGGCGGGCGCCGCCCGCGACCGCGCGCACCAGCACCCCGCCCTCGACGACGAGAGCGACCCGGGCGCGCCGGGACACACGGCCCACACGTCCCGCACCACGTCTTCCCCTTCCCCCGAGTCAACCGCGTACCAGACGCTTTCCGCCCCGGAGGTCCTTCCGTGACCCGAGTGCTCGTCGTCGAGGACGAGGAGTCCTTCTCCGACGCCCTGTCGTACATGCTCCGCAAGGAGGGCTTCGAGGTCGCAGTCGCGACCACGGGCCCCGACGGACTCGACGAGTTCGAGCGCAACGGCGCCGACCTCGTCCTCCTCGACCTGATGCTGCCCGGCCTGCCGGGCACGGAGGTGTGCCGTCAGTTGCGCGGCCGCTCCAACGTCCCCGTGATCATGGTGACCGCCAAGGACAGCGAGATCGACAAGGTCGTCGGCCTGGAGATAGGGGCCGACGACTACGTCACCAAGCCCTTCTCCTCCCGCGAGCTGGTCGCCCGCATCCGCGCGGTGCTGCGCCGCCGCGGCGAGCCGGAGGAGGTGGCCCCGGCCGCCCTGGAGGCCGGCCCGGTCCGCATGGACGTCGACCGCCACGTGGTGACGGTGTCGGGCTCCAAGGTCGACCTCCCGCTGAAGGAGTTCGACCTGCTGGAGATGCTGCTGCGCAACGCCGGCCGGGTGCTGACCCGTATGCAGCTGATCGACCGCGTCTGGGGCGCCGACTACGTCGGTGACACCAAGACCCTCGACGTCCACGTCAAGCGCCTGCGCGCCAAGATCGAACCGGACCCGGGCGCCCCGCGCTACCTGGTGACGGTGCGTGGCCTGGGGTACAAGTTCGAGCCGTAGGCCGTAGCCATGCGCCTGTCGCGCGGCCGGCGTCCCTGACGACGACGAAGGGCGGGACCTCCTCGGAGGTCCCGCCCTTCGTCGTACGGCTGCGGCAGGTCAGTGACCGGCCTCGCCCTCCGCGGTCTCGGAGGCGGACGCCTGGTCGGTCGGCGTGCCCGAGGGGGACTCCGTGGTGCCCTCGGCGGGCTCGCCGGACTCCGCGGGGCTGGCCGCCGGGGCGGACGGGACCTGGGTCGGGCCCCAGCCGGAGAAGTAGCTCTGGGACGGCACCACGAAGGCGGTCAGGCTCACGTCGCCGGTCTCGCTGAAGGCGAAGGTGACGTTCTGGTTGGCACCGTCGACGAGGGCGCTGCCGTCGGCCAGCACGGCGGAGGCGTTGCCCTCGCCGCCGATGACGACGGAGCCGCCGGCCGGGACGGTCAGGGAGCCGCCCGCGGCGGGCTTGATCTCGGTGGGGCCGACGCCGTCCACGGTGATGGAGTCCACCGTCTGGGCGGAGTCGCCGGAGTTGAACAGGGTTGCGGAGACCGCGGCCGGGCCCTCGGCGTCGCGCTCGGGCTGGATGATCACCACGGCGTTCTGGATCTTGATGTCGCCGACGCTGGTCGCCGCGTTGTCCGGCTTGATGCCGAGGGTCTGAGCGTCGTTGCCGGCACCGCAGGCGGCGAGCGAGGCGATCGAGAACGCGATGACGGAGGCGGCGAGGGCGCCGCGTCGAAGGCTGCTGCTCACGGCGGCGGAATCTCCTTGAACGCAGGGGCGGCTCTCCTGAACAAAGCCGCTCTAAGTGTCTGTCAGCGGCCCCAGGTTACCGAGTCGTTCCCGCGCGGCCGCACCCGAC
The DNA here is from genome assembly GCF_055587025.1 of Streptomyces sp. NPDC048600. Taxonomy (NCBI): domain Bacteria; kingdom Bacillati; phylum Actinomycetota; class Actinomycetes; order Kitasatosporales; family Streptomycetaceae; genus Streptomyces; species Streptomyces sp. NPDC048600. Next base: position 126,456 of record NZ_JBVJGZ010000021.1, on the reverse strand, counting down.
CCTCCCCCCGGCCGGTCGCGTCGCCCGGCGGGAGGTACATGGCGACTTCACGCACCCGTGAAGGTGACTCCGGAGTCACTTCGGGCGGGGCCCGTCCGGCATTCACACAAACCACTGCCGCAATGCACGGCGACCCGCTCGCAAATTTTCCGTGAAGGAATGTGCCAAGGCCCCGGAAATTGATCACCGGAGGCCGGGCCGGACGACTGAGCGGATCAATTCCGGATTCGTCTGGTACCCGACTCGTCGCACCGAACGGAGTAGCGGAAGTCGATCACTTGGAAGCGGACATATCGGGATGTTCGGCCGCGCGGAGGAGTCTCCGGGCTTGTGTGACGTGCTCGTTTCAGCCCGTACGGAGAGCCGCTCCGACCTGCGAATACCTGGTTCCGCCACCCCGCCGCAGCACGTCCGTGTTGCTGTTGTCAAGCCCCGAGATATGCCCTGACCTGCGAAAACGCCATTCAGGAACCGTCGTTTCCGTGTTACTCTGGATAGCCACGGAAGGGGTACCTGTCACATGACGTTCAAGGTTGGCGACACCGTGGTCTATCCCCATCACGGGGCCGCGCTGATCGAGGCCATCGAAACTCGCCAGATCAAAGGCGTGGACAAGACCTACTTGGTGCTGAAGGTCGCCCAGGGTGACCTGACGGTACGTGTGCCAGCGGACAATGCGGAGTTCGTCGGCGTGCGTGATGTGGTCGGGCAGGACGGGCTCGACCGGGTCTTCGAGGTGCTGCGCGCGCCGTACGCCGAGGAGCCCACGAACTGGTCCCGTCGCTACAAGGCAAACCTGGAGAAGCTCGCCTCCGGCGATGTCATCAAGGTCGCTGAAGTCGTGCGTGACCTGTGGCGTCGCGAGCGCGAGCGCGGACTGTCCGCGGGTGAGAAGCGCATGCTCGCCAAGGCCCGCCAGATCCTGGTGAGCGAGCTCGCCCTCGCGGAGAACACCAACGAGGACAAGGCCGAGGCCCTGCTCGACGAGGTTCTCGCCTCCTAGAGGCGGCGCGAGCCCCGTTGACCCGGGCGCGAGTCCGGTCGGCTCAGCACACCGATATGCCGCGGTGCCCGATGACACTTTCCCTGTCGCCGGGCGCTGCGGCATGTCCGTGTCCGGACTCGGAAATCCGGACGCGGAACGAAGGAACGGCGGAACGCCGAAGGTGCGCCGACTCCGTACGCCGGAGGGTGTCCCCCGGTACTGTGCGGGCCCGGGGCACCGGCTCGACCGGAAGTCACGGAAGGGTCCGGCCGACCCGTGCCCAGCAGGCACCGCTGAGGCCATACCCACCAAGGCCGAGCACACAAACCTGACAGGAACCGATGTCTGACGTTTCGCGTCCCTCGCCCTCGGACACCGCCTCCGAGGCCCGTGCGGCACGTACCGCCGCCGTCATCCCGGCCGCCGGCCGGGGCGTACGTCTGGGCCCGGGTGCCCCGAAGGCGCTCCGCACGCTGAACGGCACGCCGATGCTCATCCACGCGGTGCGCGCGATGGCCGCCTCCCGCGCGGTCTCCCTGGTGCTCGTCGTGGCCCCGCCCGACGGCACCGCCGAGGTGAAGTCGATGCTCGACGCGCACGCGCTGCCCGACCGCACCGACTTCCTCGTCGTGCCCGGCGGCGAGTCCCGCCAGGAATCGGTCCGGCTCGGCCTGGACGCCCTGCCGCCCGGCTACGACATCGTCCTCGTGCACGACGCGGCCCGCCCCCTGGTGCCGGTCGACACCGTGGACGCCGTGATCGAGGCCGTCCGCGAGGGCGCCCCCGCCGTGGTGCCCGCGCTGCCGCTCGCCGACACCGTGAAGGAGGTCGAGCCGGCCGCCGCCCCGGGCGCGCCCGAGCCCGTCCTCGCCACCCCGGAACGCGCCCGGCTGCGCGCGGTGCAGACCCCCCAGGGCTTCGACCGCGCCACGCTGGAGCGCGCCCACGCGTCGGTCACCGAGAACGTCACCGACGACGCGAGCATGATCGAGCAGCTCGGTCTCCCCGTCGTGGTCGTCCCCGGCCACGAGGAGGCCTTCAAGGTCACCCGCCCCCTCGACCTCGTCCTCGCCGAGGCGGTCCTGGCCCGCAGGAGGCTCAACGATGGCTTCTGAGGCACCGCTGCTCCCGCAGGTCGGCATCGGCACCGACATCCACGCCTTCGAGGACGGCCGCGAGCTCTGGTGCGCCGGGCTGAAGTGGGAGGGCGAGGGCCCCGGCCTGGCCGGCCACTCCGACGCCGACGTCGTCGCCCACGCCGCCTGCAACGCGCTCTTCTCCGCCGCAGGGCTCGGCGACCTGGGACAGCACTTCGGCACCGGCCGCCCCGAGTGGTCGGGCGCGTCGGGCGTCACCCTGCTGACGGAGGCGGCCCGCATCGTCCGCGAGGCGGGCTTCGTCATCGGCAACATCGCCGTACAGGTTGTGGGCCCCCGCCCGAAGATCGGCAAGCGGCGGGACGAGGCGCAGAAGATCCTGTCGGAGGCGGCGGGAGCACGCGTGTCCGTGTCCGGCGCGACGACGGACGGCCTCGGCTTCCCCGGCCGCGACGAGGGCCTGATGGCGATCGCCACCGCCCTCGTGGCGCGGGTGGCCTGACGGCAGCGACGGCACGACGGAGATGCCCGCGCCGGAGCAGGTCCGGCGGCACGACGGGGGTGCCCGCGGCGAGGCCGCCCCGGGTCGACCGTAGGGAACATTTGTCCTACCCGGGTGTTCGGGGCGGCACCGGTGCCGCGTTCCACCGCAGGTGCCTCGGCGGCCCCGCGTCGCCCCGCGGACGAAATCGGCGATACACCACTACGGCGCCCCGCACTACTCCACGCCCACTACCCTGGACCCGTGACTATTCGCCTGTACGACACCAGCGCCCGGCAGATCCGTGACTTCACCCCGCTCACGCCGGGCTGTGTCTCGATCTACCTGTGTGGCGCCACCGTGCAGGCGGCCCCGCACATCGGGCACATCCGCTCGGGCCTGAACTTCGACATCATGCGCCGCTGGTTCGCCTACCGCGGCTACGACGTCACGTTCATCCGCAACGTGACCGACATCGACGACAAGATCATCGCCAAGTCGGCCGACCAGGGCCGCCCCTGGTGGGCGATCGGCTACGAGAACGAGCGCGCCTTCAACGACGGCTACACCGCCCTCGGTTGCCTTCCGCCCACCTACGAGCCCCGCGCCACCGGCCATGTCACCGAGATGGTCGAGATGATGCGCGGTCTCATCGAGCGCGGCCACGCCTACGAGGCCGACGGCAACGTCTACTTCGACGTGCGGTCGTTCCCCGAGTACCTGAGGCTGTCCAACCAGGAGCTGGACAACCTGCTCCAGCCCTCCGGTGAGGGCGAGACCGGCAAGCGGGACTCGCGCGACTTCGCGATGTGGAAGGCCGTCAAGCCGGGCGAGCCGAGCTGGGAGACGCCGTGGGGCCGCGGCCGTCCCGGCTGGCACCTGGAGTGCTCGGCGATGGCGCACAAGTACCTGGGCTCCGCCTTCGACATCCACGGCGGCGGCCTGGACCTGATCTTCCCGCACCACGAGAACGAGATCGCCCAGGCCAAGGCCTTCGGTGACGAGTTCGCCCGGTACTGGGTGCACAACGCCTGGGTCACCATGAGCGGCGAGAAGATGTCCAAGTCGCTCGGCAACAGCGTGCTGGTGTCGGAGATGGTCAAGCAGTGGCGCCCCGTCGTCCTGCGCTACTACCTCGGCACCCCGCACTACCGCTCGATGATCGAGTACAGCGAGGACGCCCTGCGTGAGGCCGAGGCGGCGTACGGCCGGATCGAGGGCTTCGTGCAGCGCGTGACGGAGCTGGCCGGGAGACCGGTCGAGCCCGCCGCCGAGGTGCCGCTGGCCTTCGCCGAGGCCATGGACGACGACCTCGGTGTGCCGGGGGCCCTCGCGATCGTGCACACCACGGTCCGGCAGGGCAACAGCGCCCTGGCGGCCGACGACAAGGAAGCCGCCGTCGCCCGCCTCGCCGAGGTCCGGGCCATGCTCGGCGTCCTCGGCCTGGACCCGCTCGACCCGCACTGGGCGGGCGAGGCCGACGGCGGCGAGGACCTGCACGGCGTGGTCGACACCCTGGTGCGCATGGTGCTTGACCAGCGGGAGGCGGCCCGCGCCCGCAAGGACTGGGCCACCGCCGACGCCATCCGCGACCAGCTGAACCAGTCCGGTCTCGTCATCGAGGACAGCCCCCAGGGCCCGCGCTGGAGCATCGGCCAGCGCTGAGGCCCTGACCACCGTGAATGTGCCGCCCGGACACTCGGGCGGCACACTTGCACTGACGTACGTATCGAGCAACACGAAAAGAACAGGTAGGTCATGGCCGGGAACAACCGCCGCATGTCCGGCAAGAAGGGCGCCCAGGTCGGCAGCGGCGGCCAGCGGCGCCGGGGCCTGGAGGGCAAGGGCCCCACGCCCCCCGCCGAGATGCGCAAGGGACACAAGAAGAACCGCATCGCCAACGCGAAGACCAAGCAGGTCCAGCGCCGCCCGGTGGCGCGCGGCCGAGGCGGCAAGGGCACGTCCGAGCTGGTCGTCGGGCGCAACCCGGTCGTCGAGGCGCTGCGCGAGGGCGTGCCCGCCAACACGCTGTACGTCCAGCAGTTCATCGACAACGACGAGCGGGTGCGCGAGGCGCTCCAGCTCGCGGGCGAGCGCGGCGGCATCAACCTCATGGAGGCCCCGCGTCCCGAGCTGGACCGGATGACCAACGGCCTCAACCACCAGGGCCTGGTCCTCCAGGTCCCGCCGTACGAGTACGCCCACCCCGAGGACCTGCTCGACGCCGCCGCCGACGGTGGCGAGGACCCGCTGGTCGTCGCGCTGGACGGGGTGACCGACCCGCGCAACCTCGGTGCCGTGGTGCGGTCCGTCTCCGCCTTCGGCGGGCACGGCGTGGTCGTGCCCGAGCGCCGCGCGGCCGGCATGACCGCCGGTGCCTGGAAGACCTCCGCCGGTACGGCCGCCCGTACGCCGGTGGCGCGTGCGACGAACCTGACCCGGGCGCTGGAGCAGTACAAGAAGGCCGGTGTCACCGTGGTCGGTCTGGCCGCCGACGGCGAGGCCGAGCTGGGCGAGCTGGAGGCGCTCGGGGGCCCGGTCGTGATCGTGGTCGGCAGCGAGGGCAAGGGCCTGTCCCGACTGGTCGGCGAGACCTGCGACTTCCGGGTGCGCATCCCGATGCCGGGTGGCGCGGAGTCGCTGAACGCCGGTGTGGCGGCGGGCATCGTGCTGTACGAGGCGGCACGCCGACGGGGCTGAACACACGTCCGCAGGATCACCCGTACGGGGTAATCCTGGCGTTCAGGACAAGCTTGACGGGGTCCGGACAGATCCGGCAGGTCAAAGCAGTGTCCTAACCTCGCGTCACTCGGTTAGATGAGTGTGGACACCAGAACACCCCGCACACCGACGGGGGACCGCTCGTCGGGATTCGCTTCCGGGCTCGATGACGCTCCCGCGCTGAGCATGGTGAAGGTGCCGAGCGATCCGGCGCAGATCATCGTCAACCATGCGAGCTTCCGCGTGCAGTTGGGTGCCTCCTCGCGACGCGCCCAATCCGTGCGGGTCGCACGGCACTCGGGCGCCGTCCCCGTGGCCGGTGGCGCCGCGGCGGCCCGCCCCGCCGCGGCCCGCCGCCGACCCGTCGTCTGGAGCGGCCGCTCGGCACCCGACGACACCGGCGCCCACCGCCTGCTCCAGGCCGTGCGCACGGCGGGCGTCCGCGCCCCCGAGGAGACGGCCGACGCCGGGGCCACCCAGGTCATCCCGCGCGTCGGCGTGGGCGGCCCCGGCTACGACGACGTCTACGACGAGCTCGACCAGACCGTCGAGACCCCCGTCCTCGGCGCCCAGCGCACCCCCGAGGGCGCCGGCACCCGCCTGCTGCCCCATATGCGCACCGTCGGCAGCGCCTACGACGAACCCGCCTACGACGGACCCGAATACGGCGAACCGGCCTACGACGACGAGCGGTTCGACTTCGACGACCCCGAACCGGCCGACGCCGAACGGCGCTCCGGACGGCACGCCGACGAGGCCGCGCGGCACGCCTACTACCCCGGCCGCCGGATGAACCTCGGCGTCGTCCTGCTCCCGCTGCGCGTCTTCCTCGGCTTCATCTCCATCTACGCCGGCATGGGCAAGCTGTGCGACCCCGTCTACTTCGACGGCGGCACCCGCGGCTCGATGGTGAAGTGGCTCAACACCCTGCACCCGTGGGAGGTCGCCGAGCCGCTGCGCCAGTTCGCCCTGGCCCACCCGGTCGGCTCGGGCCTCGTGATCGCCTTCCTCCAGGTGGTCGTCGGCGTCCTCACGGTGCTGGGCTGCTGGCAGCGGGTCGCCGCGGTGGGCGGCGCGCTGCTGTCGGCCGCGCTGCTGGTCACCGTCAGCTGGAAGAGCGTCCCCGTCTACGACGCCCCCGACATCATCTACCTCGCCGCCTGGTCGCCCCTGATCATCGCGGGCGCTCCCGTCTACTCCATCGACGGCCGGCTGGCGGGCATGGCCTGGCGCAGGCTCGGTCCCCGCTCCGACATCTGGGAGCTGCGCCGCTACGTGCTGCGCCGCGGCGCCCTGGTGAGCGCCGTCGTCATCGGGCTCACCCTGCTCCTCGGCTCCCTGCTCGGCGGCGCGGTCCGTGACGCCGACCGGATCGTGGTGCCCGGCCCCGGTGACGCCCCGCGCAACGAGCTGCCCGGTTCGCCGCTGCCCCAGAAGCCCGGCGAGCGCGAGAAGAAGAGCAGCAGCCCCTCGGCGGCCGCCACGCCGACCGAGGACGCGCCGTCGGCCGCGCCGACCGAAGGCGCCGCGACCACACCCGACGCGACCCAGGACACCTCCACGGGCAGCTCGCCCAGCCAGACCCAGGGCACCGTCGGCGAGGCCCCGCCGCAGCAGTCCTCCCCGGAGGAGCAGCCCCCGAGCACCGGCTCCGGACCCAGCTCCGGCGGCGCCACCTCCTCCGGCGGCACGGGAACCGGCGGCGGCGAGCCCACCGAGGAGCAGCAGCCCGGACTGGTGGGCGGCCTCCTGGGCTGACGGCCCCGCCCCCTGGCTCACACGACGACGGGGTCCCGCACGGTCGCACCGTGCGGGACCCCGTCGTCGTACGCCGTGCAGCGGCTCTCAGCGGCTGCTAGGGGCTTTCTCGGCGGCCGTCAGCGGCCCAGGCCGGCGAGCTCCTTCGCCGCCTCCGTGAGGTCCTTGGCGGTGTCGATGGCACGCCAGTAGGAGCCCTGGGGGAGCGGGAAGCCGGCCAGGCGGCGTTCACGGGCCAGGTGCGGGAACGTGGTGCGCTCGTGGTCGCCGCGCTCGGGGAGCAGACCGGCGAACTCGGGGGAGAAGACGTAGACGCCCGCGTTGATCTCGAAGGTCGACGGCGGGGCCTCGATGAAGTCCGTGATGTGGCCGAAGCCGTCGGTCTTGACGGCGCCCCACGGGATGCGGGGGCGGGCCAGCGCGAGGGTCGCTATCGCGTCGCGCTCGGCGTGGAAGTCGGCCATGTCCCGCAGGGAGAAGCGGGTCCAGATGTCGCCGTTGGTGGCGTACCAGGCGCGGTCCGGGTGCGGCAGGTGCGCCGCGGCGAACTTCAGGCCGCCGCCGCGGCCGAGCGGCTCCGTCTCGACGACCGTGGTGACCGTCAGCGAGAGGTTCGCGGTGCGCAGCCACTGCTGGAGCACCTCGGCGAGGTGGCCGCAGCTGACGACCACGTCGGTGACGCCCTCCTCGGCGAGCCAGTTCAGCTGGTGGCCGATGATCGGCGTGCCCGTGCCGGGGATCTCGACCATCGGCTTCGGGCGGTCGTCGGTGTACGGGCGCAGGCGTGAGCCCTGGCCTCCGGCGAGGATGACGGCCTGGGTGGGGCGTACGGCGGCGTGCGGGTCGGTCATGCCCGCACTGTACGCGGTGCGTGTTGCGGGGTTACCGGGCGGTTGGCGGGACGGATCCCGGTGTGTCGGCCCAGGGCGGGGCGGTGCGCCCGCGGGGGCGCGGGGGCTGTGCTCCGACGGCCCCGGGCCGTCCGTGCGGCTCGCGCCCGCGTGGCGGGAGCCGTCCGTCGACACAGCCCCGCGCCCCTGCGGGCGTCGCCCGGCCGCGGGGCGGTACGGCCTCGCGCCCCTCCCGGGGCGCCGCTCAGCCGGTGGCCGCGAGGACGCCCGAGGCGAAGGCCGTGTCGCAGACCGGGCGGGAGAACGACTGGGCCCGCTTGGGACCGTAGACGCGGACCGCCGCCCGGCCCAGGGAACGGGCGATCGAGACGCAGTGGGAGGCGAGGGACGGGCGCTCGTCGACGGCCTGCTGGAGGTGGGTCAGGGCGATGCCCGGATCCTTCTCCTGGAGCTCGGTCAGGAGCTGGTCGCGCAGCACCTCGTGCGGGGCGCGCGGGGCGGCCGGCTTGGCGTCGTCGGACAGGGCGGTGTCCGAGGCGGTGAGCACCGAGGTCGACGGGTCGCCCGACCAGTTGACTCGGGTGACCGCGAGGGTCCCGGAGAGCACCAGGACGACGGGCAGGACGAGGGCGAGGCTGCGGCCGACCCGGCGGGCGGGGCCCTGGCCGCGTCGCGTCTCTTGGATGGTGGAGTGCTTCACGCGAGTGAGGGTAGCGCCTGGTAATGATTTGGCGACATTTAGTCACCGGTTCGGGGGATGAGAAGGTGGCGATTTCGGGGTAGAGGGTTGACGCTCACTGCTCGAAATGGGTTGTTCTGCCGTGGTATCCCGCGACAGCGAGAAGGGCCCCGCAGCGGTCTGCGGGGCCCTCTTCGTCAACCCGTGGAGAACGTCCGGGTTTCTCCGTCCTGCGTCAGTCGGACAGACGCGCGCCGGAGGAGGTGGAGAACACGTGGGTCTCGCCGGAGCGCGGGACGACGTGCAGCACGCTGCCCTTCTCCGGGACGTCACGGCCGTTCACCCGGACCACCAGGTCCTTGGAGGTGTCGCCGACGGTGGCGGTGCCGTAGACGTAGGCGTCGGCGCCCAGCTCCTCGACGACGTTCACGGTGACCGCGAGGCCCTGGTCGGAGCCCGCGCCCGCCACGTCGAAGTGCTCGGGGCGGACACCGACGGTGACCGTCTTGTCGGTGGTGGCGGACAGCGCGTCGCGCTCGACCGGGACGACCGAGTTGCCGAACTTCACGCCGCCGTCGGTGATCGGGACCTCGACCAGGTTCATGGCCGGGGAGCCGATGAAGCCGGCGACGAAGAGGTTCGCGGGCTTGTCGTACATGTTGCGCGGGGTGTCGACCTGCTGGAGCAGACCGTCCTTGAGGACCGCGACACGGTCGCCCATCGTCATGGCCTCGACCTGGTCGTGGGTGACGTAGACGGTGGTGATGCCCAGACGGCGCTGGAGCGACGCGATCTGCGTACGGGTCGACACACGGAGCTTGGCGTCCAGGTTGGACAGCGGCTCGTCCATGAGGAAGACCTGGGGCTCACGCACGATGGCGCGGCCCATCGCGACACGCTGGCGCTGACCGCCGGAGAGGGCCTTCGGCTTGCGGTCCAGGTACTCGGTGAGGTCGAGGATCTTCGCGGCCTCCTCGACCTTCTGCCGGATCTCCGCCTTGTTGACACCGGCGATCTTGAGCGCGAAGCCCATGTTGTCGGCGACGCTCATGTGCGGGTACAGCGCGTAGTTCTGGAACACCATGGCGATGTCCCGGTCCTTCGGCGGCAGGTGGGTCACGTCGCGGTCGCCGATGCGGATCGCGCCGCCGTTGACGTCCTCCAGGCCGGCGAGCATGCGCAGGGAGGTGGACTTGCCGCAGCCGGACGGACCGACCAGGACGAGGAACTCGCCGTCCGCGATCTCGATGTCCAGGGCGTCGACGGCGGGCTTGGTGCCACCCGGGTAGATGCGGGTCGCCTTGTCGAACGTAACAGTGGCCATGGTGATGGGCCCCCTTCTACCGGCAGGAACGTGCCGGACGATCCGTTGTAGGAAGGTGGTTGGTGTAGTCCACGCGAGTGAACCGACTCAGGACGGTACCTGCCGTTCACCCTGCCTGTCAGTACCTGGACCTCTGTGAACTTCGCGGAAATTTTCGACGGGCCCCCACCGGAGCCTGGGTACACTGCACGGGCGCACGCGTGCCGTGCGCAGGCCTCCTTAGCTCAGTGGTAGAGCACCGCTCTTGTAAAGCGAAGGTCGTCGGTTCGAATCCGACAGGGGGCTCTTCGGCTGAGCCGCGCCTCTACGCCCCCGTGATCCCGGATCGCGGGGGCGTCGGTGTGTCGGGGGTCAGGGCGTGCCGAGCTGCGTCAGGGCCTCGTCGGTCAGGCGGTACACGGTCCACTCGTCCTGGGGCAGGGCGCCGAGGGAGCGGTAGAAGCCGATCGCGGGCTCGTTCCAGTTCAGGACGGACCACTCCAGGCGCTGGTAGCCGCGCTCGACGCAGACGCGGGCCAGTTCGGTGAGCAGGGCGCGGCCGTGGCCGGCGCCGCGGGCGGTCGGGCGGACGAAGAGGTCCTCCAGGTAGATGCCGTGGGTGCCGCGCCAGGTGGAGAAGTTCAGGAACCACAGGGCGAAGCCGACCGGCTCGCCCGTCTCGTCGTCCTCGGCGATGTGGGCGTACGCCGCCGGGCGCTCGCCGAAGAGGGCCTCGTGGAGCTGTTCCCGGGTCGCCCTGGCCTCGTCCGGGGCCTTCTCGTACTCGGCGAGCTCACGGACCAGGGTGTGGATGACGGGGATGTCGTCTGGGGTCGCGGTACGGATCATGGTGCGAGGCTAGGCGTTCGGCCGCGCAGTGCGCGGGCGATCTCCAGGTTCCGGGGGCTCGGCTGCTCGCCCTCCTCCGTGGACCGGACGGCGTTCTGGAGGAGGCGGGCCAGGGGTCGATGGCCGGCCAGGGGGCGCGGTCGGCGGCCAGGGCGTTGCCGTGGTGCAGGTGCCAGTGCAGCAGGCGGTCGACGGGCTCGGCGGCGACCTCGCGCAGGGCCGCGGCGCCGTCCCGGGCGAGGCCACCGGCGGGTGCTCGCGCTGTGTTCGGCGTACGGCCGGAGGGCGGTCCCCGATCGGGGGCATTTCGTCGTGCCGGTGTGCGGAACGGCGGGCTATCCGCTGGTCAGCGGCGTGCGAAAGTACGAAATCCGAAGGAGACAGAGGCCGCCGGGAGGGGTTAGCGTCCCCGGCATGAGCAGCGGTGCGGTCAGCGGTGTGGTCAATGGCGGCGTCTCCTTCTGGTTCGCGGACGACGGGCTTCCGGCGGTGCGGGAGCCGCTCGCGGGTGACGAGACCGCAGACGTGGTGATCGTGGGCGGCGGATACACAGGCCTGTGGACGGCGTACTACCTGAAGAAGGCCGCGCCCTTCCTGCGGGTCACCGTGCTGGAACAGAGGTTCTGCGGCTACGGCGCCTCCGGGCGCAACGGCGGCTGGCTCTACAACGGCGTAGCCGGACGCGACCGCTACGCGAAGCTGCACGGCCGGGAGGCCGCCGTCAGGCTGCAGCGGGCCATGAACGACACCGTCGACGAGGTGGTGTCCGTACTGGCCGCCGAGGGCGTGGACGCCGACGTCCACCGCGGTGGAGTACTGGAGGTGGCCACCACCCCCGCGCAACTGGCCCGGCTCAAGGCGTTCCACGAGCACGAGCTGTCGTACGGCGAGAAGGACCGCGAGCTGTACGGCGCGCGGGAGACGGCCGGGCGCGTGAGGGTCGCGGGCGCGGTCGGCTCGTCCTGGACGCCGCACGGCGCGCGCGTGCACCCGGTGAAGCTGGTCAAGGGGCTCGCCGAGGCCGTCGAGGCGCTCGGCGTGACGATCTACGAGGCGACCCCCGTGACGGAGATCCGCCCGAAGCACGCCGTGACGCCTTACGGCACGGTCCGGGCGCCCTATGTGCTGCGCTGCACCGAGGGGTTCACCGCCTCGCTGAAGGGCCAGCGGCGCACCTGGCTGCCGATGAACTCCTCGATGGTGGTGACCGAGCCGCTCACCGACGAGCAGTGGGCGTCGGTGGGGTGGGAGGGCCGCGAGACCCTCGGCGACATGGCGCACGCCTACATGTACGCGCAGCGCACCGCCGACGGACGGATCGCGCTGGGCGGGCGCGGGGTGCCGTACCGCTTCGGATCGAGGACCGACAACGACGGGCGCACGCGCGCGGAGACCGTCGAGGCGCTGCGGGAGCTCCTCGTGCGCTTCTTCCCGTCGCTGGCCGGGGTGGGCGTCGAGCACGCCTGGTCGGGCGTGCTGGGCGTGCCGCGCGACTGGTGCGCGACGGTGACCCTGGACCGGGCGACGGGGCTGGGCTGGGCGGGCGGGTACGTCGGCTCGGGCGTGGCCACCACGAACCTCGCTGCCCGCACCCTGCGGGACCTGGTCCAGCAGGACTCCGGGCAGGGCGGGCCGACGGAACTCACCGAACTGCCGTGGGTCGGGCACAAGGTGCGCAAGTGGGAGCCGGAGCCGCTGCGCTGGCTCGGCGTGCACGGCATGTACGCGACCTATCGCGCGGCGGACCGCCGTGAACTGCGCACCCACAGCACGGGGTCGTCCCGGCTGGCCCGCGTGGCGGACCGGGTGGCGGGGCGGGGCTGAGGCTGTCGGGCCCCCGAGGCCCCCTGGAGGGACACGGACCGTCAGGTCACCGATTCCCGTACCGCTGTCCTCGGTGCGTGCTGCGGGGGTCGGGCCGTGACCATCAGGCCCGCGACCAGGCCGGCGAGCAGCATGATGCCGGTGGCCCACCAGATGGCGACCGTGTAGCCGTGGACCGTGCCCTCGGCAACCACCTGGGCTCGGCCGGCGGGGCCGGTGAGGTGGGCGGCGACGTAGGCCGTGCTGCTGGTGGTGGCGATGGTGTTGAGGAGGGCGGTGCCTATGGAGCCGCCGACCTGCTGGGAGGTGTTGACGGTGGCCGAGGTGACGCCGGAGTCCTGGGGTGCCACACCCGCCGTGGCGGTGGCGAAGACCGGCATGAAGATCATGCCCATGCCGAGGCCCATCAGGAGCAGGGCGGGCAGGATGTCGCTCGCGTAGGCGGAGTGGACCGTCAGCCGGGTGAGGATCATCATGCCGCCCGCCGCGAGTACGGCACCCGGGACCATCAGCGCGCGCGGCTGCACCCGGGGCAGCAGCCGGGCGGATATCTGGGTCGAGCCGGTGATGATCGCGACGGTCAGCGGCAGGAACGCCAGACCGGTCTTGACCGGGGAGTACCCGAGGATGACCTGGAGGTAGTAGGTCATGAACAGGAACAGGCCGAACATGCCGATGACGGCCAGGCCCATCGTGAGGAAGCAGCCCGCGCGGTCGCGGTCCTTGATGATGTGCAGCGGCAGCAGCGGCATCGGTGCCCGGGACTGCCACCACACGAAGGCGATCAGGAGCACGACGCCGAACGCGAGCAGGCCCAGCACCAGCGGGTCGGCCCAGCCGCGCGGCTCGGCCTCGCTGAAGCCGTAGACGATCGCCACCAGGCCGCCGCAGCCGAGGACTGCGCCCGGCACGTCCAGTCGGGCGCCCGCCTGGCCGGGGCGGTCGTGCAGCAGGGAGAGCGCGCCGAGGACGGCGACGATCGCGATGGGCACGTTCACGTACAGGCACCAGCGCCAGTCCAGGTACTCGGTGAGCAGGCCGCCGACGATGAACCCGATCGCGGCTCCGCTGCCCGCGAGGGCGCCGTAGATGCCGAACGCCTTGCCGCGTTCCTTGGGGTCGGTGAACGTGGTGGTGAGCAGGCTCAGCGCGGAGGGCGCCAGGACGGCGGCGAACGCGCCCTGGAGCGCGCGGGCGCCGAACAGCATCCCCGCGGTGGTCGCGGCGCCGCCCAGCGCGGAGGCCGCGGCGAAGCCGATCAGGCCGATGACGAAGGTGCGTTTGCGGCCCACCAGGTCCGCGATCCGTCCGCCGAGCAGCAGCAGACCGCCGAAGGCCAGCGTGTAGGCGGTGATGACCCACTGGCGGTTGCCGTCGGAGATGCCCAGATCGTGCTGGGCGGAGGGGAGCGCGATGTTCACGATGGTCGCGTCCAGGACGACCATCAGCTGCGCGAGGGCGATGATCACAAGGCCCCACCAGCGGCGCGGGTCGGCGTCCGCGGTGTGCTCCATCCGGGTGACGCTCACCCGGCCAGAAGACCACGGATGGCGGTGGGCCGCATCTGGGGCGTGCTTCCTGCCGGTCATGGTTCCAGGACCACCTTTCCGGTCGTGCCGCGGGTCTCCAGGGCCCGGTGGGCGTCCGCCGCCCCGGCGAGCGGGAAGCGGTGGACGGCGGGGGTGAGGCGGCCGGCCGCGGCCTCGGCCAGCGCGCGCAGTTCGAGGGTGCGCAGGGGTTCGGGGCCGCCGGCCCTGGCGAGCATCACCGGGCCGAGCACCTCCTCGGAGACGCCGTCGACGAGGTACGGCCCGCCGTCCTTGACGCCCTCGGAGGACCAGCCGAAGACGATGTGGCGGCCGCCGGGGCCGAGGAGGGCGACGGCCTCGCGGGCCACGTCGCCGCCGACACCGTCGAGGACGACCGTGGCGGTGCGGCCGCCCAGCCAGGCGCGGACCTCGGCCGGCCACTGCGGGTCGCGGTAGTCGACGGCGAGGTCGGCGCCGTTCGCGGCGACCCGGGCCGTCTTCTCGCGCCCGCCAGCGAGGCCGACGACGGTGGCGCCGGCGTGCCGGGCGTACTGCACGAGCAGGGTGCCGATGCCGCCGGCCGCGGCCGGGACGACGGCCACCGAGTGGGGGCCGAGCTCGGCGAACTGGAGGATGCCCATCGTGGTGCGGCCGGTGCCGATCATCGCGACGGCCCCGGCGAAGTCGAGGCCCGCCGGGATCTCGTGCAGCCGCTCCACCTCGGTGACGGCCAGCTCGGCATAGCCTCCCGGCACGAAGCCCAGGTGGGCGACCACACGCCTGCCGAGCCACAGCGGTGCGACGCCCTCGCCGAGCGACTCCACGACGCCCGCGACCTCACGGCCCGGGACCGTGGGCAGTTCGGGGGCCGGGGCCGGGCCCGCCTTGCCCTCGCGCAGGGCGGTGTCCAGCAGATGGACACCCGCGGCCCGTACGGCGACACGGACCTGGCCGGGGCCGGGGCGCGGGGCCTCGGTCTCCTCGTAGACCAGGTTCTCGGCGGGGCCGAAGGCGTGCAGGCGGACGGCGTGCATGGGATCCCCCAGGGTGTGGTCCGTTCGACACGGTTCACTTTTCTTCCTCAAGCGCGCTTGAGGTCAAGCCGCCCCGGAGCCCTCAGGCGTGCTTGCCGCCTCGAGCCCGCTCAGGCCGCTCGGCGCCCCGGAGCCCCCTCAGGCGTGCTTGCGGTCGGCGGCGTCGCGGCCCAGCACGAGCGAGACCGCGGTCAGGGCGCTGTTGAAGGACACCTCGGACAGCACCCCGGGCGCGGCGACCTGGTCGCCGGCGAGATAGACGCCGTCGCCCCGGTCCACGGCCGGCCGGTCGCGCCAGCTGGTGCCGGGCAGGTCGACGGCGCCGGTCCGGCCCTGCGCGAGGGCCTCGCGGCGCCAGGTCACACGCTCGCGCCAGCCCGGGAAACCGAGGTCGAGCAGTTCCTCGGCGCGGGCCACGCCCTGGGCGCGCGGGACACCCGGGGCGATGGGGATCTGACCCTGGATCAGCTGCTCACCGGCCGGGGCGAGGGTGCGGTCCTGCGCGGTGAACCGCTCCAGCCAGCCCGGCGCGTCCAGGTCCGACACGGCGAACGCGTCGCCGCGCCGGGTCCGTACGGCGAGGTCCACCAGCGCGGTACGGCCGCTCGGCCAGGTCAGCGAGTCGTCGCCGAGCAGCCGCCGCGCGGAGTCGAGGGAGGTGGCGACGACGACGGGGGTGTCG
Organism: Streptomyces sp. NPDC048600; assembly: GCF_055587025.1. Lineage (NCBI taxonomy): Bacteria > Bacillati > Actinomycetota > Actinomycetes > Kitasatosporales > Streptomycetaceae > Streptomyces > Streptomyces sp. NPDC048600. The sequence goes on along the minus strand of NZ_JBVJGZ010000021.1, from coordinate 110,663 downwards.
GTGGGCAGGGTGTCGACGCGCGAGAGGGTCTCCATCCGTACGCCGAGGTTCCAGGCCCGCCCGGCCATCCGGTCGATGACGCTGGCCCAGCCGCCGCGCGGGTAGTGCGCCTCCGGGGGCAGCTTGGTGGCCCGGCGCAGCCGCTCCTGCACGAACGCGGCGGAGAGCGAGCCGGGGTCGTCGTGGAACAGGGCGACGGCGGAGTAGTGGGCGGCGGCCCGCGCGCCCTCCTCGCCCGCCTCCCGGGTGGCCCAGGTGAGGAAGTCCTCGTCCACGGGCGCCTGGCGGGCGCTGCGGCGCAGCAGCTTGAGCATCGCGAAGGGCGGGGTGCGGCGCAGTGCGCCGTGGTGGCGCAGCCGCAGCCGGGCGGCCTCCAGAGGCGGCAGCGGCGCGAGCGGCCCGATCAGGTCGCGGCTGCGCAGCCAGGCCCAGTGCGGGCCGCCGTTGTACAGGGCGTGCGGTCCCTCGTTGGTCCGGTACGGGCCCTCGGAGGTGCGGGCCCGCCCGCCGAGGGTGTGGTGCGCCTCGTACACGGTGACCCGGGCGCCCGCCTCGGCGGCGGTGATGGCCGCGGTGAGTCCGGCGAAGCCGCCGCCGACGACGGTGATGCGGTGCATGGTGAGGTCTCCCTCTCTTCGGGTTCGCCTGTCACCGGATATGACTGTCCGGCCCGCCGAAATGTGACAGCGAACCGGGACGGCCCACGTCTGCGCAGGTCAGGGTGATTGTCAGTGGCGGCGTGCAGGATGGGGGCATGGCAAGCGGACGGCCCGGGGCGACGGGTGTGAAGGCGGCACGGCGGCCGGAGGTGCGGCTGCCCGCGCTGGAGCGGTGGGACGGCGGCTCCCTGGAGCCGGACGGCGACTACGACGGGCTGGAGCTGAGAGAGGCCGACCTGAGCGGCCAGGACGGGGCGGGCGCCCGCTTCCTGGACTGCGCGCTGACGGGCTGCTCGCTGGACGAGACCGGTCTGCACCACGCCCGTTTCCTCGACTCGGTCCTCAGAGAGGTCCGCGGTGTCGGCACCGACCTGGCGGGGGCCACGCTGCGGGACAGCGAGGTGCTGGACGCCCGTCTCGGCGGGGTGCAGCTGCACGGGGCGGTGCTGGAGCGGGTGGTCGTCCGCGGCGGCAAGCTGGACTTCCTCAACTTCCGTACGGCACGGCTCAGAGACGTCGTCTTCGAGGGCTGCGTCCTGGTCGAGCCGGACTTCGGCGGGGCCCTTCTGGAGCGGGTGGAGTTCGTCGACTGCGCCGTGAAGTCGGCCGACCTCACCTCGGCGACGCTGAAGGACGTGGACCTGCGCGGGGCGGCTCCGCTGGAGATCGCGCGGGGGGTGGACCGGCTCACGGGGGCGGTGATCAGCACCGCCCAGCTGCTGGACCTGGCACCGGTGCTGGCGGCGGAGCTGGGGGTACGGGTGGAGGACCGAGGGGGGCGCGATGCCCGCTTTCCGGCGGACGCGGGCTGAGGGGGCGGCTGCCCGCTTCCCGGCGGACGCTTTCGGGCGGTGGGCGGGTGCCGGGGCCGGGAGCTGACGGAGGAGCCCCCAGGGGCCCGGGGACGGTCACCCCACGCGGGGGAAGCGCGCCTGGAGCGTCCAGATCGCCGGGTTCTCCGCGAGGTCCTCGTGCAGATCGCACAGGTCGGCGATCAGGTCGTGCAGAAAGTCCCGGGCCTCACGCCGCAGCGCGGAGTGGGAGAAGGTCAGGGGCTCCTCGTCGCCCGGCATCCAGTCCGCCTCGATGTCCACCCAGCCGAACCGCCGCTCGAACATCATGCGGTCCGTGGACTCGGTGAAGTCCAGCTCGGCGTACTGCGGCCGGGACGCGCGCGAGCCCGCCGGGTCCTGGTCGATCCGCTCGACGATGTCGCACAGCGCCCACGCGAAGTCGAGCACCGGAACCCATCCCCAGGCTGTGGACAGCTCCCGGTCGGCCTTGGTGTCGGCGAGGTAGACGTCCCCGCAGAACAGGTCGTGCCGCAGGGCGCGGACGTCCGCGCGCCGGTAGTCCGTTTGCGGCGGGTCGGGGAAGCGGTTGGAGAGGGCGTAGCCGATGTCGAGCACGTAGCCGATGGTGTCACGGCCCGCCCCGCGGACGGCCCCCGCGGGGGGTCGGGCGACGGCGCCCGCGATCTCCCCCTCGGGCCGCCATAGGATCGACGGCGTGCCCCGGTTCGTGCCTGTTGTCCCCGCCGCCCTCGCCGTATGCCTCGCGCTCACGCTCGGCGCGTGCGAGGACCGCGGAGGGGTGAGCGGCACCCCGGGCGCGGCGGGCCTGCGCGACCCGTACTTCCCCAAGGCGGGCAACGGCGGCTACGACGTCACGCACTACGGCCTCGACCTCGCCTACGACCCCGGCGACGGCGTCCTGACCGGCACGGCGGTGATCACGGCCCGCGCCACCCAGGACCTGTCCTCGTTCAACCTGGACCTCAAGGGCCTGGACGTCGAGAGGGTCACCGTCGACGGCGAGGAGGCCCGCTGGAACCGGGCCGGGCAGGAGCTCACGGTCCGCCCGGACGAGGAGCCGGCCGAGGGCGGCACCTTCGAGGTCACCGTCCGCTACGAGGGCCGGCCCGAGACGATCACCGACCCCGACGGCAGCGAGGAGGGCTGGCTGCTCACCGCCGACGGCGCGCTCGGCCTCGGCGAACCGGTCGGCTCGGCCGCCTGGTTCCCCGGCAACCACCACCCCTCCGACAAGGCCTCGTACGACATCCGGGTCACCGTGCCGCGCGGTCTGACGGCCGTCTCCAACGGAGAACTGCTCCGGCAGCGCCCCGCCCGGGGCGGCGGGACGGCCTTCGCATGGCGGGCCACCGAGCCCGTGCCCAGCCATGCCGCCACGGTCGCGATCGGCCGCTACGACATCAGCCGGACACGGACACGGGACGGGCTGCCGGTGTACACGGCGGTGGACCCGGTCGAGGCGGAGGCGAGCCGGGCCGTGCTGGCACGGCTGCCGGAGGTGATGACCTGGGCGCAGGAGACCTTCGGTCCGTACCCGTTCTCCTCCACGGGCGCGATCGTCGAACGCGGCGTGGACGTGGGCTACGCCCTGGAGACCCAGAACCGTCCGGTCTTCCCCGGCGCCCCGGACGTGGTGCTGCTCGTGCACGAGCTGGCCCACCAGTGGTACGGCGACTCGGTCACCCCGAGGACCTGGCAGGACCTGTGGCTGAGCGAAGGCTTCGCGACGTACGCGGAGTGGCTGTGGGAGGAGGAGCACGGCGGCGACAGCGCGCAGGAGTCCTTCGACTGGCTGTACGAGGAGGGCGAGGAGACCTATACGGACCTGTGGGCGTTCCCGCCCGCCCGCCAGGACGATGCCGCCGGGCTGACCGGCGACCCGGTGTACCAGCGCGGCGCGATGGTGCTGCACAAGATCCGGCAGCGGATCGGTGACGAACGGTTCGCCGCCCTGCTGCACGGCTGGGCCGCAGCCCACCGGCATGGCACGGCCGACACCGCCGACTTCACGGCGTACGTGGAGAGGCAGGCCCCGGACGAGGACTTCTCCGGGATCTGGCGGGACTGGCTGTACGGGGACGGGAAACCGGACCGCCCCTGAGTCGGGCGGCCCGGCCGGTGTGCCGTGTGCGCGGGGTCAGTTGACGTTGACGGCCTTCCAGGCGGCCGCCACCGCGGTGTACTCGGCGCTGCTCGCGCCGTACAGGTCGCGTGCCGCGTTCAGGGTGCCCGCGCGGGCACCCTTGTAGTCGGTGGACGTGGTGAAGTAGGTGGTCAGCGCCTTGTACCAGATCTGCTCGGCCTTGGCGCGGCCGATGCCGGTGACCGTCGAGCCGTCGTAGGTGGGCGAGTTGTAGCTCACGCCGTTGATGGTCTTCGCGCCGCTGCCCTCGGCCAGCAGGTAGAAGAAGTGGTTGGCGACGCCGGAGGAGTAGTGCACGTCGAGGCGGCCGACCGTGCGTGACCAGTAGTCGGCCGAGTTGCCGTCCCTGCTGGGCCGGTCCATGTAGCGCAGCGGGGTGCCGTTGCCGCGGATGTCGATCTTCTCGCCGATCAGGTAGTCGCCCTGGTCGGAGGCGTTGTTCGTGAAGAACTCCACCGAGGTGCCGAAGATGTCAGAGGTGGCCTCGTTCAGGCCGCCGGACTCCTTGCTGTAGCGCAGCCCGGCGGTGTTGGAGGTGACGCCGTGGGTCATCTCGTGCCCGGCCACGTCGAGCGAGGTGAGCGGCTTGAGGTTGCCGGCGCCGTCGCCGTACGTCATGCAGAAGCACTGGTCGGACCAGAAGGCGTTGACGTAGGCGTTGCCGTAGTGGACGCGCGAGTAGGCGGCGACGCCGTCGTTGCGGATGCCGCTGCGGTTGAAGTTGTTCTTGTAGAAGTCCCAGGTGGCCTGGGCGCCGTAGGCGGCGTCGACGGCGGCGGTCTGGCGGTTGGCCGGCGTGCCGTCGCCCCAGACGTCGTCGGCGTCGTGGAAGAGGGTGCCGGTGCCGTTCGTGGCGCCGTTGAGGTCGTACGTCTTGTGGCCGCCGCGTCCGGCGTCGGTGAGGTCGAAGCCGCCGGCGGCCGCGGTGGTGCCGAGGGTGACCGTGCCGCTGTACTGGCTGGTGCCGGAGCCGGTCTCGATGGCCTCGAAGGAGTGCAGTTCCCGGCCGGTGGCCGCGTCGGTGATGACGTGCAGTTCGCTCGGGGTGCCGTCGTGCTGCAGGCCCTTGACGACCGTCTCGTGGGCGAGGACCGGCTTGGCGCCCGCCGCCCAGACGACCTTGCGGGTGGTGGCGGAGCTGCCGTCGGCGGCCGCGAGGGCCGACTTCCTGGCCCGGTCGCCGGATATCGCGGCGTCCGTGGATGCCACGGCGATACGGGACTTGGTGGCCTTGGTGACGCTCTTGAGGGCGCCGCCCCTGGCGCGGTGCGTGACGAGGTCGCCGCCGAGGACCGGCAGACCGGCGTAGGTGCGCTCGTAGCGGGTGTGGACCGTGCCGTCGGCGTCCTTGACGACGTCGCGGACGACGAGCTTCTCCTGGGCGCCGAGGCCGAGTTCGCGGGCGGCCGCCGGGGCCGTGTCCTGGGCCGAGGCGATGGCGGCGGCGCGCGCGGAGGCGCCGAGCGGGGCGGCGGCGGACGCGGGAGCGGGCTCGGGGGAGGCCGCGGTGGCGGCCCCGCTCTGCGTCGCGAGCACGACCGCCGCGGCCGACCCGATCAGGGCGGCGGCGCGCAGGACGGTCGTACGGGAGGTACGGGAGTGCAGTGTCACTCGATCTCCTTGATCACCGGCCTCCGGGGAAGAGGCGCAGGACTGTGGGCCGTGCCTCATGGGGTGAGGCACAGGTGGGGCACAGGTTGCGGCGAGCCAGGAGAGAGTGACACCGGCCAGGGGGTGATTGACAGGGCGCGGTCAAGACTTTACGTGTTCGTATCCGAAAGCCGTGGCCATGGCTCCGCTATCCGGACGGAGGTCGAGAGGTAAACGCGCTGGTCTCAGGCTTGGTTGGGCCCGTGGTCCGGGTTGGTCCGGTCCAAGTCGTCCAGCAGCTTGGCCAGTTCCGGCGGCCACACCGGCTCCGCCTCCTCGGCCAGTTCCTCGCGGGTCCACCAGCGCCAGGTGAGGATCTTGTCCTCGGCGTGGGCCGCGGCGACCTGCGCACCGGCGGCCGGCTCCCGGCGGGGCCCGCGGGTGACGTAGACGTGCTCGTGCTGCCGTACGGGGCCCACGGCGTGGGTGAAGTCGTGCTCCCAGGTGGTCAGCAGCGACCCCGGCTCCAGGTCGGTCCAGCCGGTCTCCTCGCGCAGTTCGCGCAGGGCGCCCTCGCGCGGCGACTCGCCGGGTTCGAGCCCGCCGCCGGGCAGCGCCCAGTGGACGCCGACCTCGACGTTGTCGTACCGGAACAGGAACACCGCGCCCTCCGGGTCCACCACCGCGACCCGGGCCGCGGTGCGGGGTGTGCGCAGCGGCTTGCGCAGGACCGTGCAGGGGCGGCCGCGCTCACGGTCGGGCCGGTGGGCGAGGACCTCGTAGCCGAGCGCGGTCCAGAAGGCCAGGCCGGCCGGGTTGGCGTCGAGCACGGCGAGCCGTACGCCCGTCCGCCCCGCCGCGCGGAACCGGTCCTCCACCTCCTCCGCCAGTCGTCTGCCGTGCCCCTGGCCGCCGACGCTCGCGTCGACCATCAGCAGTCCGATCCACGGGTCCGGGTCGGCCGGGTCGGGATGGTGCGCCAGCGTGATCGCGATCCCCACGAGCAGCCCCTCGCTGCGGGCGAGCAGCACCTCCGCGTCCGGGTGGGCCAGTTCGCCGGCCAGCTCGGCGGCCACCTGCTCGGGGCGGATGTCCCGCGGGTCCGGGAAGTCGCCGCTCAGGGCGTGGAACTCGTGCCGCGAGGCGTAGAGGGCGGTGAGTTCCGTCAGGAGCGGGGCCGGGATGTCGTGGTCGGGGGTGAGGGGGAGCGGGCTGAGGATCATCCGGGCAAGGTATCGCGGGGGCGGTGCGGCCTCGCGGGGTTCACGGCGGGTCGGTTCCCCGCCGCCGAACGACGGGAGCCCCGGCCGCGCGTGGGCGCGGGCCGGGGCTCCCGTACGGGGCGGGGACCGTCAGACGTTGACGCCGAAGTCCTGCGCGATGCCCGAGAGGCCGGAGGCGTAGCCCTGGCCGACGGCGCGGAACTTCCACTCGGCGCCGTTGCGGTACAGCTCGCCGAAGACCATGGCCGTCTCGGTGGCCGCGTCCTCGGAGAGGTCGTAGCGGGCGATCTCGGTGCCGCCGGCCTGGTTGATGATGCGGATGTAGGCGTTGCGCACCTGGCCGAAGTTCTGCGAGCGGGACTCCGCGTCGTAGATCGAGACCGGGAAGACGATCTTGTCGACGTCGGCCGGGAGACCGGCCAGGTTGACGTTGATCGCCTCGTCGTCGCCCGCGCCCTCGCCGGTGAGGTTGTCACCGGTGTGGACGATGGTGTTGTCCGGGGTCTGCTTGTTGTTGAAGAAGACGAAGTGGGCGTCCGAGTAGACCTTGCCCTGAGGGTTGACCGCGATCGCCGAGGCGTCGAGGTCGAAGTCCGTGCCGGTGGTGGTGCGGACGTCCCAGCCGAGGCCCACGGTGACGGCGGTCAGGCCCGGAGCTTCCTTGGTGAGCGAGACGTTGCCGCCCTTGGACAGGCTTACAGCCATTGTTGGGAGTCCCTTCCCTCGTTGCGTACGACGAACCTACAGCTACCCCAATGAACGCCCGGAGACATGCCATAGGTTCCAGGTGTCTTTACTTTCTTTACCGGGAACCGCCCGTCCGGGATATTCGCGTGACGTGAACAGGTCGGAAACGGGAACATGGAGGGCATGTCCGGTCCCTATGTCATCCGCGGTTCCGTCTCGCTGCCCGAGGGCGAGCTCATGTGGCGTTTCTCGCGGTCCTCCGGGCCGGGCGGGCAGCATGTCAACACCACTGACTCCCAGGTCGAGTTGCGCTTCGATCTCGCGGGGACATCGGCGCTGCCCGAGGTGTGGAAGGCGAGGGCGCTGGAGCGGCTGGCCGGGCGGCTGGTCGACGGGGTCGTCGCCGTGCGGGCGTCCGAGCACCGGTCGCAGTGGCGGAACCGGGAGGCCGCCGCGGTGCGGCTGGCGGCGCTGCTGGCGGAGGCGGTGGCTCCGCCGCCCCGGGCGCGGCGGGCCACGCGGATTCCCCGGGGGATCAATGAGCGGCGGCTGCGGGAGAAGAAGCAGCGGGCCGAGACCAAGCGGGGGCGGTCGGGGCGGGACTGGTCCTGACGGGGTCCTCGGCAGCGGCTTTCTTGCCGCTTCGCGGCTTCTTCTGCTCGCCCACGCACCGCCCGCAACCGTTGCTCGGAGCCGCTGAGCTCTCCCTCTGTGGCTGATCGCCGTCGGCGGCCTGTCGGTCGGTGGGCCGGCGGTGAGTACGTCGGTGCGCGGCCTGCCGGTCGGTGGGGCGTCAGTGGTCCAGTTGGCGGTATCTGCCGCGGAAGTACGTCAGGGGGCCGCCGTCCGCGCTCGGGACGCGGGCCGTGAGCACGCGGCCCACCACCAGCGTGTGGTCCCCGGCCGGCATGCGCTGCTCGGTCCGGCACTCCAGCGTGGCCAGCGCGCCGCCGACCAGGAGCGCGCCGGACGCCTCGCCGCGGGCGTAGGCGATGTCCTCGAACAGCAGTCGGTCGCTGATGCGGCCCTTCATGGAGAAGCGGCCCGCGATGTGCCGCTGGCTCTCGGAGAGCACGGAGACGGCCCACAGGGGCTGCTCGGCGAGCAGATCGTCCATCCGGGAGCCCTCGCGCAGGCTGACCAGCACCAGCGGCGGGTCCAGGGACACCGACACGAAGGCGGTGGCCGTCATGCCGACGTCCTCGCCGCGCGGCGCCATCGGGTCGTCCGGATCGAGCGGCGGCTCCTGGGCGGTCACCAGGACCACACCTGCGGCCAGCCGCGACATCGCGGCCCGGAACTCGTCGTTGCTCACCCCCACAGCATGCCCGCCTGCGAGGGCCGCGGCGGGCGTGGGCTGGGCGGGGAGCGTGACGGGAGGATGGTTCAGCACGGAAGAGACGCTAGTCTGCGCGGCACGGGCACGGCATCGGACCTCCGTCCGAGCCCGGACCTAGGACTCCCGGCGGAGCCGGGGACTACGCTGGGGCTTCTGCCGTCCCATGGGACGCTCGGCGAGTTGTGGCGGAGTTGTGGTGCTTCTCGCCTATCTCTGACAGGTTTGCGCTCGGTGAACACACAGGGAAAAAGCAGAAACTTCACGCAATTGTTCACCTTCGCCTGTGACTTGAGTCACAAGCAGCACTAATTGTTGACCCTGTGTACCGAGTGGGCAGCGCGCTGTGATTCAGTGGCGTGGAAGAGGCAAAGGGCACCACCCAGAAATGGCGCCGAAGACAACCCTTGATTCGCTGCGAGGTCGTCGGGGGGAGGGCGAGCATGGAGACCGAGTCGGAGCCCTACGTCCGTCTGGCGTCCCTGCGACAGCTGCACCAGGTCATGGCCGACATGAACACCGCGCGCAGCCTCGCCGACACCCTTCAGACCGTGGCCGACGGTGTCGTCGGCGCCCTCGGCTACGAACTCGCCTGTGTGAACCTCGTCCGTTCCGACGGTGACCTGGTCGTCGCCGCCTTCTCCGGGAACCCCGCCGCCGAGGCCCTGATCACCGGCCGGGTCGGCTCCCGCACCTCCTGGGAGCGGCGGCTGAACATGGGCGAGGCCTGGGGCGACCTGATCTTCATACCCCACACCGAGGGCTGGGTCCTCGACGACGACGACGTCCCGCAGTGGTTCACCGAGGGCCCCGCCCCCCGCTTCGAGGACGAGTGGCACCCCGCCGACCGTCTCTTCGCCCCGATGTACGCGCCCGGCTCCCAGGGCGGCCCGCACGGCGAGCTGCTGGGCGTGCTGTCCGTGGACCGCCCGCGCAACGGCCGCCGGCCCGGCGCCTGGGGCCGCGAGGCCCTCCAGATGTACGCGTTCCAGGCCGCGATCGCCATCAGCAACGCGCGTCTACGTTCGAATATGCAGCGCGCCCTGGTCCGTCTGGAGCGCGAGCAGCAGGCCCTGCGCGCCAGTGAGGAATCCTTCCGTCAGGCGTTCGAGTACGCCCCCTCCGGCATGGCCATCGCCGAGATGGGCGGCGACCAGCACGGCCGGATCCTGCGCACCAACGACGCCCTGTGCCGGCTGCTGGGCCGCCCGGCCGCCGCGATGCGCCGCTACTCCTTCTCCGACCTGGTCCACCCCGAGGACATCGGCACCCTGCTGCGGACCTCGGCCGAGGGCGGCCGGGCCGAGCTGCGGCTGGGCCGCCGCGACGGGACGTACGTCTGGGTCAGCCTGCGCAACTCCGTCGTCGCCGACGCCGCCGACGGGCCCCGGTTCCTGCTGACCCACGTCGAGGACATAGAGGAACGCAAGCGCCGCGAGCTCCAGCTCGCCCACCGCGCCTCCCACGACTCGCTCACCGGTCTGCCGAACTCCGCGGAGCTGCGCGCGCGCCTGTCCTCGCGGCTGTGCCGGCGTCCGCAGTCCGCCCACGCGGGTGAGCTGGAGTCGGTCGACGCGGCCTACGGCCACCCGGCGTACGACACGCACGGCCACGGCTTCGACTTCCGGCCGGGCGCGGAGTCCATCGAGGGCTACGACCACCATGTGCACACCGTCGCCCCGCAGAACGAGCACGACGACGGCACCAAGGGCCTCGCGGTGCTCTTCTGCGACCTCGACGGCTTCAAGTCGATCAACGACCGGTTCGGTCACAACGCGGGCGACGCGGTGCTGATCGAGGTCGCGCGGCGGCTGTCGCGCGGGGTGCGCGACGGGGACACGGTCGCGCGGCTCGGCGGCGACGAGTTCGTGATACTCGCCGACGGGCTCGGCCGGGCCGACGCGCAGGACCTCGCGGTCCGTCTGCGCAACGAGATCATCCAGCCGATCAGGGCCGAGGGACGGGCCGTGCGGGTGGGCGCCAGCTTCGGTATCGGATGGGCGCACTGCGGCATGACGGCCGACGAAGTGCTGAAGTCCGCCGACGAGCGTATGTACGTCGAGAAACGATCTCGTCCCAAACAGCACAGACGTGCGGGCTGATCCGCAGGTCAGCGGTTCGATGCGGCCGGAGTCACCCGTTTGGGGCAGCCGGACCGGGTAGGCTCGCCCTGCTGACCCCTGTATCGCATCTGTACCGCACCTGTTGAGGAGTACCTAGGGATGACGCCCGGCGACAACGGCGCGAGCACGCCCGAGGACGACGACCCGTTCGGCTATCTGTACGCCGACGGGCAGGCCAACGGCGCCCAGCCGCCCTCCGGCGGCTATGGCTACCCGAACTCCGTGAGCAGGGTGCGGACGGTCGGCGAACGCCAGTACGGGCAGCAGCAGGGCGCCACGTACGGCCAGCAGGTCCCGCAGCAGGGCACCTACGGCCGTCCCAGCGCCCACTACGCGGCGCCCGAGACGCTGCCCGGCGGCGCGCCGACGGCTCCGCAGCAGTCGTACGGCGGCCCGGGCGGCGGCGGGCGCGGCCGGGGCCCCAACACCAAGGGCCTGCTGATCGGCGCGATCGCGGTGGTCGCCGCGGTCGTCATCGGCATCGGCGTCGCGATCATCGGCGGCGACGACTCCAAGGACAAGGACACCGGCAACCAGGCCGGCTCCTCCCCGACGGCCACCGAGAGCAGCGAGCCGAGCCCCTCGGCCAGCGCCAGCTCGGAGGACAAGACGATGGAGCCGATGGAGGCCGAGGGCAAGACGCTGCTGCTGTCGCCCGGCGTGGTCACCGCCACCGACGTCCCCGGCGCCCAGTCCGGCGGCGGCGTGTACATCAACGGCCTGAACCAGCCCGGCGCGTCGGTCACCTGGACCGTCAACGGCGTCCCCGAGGACGGCGTCTACACGCTGTTCGCCCTGTACAGCACCGCCGGCGAGGACCAGTCGATGACGCTCACCGTCAACGGCAAGGTGTTCGGCAGCAAGCTGAGCATGGAGAACTACGCCCACGCGGCCGACGGTGACTTCGCCAAGGGCTGGACCAAGACCTACGCCTGGCCGTCGCTCACCAAGGGCACCAACACGATCTCCGTCTCCTGCGGCGACGGCGACAAGTGCAACGTCCTGCTGGACAAGCTGGAGCTGAAGCAGGGTCAGGTCAAGGACTGAGCCCGCCGGGCGAGCCGACGGGCCCCGGGGCCCGTCGTCCGTCCCGCGGCGCTGCTAGGCGGCCGTGACCTCGGGTGACACCGTCACCTGGGCCAGCAGCTCGTCGTACGCCCTCGTGTCGAACTCGCCCGCCACCGGCGCCAGTACGGTCGCCGCCGACAGGGCGACCGCGCGGGCCAGGCGGTCCGGCCAGGGGAGGTTCTCGGCCAGGGCCGAGAGCAGGCCCGCCACGGCGGAGTCGCCCGCGCCGGTCGGGTTGCCGTGCACCCGGGCGGGCGGGGTGGCGCGCCAGCGGCCCTCCGGGGTCGACGCCAGCAGTCCCAGCGGGCCCAGCGAGGCCACCACCGCGGCCGCGCCGCGTCTGCGGGCGTCCTGGGTGGCGCGCAACGGCTCGTGGGAGCCCGTCAGTTCGGCCAGTTCTCCGGCGTTCGGCTTCACGATGTCCGGGCGGGCCGCGATCCCACGGCGCAGCGGCTCCCCGCCGGTGTCCAGCAGTACCGGCACACCGGCCGCGCGGGCGGTCCGTACGAGCCCCGCGTACGCCCCCACCGGCACGCCCGGCGGCAGGCTGCCGCACAGCGCCACCGCGGAGGCCGGTCCCAGCAGGTCCGTGTAGGCCTCCTGGAAGGCCGACCACTCCGCCGGGGTGATCACCGGTCCGGGCTCGTTGAGCTGGGTGGTGTCGCCGGTCGTGGCGTCCACCACGGCGACCGTGCGGCGGGTCGTGCCGGCCACCGGGACGAGCGCGTCCACGACGCCCGGTGTGGCGGTCAGGCCCTCCTGGACCGCGCGGCCCGTGCCGCCGCCCGCGAACCCGGTGACCGTCACCGGGTGCCCGAGCGCGGCGAGCACCCGGGCCACGTTGACGCCCTTGCCGCCGGGCCGTTCCACGACCTCCGACACCCGGTGGGACGCGTGCGGCCGCAGGGACCGCACGCGATAGGTGATGTCGAGAGCGGTGTTCAGCGTGACCGTGAGGATCACCTGGTCCGACCTCCCCCACAGCGTGCCGACTGACTGTTCGAAGGCACGATCATGCCAAACGGAGGGCGACCGGCCCAGACCCAGGACCGGCCACCCTGCCGCGGTCGGCGGAGGAATCAGCCCAGTTGGGGATCGACCACCCATTCACCTCGGCGCATGACGCCCTTCACACCGAATTCGGCGTCCAGTACCACCAGGTCGGCGTACTTGCCGGGCTCCAGCGAGCCGATGGAGTCGTACAGGCCCAGCAGACGGGCCGGGTTGGCGGACAGCGCCGCGACCGCGTCGCCGACCGTCAGCCGGTCGACGGTCACGGCCCGCCGGAACGCGCGGTCCAGGGTGAGCGTGGAGCCCGCGATCGAGCCGCCCTCCACCAGCCGGGCCACACCGTCCGCGACCTCGACCTCCAGCGGGCCGAGCATGTAGCGGCCGTCGCCGAAACCGGCCGCGTCCATCGCGTCGGTGATGAACGCGACCCGGTCCGCGCCCTTGTGGTGGAACGCCAGCTCCAGCGCGGCCGGATGCAGATGCGTGCCGTCGTTGATCAGCTCGACGGTGACCCGCTCGTCCTCCAGCAGCGCCGCGATCGGTCCCGGCGCGCGGTGGCCGAGCGCGGGCATCGCGTTGAACAGGTGCGTGGCGACCGTCGCGCCCGCGTCGATCGCCTCGACCGTCTGCTCGTACGTCGCGTCCGTGTGGCCGATCGCCGCGATCACCCCGTGCTCGGCGAGCAGCCGCACGGAGTCGATGCCGCCCGGCAGTTCGGTGGCGAGGGTGACCATCCGGGCGTGCCCGCGCGCCGCGTCGACCAGCTTGCGCACGTCCGCCGGGTCCGGGTCGCGCAGCAGCTCCTCGGAGTGCGCGCCCTTGCGGCAGGGCGAGATGAACGGGCCCTCGAAGTGGATGCCGGCGATGTCGCCCTGCTCGGCCAGCTCGCTGAGCAGCCCGGCGCGCCGCACCAGGAAGTCCATGTCGCCGGTGACCGTGGAGGCGACCAGGGTGGTGGTGCCGTGCCGGCGGTGGGTGCGAATGCCGGTGAGGACGTCCTCGACCGAGCCGGAGGTGAAGGAGGCCCCGCCGCCGCCGTGGTTGTGGATGTCGACGAAGCCGGGCACCACATGGCAGCCGGGGAGGTCCAGGACCCGGGCGTGCTCGGGTGCCCTGGCCGCGATGCGGGTGCCCTCGACGGCCAGCTCGCCCTTCTCGACCGTGCCGGTGGGCAGGACCACGTCGGCTCCGGTGATGAGCAGCGGGGTGCTCGCCGTTGCGGGGTGCTCGTGCGTCGTGGCCTGTCGCGCCCGCGCGGCGGTAGCCGCGGATTCGACAGGGCCCCGTGCCCCATGAGGGTCGGCTGCCATCAGGTCGTTTCCTCCGTACGGTCCGGTCGGTTGAGGAGATCCCAGGCCAGCAGGCCCGCGCCCAGGCAGCCCGCCGTGTCGCCCAGGGCCGCGGGGACGATCGAGGGCAGCTTCTGGAAGGTCACGCGCTCGCGGACCGCGTCCCGCAGCGGTGAGAACAAGGTTTCCCCCGCCTCGGCGAGGCCGCCACCGATGATCAGTGTGCGGGGGTCCAGCAGAGTGAGCGCGGTGACGAGGCCGTCCGCGAGCGCGTCGACCGCCTGCCGCCACACTCGTACGGCGTTCGGGTCCCCGGACGCGACGGCCCGCGCGCAGTCGGCGGCGTCCGCGCTCGCAGCGCCCGCGGCGGCGGCCCACGCCTCGCTCACCGCGGACGCGGACGCGTACCGCTCCAGACAGCCACGCTGCCCGCACGGACAGGGCGTGCCGCCGGGCCGTACGACGATGTGGCCGATCTCGCCCGCGAAGCCGTGGGCGCCCGCCTCGACGCGGCCGTCGATGCCGATCGCGCCCGCGATGCCGGTGCCCAGCGGGACGAACAGGAACCGGTCGGCTCCCCGGCCCGCGCCGATACGGCCCTCCGCGAGGCCGCCGGTGCGCACGTCGTGGCCGAGCGCCACGGGGATGCCGTCCAGGCGCCCGGTGAGCCGGTCGCGCAGCGGGACGTCCCGCCAGCCGAGGTTGGCCGCGTAGGCGGCGACGCCGTTCGCCTCGTCGACGATGCCGGGTACGGCCACGCCCGCCGCGCTCGCCGGCTCGCCGAAGTGCTTCTCGCCGTGCGCGTGCAGCTCGGCGGCGAAGTCGAGGATGCCGTCGACGACCGCGTCCGCGCCGCGCTCGCGGCCGGTGGCGCGGCGTGCCTGGTGGAGCAGCTCGCCGTCCGCCCCGACCAGTGCGGCCTTCATCCCGGTGCCGCCCACATCGAGGGCGATGACATGTCTCACGGGGGCTAGTGTGGCCCGAGCACCCACGAGAGGTCTAGTCCACTTGCGTGGTGTAGACCTTATTTCGGATAGCGGACACCCGGTGAAGGGTGTTCGACGGCCACGTGAACAGGGATGGGGTTGGAGCGCGCAGTGCAGCGGCGAAGGACAGGAATGGTCGCGGTGCTCACCGCGCTCGGTATGACGGCGACCCTCGGCGGCTGCGGCGCGCTCGGCGGCTCCGAGGACGTCACCCTGAAACTGGTCGCCGCCGACTACGGCGACAGCGCGGGCAACAGCTCCCAGAAGTACTGGGACAAGGTCGTCGCCGCGTACGAGGACGAGCACCCCGGCGTCCACGTCGACGTCTCCGTCTACTCCTGGAACGACGTCGACCGCAAGGTCAAGGAGATGGTCGACTCCGGCGACGCGCCCGACCTGGCCCAGATCGGCGCCTACGCCGAATACGCCGCCGCCGGCCGGCTCTACACCGCCGACGAACTGCTCTCCATCACCACCCAGGCCGACTTCGCCGGGCAGCTCGCCGACGCCGGGAAGGTCGGCGGGCGGCAGTACGGCATGCCCTTCGCCGCCTCCACCCGCGTCCTGTTCTACAACAAGGACCTCTTCGACGCGGCCGGGCTCACCCCGCCCACCACCTGGGCCGAGCTGGCCTCCGACGCCGAGGCGCTCGAGGACGACGGCGTCAGCTACCCGTACGCGCTGCCCCTCGGGCCCGAGGAGGCACAGGCCGAGACCATGCAGTGGCTGCTCAGCGGAGGCGGCGGCTACACCGACACGGTGGGCTCCTACGGCATCGACTCCGCCGAGAACGTCGAGACGCTCACCTGGCTGCGCGACCAGCTGGTCGGCAAGGGGCTGACCGGGCCCGTCGCGCCCGCCGAGCTCAACCGGGCCGACGCGTTCGCGGCGTTCGCCGCGGGGAAGGTCGGCATGCTCAACGGGCATCCCTCGCTGATGAAGATCGCCGAGAAGAAGGGCGTGAAGTTCGGCATGGTGCCGATGCCCGGGGCGGACGGGGAGAGCAAGTCCACGATGGGGGTCGCGGACTGGATGCTCGCCTTCAAGCAGAACGGGCACCGGGACGAGGCCGGAAAGTTCCTCGACTTCGTCTACAGCGAGAAGAACGTCCTCGACTTCTCCCGCGAGTACGACCTGCTGCCCGTCACCAACTCCGCCTCGCGGGCCATGGCCGCGGCGCCGGAGGACCAGGAGCTGCGGCCCTTCCTCGACGAGCTGGCCTTCGCGGAGTTCTATCCCGTGGGGCACACGTCCTGGGCGGAGGTCAGCGCCGCGGTGAAGACCGGCATCGGCAAGGCCGTCGCCGCCGGGGGGAGCCCCTTGGGCGTGCTGAGTGGGCTGCAGACTCGGGCTGTGCGGGCGGAGTCCGGCTCCGACTCCCTGGGGTGACTCCGTCGGTCCGTCGGTCCGTCGGTTCGGCGGGGGGTGGGGGGTCGGGGCTTGAGGTTCGGGTGCGGCTTTTTCAGCGTTCGGTTCTGCGGGCCTCTCGTACTCGGCGCAGGCGGTTCACCGTGACGGGGTCGTGGGCCAGGGCTCTGGTGTCGTCCAGCAGGGCGTTCAGCAGCTGGTAGTAGCGGATCGGGGCCAGGCCCAGTTCCTCCCGTATCGCCCGTTCCTTCGCGCCGGGGCCGGTGAAGCCGCGCCGCTCCAGCGCGAGGATGTCCCTCTCCCGCTGTCCCAGCTCCTCTGTGTCCATGTCCGCACGGTAGACCCCGGCACCGACAACGGCCCGGTGTGAGGACCCCCTCCGCGCCGGTGAGCCATGAGTGCGCAGGGGCGGGCGTGGATAGGGTCGCTGGTATGGGCATCCATGAGCACGATGCGAACGAACGTCACGAAAGTGCGGACGCCGGGCTGCCGAGGCCTGCCACCGCGGCCGGGCGCGAGGGCCTCGACGCGCTGCTCGCCCGGCCGGACAAGGCCGTGATCGCCCTCGACTTCGACGGCACCCTCGCGCCGATCGTGCCCGACCCCGACGAGGCGCGGGCCCATGCCGGTGCCGTGCCCGCGCTGGCCGCGCTCGCCCCCCGGGTGGCGTCCGTCGCCGTGATCACGGGGCGGCCTGCCGCGGTCGCGGTGCGGTACGGGGGGTTCGACGGGGTCGAGGGGCTGGAGGGGCTCGTGGTGCTCGGCCACTACGGGGCCGAGCGGTGGGACGCCGTGAGCGGGCGGGTGGACGCGCCCCCGGCGCATCCCGGGGTCGCCGCGGTGCGCGCGGAGCTGCCCGGAGTGCTCGACGGGGTGGGGGCGTGGCAGGGCACGTGGGTCGAGGAGAAGGGGCGGGCGGTCGCGGTGCACACGCGGCGGGCCGAGGACCCTCAGGCGGCCTTCGAGGCGCTGCGGGAGCCGTTGGGGCGGCTGGCTTCCCGGCACGGGCTGATCGTCGAGCCGGGGCGGATGGTGCTGGAGCTGCGGCCGCCGGGCATGGACAAGGGGGTCGCCCTGACGGAGTACGTGCGGTCGGTGGGGGCCGGGTGTGTGGTGTACGCCGGTGACGACCTCGGTGATCTGCCGGCCTACGCGGCGGTCGACAAGCTGCGCTCGGACGGGGTGCCGGGGTTGCTGGTGTGCAGTGGCAGCGACGAGGTGACGGAGCTGCGGGAGCGGGCCGATCTGGTGGTCGACGGTCCCGAGGGCGTGGTCGGTCTTCTCTCCCGCCTGGCGGCGCGGCTGCGGTGACGCCTGCGGTGGGTGGGGGTGCGGTGACGCCTGCGGTGGGTGGGGGTGCGGTGACGCCTGCGGTTTGTGGGGGGTGCGGGGCCGGGTCGGGGGGTGTCCGTCCTCGGTCCGCCGGGCTGGTTTCCTACGGGGGTTCTGGTGTTTGACGGCGGCCGCTGCAGGCGGACACCCCCCGCCCCGTCCCCTTGCCGCCGTACGCGTCTTTCCGCCGCCGCTGCGGGCATGCGTGCCGCTAGGGGCGGCACGGGTGGGCGCTGCGGCACCTCGTCGCGCCGAGTTGCGCACCGCCCCGTCCTCAGCCACCGCCGGGCGGTACCTCGCTGACGCCGAGTTGCGAAACGTCCCTGCCTCAGCCGGGACGCCGCAGCAGTCGGCAGACTCGTCCCGCTGGGCTCAGGCGCGCGTGGGGGTTTCGCGGAGGGCGTTGAGTTGGTCGAGGAACCACTGGGCCGGGGGGAGGGCGGTGGCGGCCGCGGCCAGTCTCTTCGTGCGCTCGGCCCGCTCCGAGGCCGGCATCGTGAGCGCCTCGTGGAGCGCCCGGGCGGTGGCCAGGACGTCATAGGGGTTGACGACCAGCGCGTCCTCGCCGAGCTCCCAGAAGGCGCCCGCCTCGCGGGACAGGACCAGCACGCAGCCCTCGTCGGAGACGACCGGCATCTCCTTGGCGACGAGGTTCATGCCGTCGCGGATGGGGTTGACCAGGGCCACGTCGGCGAGACGGTACGCGGCCAGGGAGCGGGCGAAGTCGTCCTTGAGGTTGAGCAGGACAGGCGTCCAGTCCGCCGTGCCGTAGCGGGCGTTGATCTCCTCCGAGAGCCGCTGCACCTCGGCCGTGTAGTCGCGGTAGACCGCGAGGTCCTGGCGGGAGGGGTAGGCGAAGGCGACGTGGACGACCTGGCCGCGCCACTCGGGGTGGTCGTCGAGGAGCTGGCGGTAGGCCAGGAGGCCTCGGACGATGTTCTTGGAGAGTTCCGTGCGGTCGACGCGGACGATCGTCCTGCGGCCCTCGCCGATCTCGGCGCGCAGTGCCCTCAGACGTTCCTCGACATCGGGGCGGTGGGAGCGCTCGCGGAGGAACTCCGCGTCGGCGCCGAGGCCGTGGACGCCGAGATGGGTGGTCGCCAGCGGGGGCGTGCCCGTCGGGGTGTGCTCGATGTAGCGGGCCGGGGTGCCCGTCGGGGACATGGGGTGGATGCGCTCGGCGTCCACCGAGCCCGCGCAGTTCATGAACGCGAAGGCCCAGCGCCAGGTCAGGAAGCCGAGCCGGTCCGCGCCGAGCATGCCCCACACGAGCTGGGCGCGGATGTCCTCGGGGAGCATCTCGAAGTACTCGTAGGGTGCCCAGGGCGTGTGCGAGAAGTGGCCGATGCGCAGGTCGGGGCGGAGTTCGCGGAGCATGCCGGGGACCAGGCACAGGTGGTAGTCCTGGACCAGCACCGCCGCGCCGGGGGCGGCCTCCTCGGCGAGGGCCTCGGCGAAGGCGCGGTTGTAGGCCTCGTAGGAAGCCCACTGGCGGCGGAACTCGGCGTCGAAGACCGGCTCCAGCGGGGTCTGGTAGAGCATGTGGTGGACGAACCAGAGCACCGAGTTGGCGATGCCGTTGTACGCGTCGGAGTGCACGTCCGGAGCGATGGCGAGCATGCGCACGCCCGGCTCGCCCTCGCCACGGGCCACCGCCTCGCGGTCGCCGTCGGACAGGGCCGAGCAGACCCAGAGCGCGCCGGCGTCCGGGCCGATCGCCGAGAGACCGGAGACCAGGCCCCCGCCGCCCCTTCTGGAGTGCAGCGAGCCGTCGTCCCGCAGTTCGTAGGAGACCGGGCCGCGGTTGGACGCGACCAGCACCTGTGCACCTCGCGTGGAAACCATGTGCCTCAACCTAGCCCGGCCCGGAAACGCTCAAACGTGCGGTTCGGCTGTATACGGACGGTGTCTCACGTTTACGCCACCTTCCTGGCAGCGTATTCCGCGATCTCCGCCATCGGCGGACGCTCCTCCGTGTCGACCGAAAACGTACGGGCCTCGAAGCCGCTCTCGCCCCGCTCGAACTGGGTCAGGGCCGGGCGGATCAGATGGCCCCGGGCCAGCCGCAGCTGGGCGGTGCGGTAGATCGCCGCGGCCATCCGGCCGAGTGCCTGGCCGTCCTGGTGGCGGTGCTTGCGCACACCCACGTCGACCTGGGCGAGGGCGTCGAGACCCACCAGGTGCAGGGAGTCGACGAGCATCCCGATCTCCACGCCGTAGCCGACGGGGAACGGGAGCTGTTCGAGGAGGGTGCGGCGGGCCGCGTACTCCCCGCCGAGGGGCTGGACGAAGCCGGCGAGCTGCGGCCAGTGCATGTTCAGCAGCGGGCGGGCCATCAGTTCCGTGACCCGGCCGCCCTGGCCCGCCGCGCCGGCCAGCGGGCGGTCGTACATGCCCTTGACCAGGTCCACGCCGGGCTCGGTGAGCAGCGGGCCGACGATGCCCGAGACGAAGTCGGAGGAGAACTCCCTGAGGTCTGCGTCGATGAAACAGACGATGTCACCGGTGGTGACCAGCAGGGAGCGCCACAGGACCTCGCCCTTGCCGGGGACCGCGGGGATACGCGGCAGGATCGTGTCGCGGTGGACGACGGTGGCACCCGCGGCGGCTGCCACCTCCGCGGTGCGGTCGGTCGAGCCCGAGTCGACGACGACGAGTTCGTCGACGAGGGGGACCTGTTGCATGAGGTCGTGGCGGATGATCGCGACGATGTCGCCGACCGTCTCCTCCTCGTCGAGCGCGGGCAGGACGACGGAGACCGTCTGGCCGGTGCTGCGCTTCGCGGCCAGGATCTTGTGGAGCGGGCGGTCGGCTACGGACCAGGAGCGGGTGGTCAGCCAGCGCTCGACTTCTTCCAGCACAGCCTGCGGCTCCTCTGCGTTTCGTCGGCGAGAGGGGTAGTTTGTGATCCATCTCGCGGTTCGGACGGCTATCTCAACTGTCCTGGCCTTCGGTTACAGTCTTGAACAACGCTGATGACCATCGCATGTCGGGGGCCGTCCGCGCGGACAACAACCACATACAGCTCATCCAGAGGGGCAGAGGGATACGGCCCGATGAAGCCCCGGCAACCCTCCAGTCGGCACTCCTGACATTCGTGCAGCGAGGCTCCCGGCTAGGGAAGGTGCCAAATCCGTCTCACGGCGAGATGCGTCGTGAGGAAGATGAGGAGAAAGGGCCTCGCCTCACATGGCTGTGCAGACTGTTGCAAGCAGCACCGATTCCTCCGTCGACCTCGGCCCCGCCGCAGCCCTGAGCTGCCGCGAGTGCGGCCACCGGGTCCCGCTCGGCCCCCTCTTCGCCTGCGAGGAGTGTTTCGGGCCGCTGGAGATCGCCTACGACTTCTCCGCGTACGACGCCGAGGAGCTCCGCAAGCGGATCGAGAGCGGTCCCGCGAACATCTGGCGCTACGCGCCGCTTCTTCCGGTCCCGGCCGACGTCGCCGAGAAGCCGAACCTCAACCCGGGCTGGACCGCGCTGGTCAAGGCCGACAACCTGGCGCGCGAGCTGGGCGTGACCGGTGGGCTGTTCGTCAAGGACGACTCCGGCAACCCCACGCACTCCTTCAAGGACCGTGTCGTCGCGCAGGCCCTGGAGGCCGCGCGCGCCTTCGGGTTCACCACGCTGTCCTGCTCCTCCACCGGCAACCTCGCCGGTGCCGTGGGCGCCGCGGCGGCCCGCGCCGGCTTCCGGTCCTGTGTGTTCATCCCGCACGACCTGGAGCAGGGCAAGGTCGTCATGGCCGCGGTCTACGGCGGCGAGCTGGTCGGCATC
Organism: Streptomyces sp. NPDC048600; assembly: GCF_055587025.1. Taxonomy (NCBI): domain Bacteria; kingdom Bacillati; phylum Actinomycetota; class Actinomycetes; order Kitasatosporales; family Streptomycetaceae; genus Streptomyces; species Streptomyces sp. NPDC048600. The sequence continues at coordinate 89,259 of NZ_JBVJGZ010000021.1, read as the reverse complement.
GAGGGCAACTACGACGACGTCAACCGCTTCTGCTCCGAGCTGATCGGCGACCCGGCCGGCGAGGGCTGGGGCTTCGTCAACGTCAACCTGCGGCCCTACTACGCCGAGGGCTCCAAGACGCTGGCGTACGAGATCTGCGAGCAGCTGGGGTGGCGGCTGCCCGACCAGATCGTCGTGCCGATCGCGTCCGGCTCCCAGCTCACCAAGATCGACAAGGGCCTCCAGGAACTGGTGAAGCTGGGCCTGGTCGAGGACCGGCCGTACAAGATCTTCGGTGCCCAGGCCGAGGGCTGCTCGCCGGTGTCCACCGCCTTCAAGGCCGGGCACGACGTGGTGCGGCCGCAGAAGCCGGACACCATCGCCAAGTCGCTGGCCATCGGCAACCCGGCCGACGGGCCCTACGTCCTCGACATCGCCCGCCGCACCGGCGGCGCGGTGGAGGACGTGACGGACGAGCAGATCGTGGACGCGATCAAGCTGCTCGCCCGGACCGAGGGCATCTTCGCCGAGACGGCCGGCGGCGTGACCGTCGGTGTGACCAAGAAGCTGATCGAGAGCGGTGTCCTCGACCCCTCGCTGACGACCGTGGTCCTGAACACCGGTGACGGTCTGAAGACCCTCGACGCGGTGGCCGGCACCGGTCTGACCGCCACCATCCGCCCCAACCTGGACTCCTTCCGAGAGGCTGGCCTTTCATGAGCGTGACCGTCCGCATCCCCACCATCCTGCGCACCTACACCGGTGGTCAGGCGGAGGTTCCCGCCGAGGGCGCGAACCTCTCCGAAGTCATCGCCGACCTGGAGAAGAACCACACGGGCATCGCCGCCCGGGTCCTGGACGACCAGGGCAAGCTGCGCCGGTTCGTGAACGTGTACGTCAACGACGACGACGTGCGCTTCGAGCAGGGCCTGGAGACCGCCACCCCGGACGGTGCCGGCGTCTCCATCATTCCCGCGGTCGCCGGCGGCTGATCCCGCCCGCAATTACCGTCGGTAACGGTGGTAACTGAGAGTTCATCGAATTGCCCCCTCCGCGAGAGAAGCGGAGGGGGCAATTCTGCATGGTTGAGCACGGTAGAGTTGGGGAAGCCGCCCCTTTCGTATGCCGGACGCATATGAGTTCCGCCAGGCGTTCCGTCGGAGAACCGACGAGAAGTGGCCAAACTGTGCGGCGGTTTTGCGACGTTCATCCCCTTTGTATGACCCGACTTGCCCGGAATTCGGGTGAATTCTCGGTAAACTCCCGACCGGTCGCGTCCTGAATTCTCGTCCGATTGACCTGTTGCAGACGGCAGTTGGACAGATACATTCAGCCGCGGTCGACGCGTTCCGGCGCACGCCCCCGGGTATGGGGGGTGAGGTCTGACCCGGGTCCGCGAAGTGTGGATCTGTGCAAGGGCCAGTAATAGGGGAGTTAGGCATGGCTCAGGGCACCGTCAAGTGGTTCAACGCGGAGAAGGGGTACGGCTTCATCGCGGTCGACGGTGGTGCGGACGTCTTCGTCCACTACAGCGCGATTCAGATGGACGGCTACCGCACCCTGGAAGAGGGCCAGCGGGTCGAGTTCGAGATCTCGCAGGGTCAGAAGGGCCCGCAGGCCGACATGGTTCGCGTCACCGCCTGAACGTTCTTTCTTTGTGAAGGGCCCGCACCCGTGAGGTGCGGGCCCTTCGCTCGTGTGCGCCCGCTCGCGCGCCCGCTCGTGTGCGCCCGTTTGTGTTCGCGCGGGGCTGAGAGCCGCTTCCGATCCCCTGGAGCCGCTTGCACTCGGCAGGGGCGAGTGCTAATCATTGGCGTTAGCACTCTGAAGGTGAGAGTGACAACGAGGACCGGGTCGGTGAGGCCCGCAGGCCGGGTGGGGCAAGGAACCACGAGGCTTGCGAGCCGTCCGTCGCGGGCGCGGGCGCGGTCCGAAGGAATCACCCCCAGTCCTGGAGGGACCACTTCACATGGCCAAGATCATCGCGTTCGACGAGGAGGCGCGGCGCGGCCTCGAGCGCGGCATGAACCAGCTCGCGGACGCCGTCAAGGTGACGCTCGGCCCCAAGGGTCGCAACGTCGTCCTCGAGAAGAAGTGGGGCGCCCCCACGATCACCAACGATGGTGTCTCCATCGCCAAGGAGATCGAGCTCGAGGACCCGTACGAGAAGATCGGCGCCGAGCTGGTCAAGGAAGTCGCCAAGAAGACGGACGACGTCGCCGGCGACGGTACGACCACCGCCACCGTCCTCGCCCAGGCGCTCGTCCGCGAGGGTCTGCGCAACGTGGCCGCGGGTGCCAACCCGATGGCCCTCAAGCGCGGTATCGAGAAGGCCGTCGAGGCCGTCTCCGGCGCCCTGCTCGACCAGGCCAAGGAGGTCGAGACCAAGGAGCAGATCGCCTCCACCGCCTCCATCTCCGCCGCCGACACGCAGATCGGCGAGCTCATCGCCGAGGCGATGGACAAGGTCGGCAAGGAAGGCGTCATCACGGTCGAGGAGTCGCAGACCTTCGGTCTGGAGCTCGAGCTCACCGAGGGCATGCGCTTCGACAAGGGCTACATCTCCGCCTACTTCGCGACCGACATGGAGCGCATGGAGGCGGTGCTCGAGGACCCGTACATCCTCATCGCCAACTCCAAGATCTCCTCGGTCAAGGACCTGCTCCCGCTGCTGGAGAAGGTCATGCAGTCGGGCAAGCCGCTGCTGATCATCGCCGAGGACGTCGAGGGCGAGGCCCTGTCGACCCTGGTCGTCAACAAGATCCGCGGCACCTTCAAGTCCGTCGCCGTCAAGGCCCCGGGCTTCGGTGACCGCCGCAAGGCCATGCTCGGCGACATCGCCATCCTCACGGGCGGCGAGGTCATCTCCGAGGAGGTCGGCCTCAAGCTGGAGAACGCGTCCCTGGACCTCCTGGGCCGCGCCCGCAAGGTCGTCATCACCAAGGACGAGACCACCGTCGTCGACGGCGCCGGCTCCTCGGAGCAGGTGGGCGGCCGCGTGAACCAGATCCGCGCCGAGATCGAGAACAGCGACTCCGACTACGACCGCGAGAAGCTCCAGGAGCGCCTGGCCAAGCTCGCGGGCGGCGTCGCGGTCATCAAGGCCGGTGCCGCCACCGAGGTGGAGCTCAAGGAGCGCAAGCACCGCATCGAGGACGCGGTGCGCAACGCCAAGGCGGCCGTCGAGGAGGGCATCGTCGCCGGTGGCGGCGTGGCCCTGCTCCAGGCCTCCCAGGTGTTCGAGAAGCTGGACCTGGAGGGCGACGAGGCGACCGGCGCCAACGCCGTGAAGCTCGCGCTCGAGGCCCCGCTGAAGCAGATCGCCGTCAACGGTGGTCTCGAGGGCGGCGTCGTCGTGGAGAAGGTGCGCAACCTGGCCGTCGGCCACGGTCTGAATGCCGCCACGGGTGAGTACGTCGACATGATCGCCGAGGGCATCATCGACCCGGCGAAGGTGACGCGTTCCGCGCTGCAGAACGCCGCGTCGATCGCCGCGCTGTTCCTCACCACCGAGGCCGTCATCGCCGACAAGCCGGAGAAGGCCGCCGCGCCCGCCGGCGGCGGCATGCCGGGCGGTGACATGGACTTCTGATCGGCCCACGGGTTCGATCGACCGTCCTGCGGACCGAGGGCGGCACTCCCCGAGAGGGGGGTGCCGCCCTCGGGCGTGTCCGGCGTCACAGCGGGACGGGACTGGGAATGCGCGGACCGGCGTGAGAACTTACTTAAGGCAGTGCAACGATGCACGCGCACATACCAACCGGTTAGCCGAGCACGTCCCGAGGAGCCACCGCATGACCGCCACCGCCACCGAGTCCGCCGCCTCCCGCGCGGCCGAGATCCTCTCCCGGCCCGTCTCGATCAACGGCCTGACCGTCCCGAACCGCATCGCCATGGCGCCGATGACCCGTATGTTCTCGCCCGGCGGTGTGCCCGGCGAGGACGTGGCCTCCTACTACGGCCGCCGGGCCGCGGCCGGGGTCGGCCTGGTCGTCACCGAGGGGACGTACGTCGGCCACGACTCGGCGGGGCAGAGCAGCCGGATCCCGCGGTTCCACGGCGAGGAGCAGCTGGCCGGGTGGGCGAAGGTCGCCGAGGCCGTGCACGCGGCGGGCGGGCGGATCGTGCCGCAGCTGTGGCACATCGGCATGGTCCGCAAGGACGGGCAGCCGCCGTTCGCGGGCGCCCCCGCCGTCGGCCCCTCCGGGCTGCGCATCGGCGAGACCGAGCCCACCGGCAGGGCGATGACCCAGGGCGACCTCGACGACGTGATCGCCGCGTTCGCCGAGGCCGCCGCCGCGGCCGAGCGCATCGGCTTCGACGGTGTCGAGCTGCACGGCGCCCATGGCTACCTCATCGACCAGTTCCTGTGGGCCGGCACCAACCGCCGTACCGACGCCTACGGCGGCGACCCGGTGGCCCGTACGAAGTTCGGGGCGGAGATCGTGGCGGCGGTCCGGGCGGCCGTGTCGCCGGACTTCCCGGTCATCTTCCGCTACTCGCAGTGGAAGCAGGAGGCGTACGACGCGCGGCTCGCCGAGACCCCCGAGGAGCTGGAGGCCATTCTGACCCCGCTCGCGGCGGCCGGTGTCGACGCCTTCCACGCCTCCACGCGCCGCTACTGGGTGCCGGAGTTCGAGGGCTCCGACCTCAACCTGGCCGGCTGGACCAAGAAGCTCACCGGCAAGCAGGCCATCACCGTCGGCTCGGTCGGCCTCGACGGCGACTTCATCCGCGCCTTCGCGGGCGAGGGCGCGCCGGTCGGCAGCCTCGACAACCTGCTGGACCGGATGGAGCGCGACGAGTTCGACATGGTCGCGGTCGGCCGGGCGATCCTCCAGGACCCCCAGTGGGCCGCCAAGGTGCTGGCCGGCCGCTTCGAGGAGCTGCTGCCCTACGACGGCGCCGCGGTGCAGACCCTGAGCTGAGCGTCTGGTTGGGCTGCTAGGTCCTGGGGGGGGGGGGGGGGGGGCTACCGACATGGGAGGAGGGGGGTGGGCGCAGGGGAGCGGGGGGGTCGTGGCGG
>NZ_JBVJGZ010000021.1:0-84244 GCF_055587025.1 Streptomyces sp. NPDC048600 | reverse complement strand
GGGTTTTTGGGTTGTCTTCTGCCTTCCCTCCCCCCCCCCCCCGCCTCCCCCGGGGGGGCGCCCCCCCCCCCCCCCCCAGGACCTAGAGGTTGCCCAGCGGCTCGATGTCCACGCGGACCGGGGTGCCCCACACCCGCAGCACCTCGTAGTCGGTGAACTCGTGCACCAGCCGGTAGGCCATCGCGGGACGCGAGCCGCGCCGCTGGGCGGCGAGGTAGAGCTCCGCCTCCCGGCGGTCCCGCCGGGGCGTCCCGCACAGCTGCCACTCCTGGCCGTTCCACAGCTCCGGCAGCCATCGCTGCTGGGGCTGCGGACGGTCCTCGCGCACCCCGTACCGCGAGGGCGCGTTCTCCGTGGCCCGGGGTGCCGCCGGCCCGTTGATCTCCGCCCTCCGGGCCGCCCTGCGCCGCGTCTCGCACAGCAGGCACAGGTCGGGCGCCGCCTTGTCGACGGGGCCGTTCGGATGCTCGGCGCAGCGGGTGCTCGGTGCCGCCGTGGAGATGCTGTCGTCCAGCAGGTCCAGGGCCCGCCGCAGGTCCGCCCGAACCTCCCGCAGCTTGCCGTCGGCCGTCTCGGTGGTCAGCGTCTCCCCGTGCTCCCCGAGCAGACGCAGGGCACGGCCGAGAGCGGTGAGCTGGGCGTGGTTCATGGTGTCCCAGGGTAGGCGCTGTCGTGGGGAACGTGTCGGGGCGTGGGCGCGATGCGGGTGTGGGGTGCGTTCGTGTGGTCGGGCTTCGGGCGGGCGATGAGTTTCGTCCGTTCGGGCAGTCATCCTCCTGTCGGCCCAGCCAGGAGGAGACCCCGTGAGTCAGCTGCTGAGAGTCCAGAACTTCTGTGTGTCGAGCGACGGCTTCGGTGCCGGTGAGGGCCAGAGTCTGGAGCGGCCGTTCGGCCACGCCGACCCCGGCGAACTGTTCGCCTGGGCGGGAGCCACCGCGAGCTGGCCCCACCGCACCGAACCCGGCGGCAGCAGGGGCCTCGACGACTACTTCACCCGTGACTACGACCGCAACATCGGGGCCGAGATCATGGGCCGCAACAAGTTCGGCCCTCAGCGCGGGCCCTGGCAGGACCACACCTGGCAGGGCTGGTGGGGCGACGAGCCCCCGTTCCACACCCCCGTCTTCGTCCTGACCCACCACCCCCGCCCCTCGTTCACGCTCTCCGACACCACGTTCCACTTCGTCGACGCCGACCCCGCGACGGTTCTCGGGCAGGCCCGCGAGGCCGCCGGAGGCAAGGACGTCCGCCTCGGCGGCGGCACCACGACGATCCGTGAGTTCCTCGACGCCGATCTCGTCGACACCCTGCATGTCGTGGTCTCCCCGGTGAAGCTCGGCTCCGGGGTACGGCTGTGGCACTCCCCGGACGAGCTGCTCGACCGCTTCCGTCTCGACGTGGTGCCCAGCCCGAGCGGGGTCACGCACCATCTGTTCTGGCGGAAGTGACGGGGCAGCGGCGGAGGGAGTGACGGGGGTCGTTCAGCCGGCCGTGGCGTCCGCCCGGCCGGCCGCCACGGCCCGCTCGGTCCGGCCGGCGTCTGTCTCCTCGTCCTCGTCCGGGCCGCCCAGGCCGCCGAACGCCCAGGTCGCCGCGAAGCCGACCGCGTAGCCCGTGACCAGGCCGCCCGCGTAGATCGCGGTCGTCGTCAGCAGGCTCCGGCTGCCCGCCAGCAGCGGGAACAGGGCCCAGCCCGACGGGCCGATCGCCGTCGCGCCGACCTGGTGGCCGAGCATCGCGAAGAAGCCGATGAAGGCGCCGCCGGCCGCGCCGCCCGCGCAGGCGGTGAGGAAGGGACGGCCCAGGGGCAGCGAGACACCGTAGATCAGCGGCTCACCGACGCCGAGCAGCCCGGCGGGCAGGGCCGACCTGATCGTCGTACGCAGGGAGGTGTCGTGGCGGCGGCGGACGTACACCGCCGTCGCCGCGCCCACCTGGCCCGCGCCCGCCATGGCCAGGACGGGGAGCAGGACCGTGTAGCCCTGCTGTTCGATGAGCGTGGTGTGGATGGGGATGAGGGCCTGGTGCAGTCCCAGCATCACCAGCGGCAGGAACAGTCCGCCCAGCACCAGGCCCGCGAACGCGCCGGTCGTGGAGAGCAGCCAGTCCGCCGCCGTGCCGATGGCCGTGGAGATCTCGCCGGCCACGTACATCAGGCCGTACAGCGTGGCCAGTCCCGCGACCAGCACGGTCAGGGCGGGGGTGAGCAGCACGTCGAGCGTCGGCGGGACATGGCGGTGGCACCACTTCTCGACGTACGTGCCCAGCAGGGCCGCGCCCAGGGCGCCGAGGACACCGCCCTGGCCGGGGGAGAGGGCCAGGCCGAACGCCGTCACCTTCGCCACGCCCGGGTAGACGACCACCGCCGCGACCGCGCCGCCGAGCACGGGCGTACCGCCGAACTCCTTCGCCGTGTTGTGGCCGACGAACACCGCGATCAGCGCCATGAAGCCCGACGCGATCGCCGCGAGGGCGGGGGTGAGGCCGGGCAGCCGGCCGGCGTTGACCAGCAGCCCGTTGATGCCGGCGAGGACGCCGCAGCCGATCAGGGCCGGGATCAGGGGGACGAAGATGTTCGCCACGCGGCGCAGGGCGAGCTTCAGCGGGGTGGCGTTGCGCCGGCGCTGCTCAGCCTTGAGCTCCGCGCCGTGGGCGGCCAGCCGGGCGGCCGTGCCGACCTCGGCGTCCTCGTCCTTGTTCTCGTTCTCGGTGGCGAGCAGTTCCTCGAACGCCGCCGTCACCCGGCCGACCACGCCCGGACCCAGCACGACCTGGTACGTGTCGTCGGACACGACCCCGAGGACGGCCGGCAGCGCGCGCACCCGTTCCTCGTCGACGAGGGAGAGGTCGGCCAGGCCCAGGCGCAGGCGGGTCATGCAGTGGGCGACGGAGGTGACGTTGGCAGGGCCGCCGACCAGGGGGAGGAGGGCGGCGGCCGTGGCGTGCGGGGTGTCCGCGCGGGGTTCGTCCGGGCTGGGGCGCATGCCCCGAGCGTGCGGTCACTTCGCGGCGGCTGCCAGCGCGGCGCGCAGATGGCCGCCGGACTCCTCCAGAAGGCGGGCGGCGGTTGGGCCGTCCACGTCGGCCAGGATGGTGAGGATCGCGTCCTTGACCTCGCCGTCGGTCGCCGCGAGCGCCGTCTCGATCTCCTCGTCGGCCGCGCCGGTGGCCAGCGCGACGATGCGGCGGGAGCGGGCGCGCAGCTTGTCGTTGGAGGCGCGTACGTCGACCATCAGGTTCCCGTACGTCTTGCCCAGCCGGATCATCGTGATCGTCGAGATCATGTTGAGGACGAGCTTCTGCGCGGTGCCGGCCTTCAGCCGGGTGGAGCCGGTCACCAGTTCCGGGCCGGTGGCGATCTCGATGCGGTGCTCGGCCGCGGCCCCGAGCGCGCTGCCCGCGTTGCAGGACAGGCCGACGGTCAGTGCGCCCAGGGACCGTGCGTGGGCCACCGCTCCCACGGCGTAGGGGGTGCGGCCGGAGGCCGAGACGCCGATCACCGTGTCGGCGGGGGTCAGTGCGAGGGCGTCCAGGTCCGCGCGCGCCAGGTCCTCGGAGTCCTCCGCGCCCTCCACCGAGGTCACCATCGCCTGCGGGCCGCCCGCGATCAGGCCGACGACCTGGCCGGGGGCGGTGTTGAAGGTGGGCGGGCACTCGGAGGCGTCCAGGACACCGAGGCGGCCGGCGGTTCCGGCGCCGGCGTAGACCAGGCGGCCGCCGGTCGCCATCCGGCGGGTGATGGCGTCTACGGCGGTGGCGATCTCGGGGAGGCGGGCGGATACGGCGGCGGGTACGGATGTGTCGCCGGTGTTCATGAGGCGGGCGATGTCGAGGGTGGGGAGCTGGTCGATCTCGGCGAGGTCCTGGCGGAAGGCTTCGGTGCCGAGGGTTTCCAGGGTGGTGCGGAGTTCTTGGGGGGTGGTCATGGCGTGCGGCTCTCTTCGGTTGCAGGCCGTGGGTTGTTTGGGGTGGGCGGCTTGGGGGGTGCGGTGGGGTGGTGCGGGTCGGGGTGGTCGGGTGCGGGTGGTGGGTGGTGGGGGTGTTTGCGCAGTTCCCCGCGCCCCTCTTCGCGCAGTTCCCCGCGCCCCTTTTTGCGCGTTTCCCAACGCCTCCTGAAGATTGCGCGGTTCCTCGTGGCCCTGGTTTGCGCAGTTCCCCGCGCCCCTTAAAAGCGTTGCGCAGTTCCTCGCGCCCCTGAAAGGTTGCGCAGTTCCTCGCGCCCCCAAAGGACTGCGCGCCCCTCAGAGACTCGGGGGTCAGCGGCGGTGGCGGTGGGCGAGGGCCTCGTAGGAGGCTGCCAGGGCCGGGGCGGCTGTTTCGTAGGTGCGTTGGGCTACGCCGACGAACAGGCAGTCCACGACCAGGAGTTGGCTGGTGCGGGAGGACATGGCGGCGGGGCGCAGTTCGGTCTCGCGGGAGGTCGAGGTGGTCAGTACGTGGTCGGCGTACTGCGTGACCGGGGAGTCCGGGCGGCCGGTGATCGCGACCGTGGTGGCGCCGTGCTCGAAGGCGACCCGCAGCGGCTCGATGACATCGCCCGTGGAGCCCGAGTGGGTGATGGCGATCGCCACGTCCTTCGCCCGCAGTTGCACGGCGTTGGTCACCGCGAGGTGCGGATCGCTGTGGGCGTGGGCTATGAGGCCTATGCGCAGCAGCTTCTGGGTGAGGTCCTGGGCGACCAGGCCGGAGGCGCCGATGCCGTAGACGTCGATGCGGCGGGCGGTGGCGGCCGCCGCGACCGCCGCGCCCAGCTGGACCGTGTCGAGGGCGGCGGCGGTGTCGGCGAGGGTCTGCTGTTCCTCGTAGGCCAGTTTGGCGACGACGTCGGAGAGCGGGTCGTCGACCGCGATGTCGGTGGTGATGGACGGGGCGCGCCCGGACTGCTGCTGCGCGGCGAGGCCGGCCAGGGCCAGGCGCAGATCGCGGTAGCCGGGGTAGCCGAGGAGGCGGGCGGTGCGTACGACGGTCGCCTCGCTCGTGCCGGTCAGTTCGGCGAGGCCGGTGACCGTGAGGGCGGCGCAGCCGGCCGGGTCGCTCGCGACGGCCTCGGCGACGCGCTGCATGGAACGGGTCATCGAGGGGGCGAGGGTGCGCACCTTGGCGGCGAGGGCGGCCGGGGCGGGCGGGGTCTCGGGGCCCGCGCCGGCTGCTGCGAAAGTTTCCTTCACATTCCTGGTCACCCATGAAAGATATTTTCGGCTCAGGCCCCGGTCAAGAGTGCGCACAATGGGAGCATGGAAGCCATTGGTCCGCAGGAACAGGCCCTGCACACGGCACGCGCACTCGTGCTGGCCGATCTCGTCGCGGGCCGGGTGGCCGAGGCCGACGTGGTCTCGCTCGTCGAGGAGTCCGTCACCGAGCGGCGCTGGTGGGTCGAACAGTGGCCGCAGGGCGCCGAGTACGTGGCCGGGCTGATCGCGCAGGACGTGCAGGACGCGCTGCTGGAGCGGTACGGGCGATGGCCGCTGTGCCCGGTGTGCGGCTCCGGCGACCCGCACGCGCTCGACGTGGAGCCCGAACTGGGGCCCGATCCGCACTGGGTCTGCCACAAGGCGGGCGTGCGGGTGGCCTCCCTGGGCTCGCTGGGTGCCGCGGGCGGGCCGTCGCCCTCGTGACCGTCTACATCGACCCGCCCGCGTGGCCGGGACACGGCCGCCTCTGGTCCCACCTGGTCAGTGACGTCTCCTACGACGAACTGCATCTCTTCGCCGACCGGTTGGGCGTGCCGCGCCGGGCCTTCGAGCGCGATCACTACGACATCCCGGCGCATCGCTACCCCGACGCGGTGCGGGCCGGTGCCGTGGAGGTCAGCAGCCGCGAGGTGGTGCGGCTGCTGCACGGCGCCGGGCTGCGCCGGCGCAAGAGGCGGAGCGTCTGAGACCGCGGTGAGTCGCGGGTACGGGCCGGGCGTCAGTCGCGGCGCTCGTACGCCAGCATCTCCCCGTGCTCGCCCGTCCCGCCGACCGGCGTGAAGCCGCTGCGGGTGACGACCGCCTGCGACGGCAGGTTGTCGCGCTCGATCGTCGCGAACACCGAGGTGACGTCCTCGCGGGCCAGGGCCCACTCCGCCAGCGCGCGCAGCGCCTCGGTGGCGTGGCCCCGGCCGCGGGCGGACTCGGCGAGGTCGTAGCCGACCTCCACACGGCCGTCCCCGTCGGGCGAGCCGTGGAAGCCCATGCCGCCGATCGCGCGGCCGTCCTCGCGCCGGACCAGGACGTACACCCCGAACTCCGGTCGGTGCACCCCGGCTTCGTACGCCTTGAACATCATCCCGGACGCGACCCGGGTGCCGTCGAAGGGGCCGTCCTCGACCCAGTCGAAGCCGCCGTCGCCGCCCGCCTGGAGGTCGGCCGCGGCGGCCGGGGTGACGCCTTCGAGGGTGAGGTGCTCGGTGGGCAGGACCAGGTTGTTGGACCAGCGCCAGTCCGTGACCCGGGCGCGGCCGGGCAGTTCGCCGCGGCCCGTGGCCCACAGCAGGGTCGGCCAGGGGGCGGGGCCGGGCTGGACGGAGGGGAAGATCGTGGTGAGGACGTACTCGGCGAGCTCGGCCGGTGCCTCGTAGGGCACGCCGAAGCCCTGGGCGATGTCATGGGTGTGCAGCAGCGCCTCGGCGATGCCCATCGCGGCGAAGCCGTCGCGGTTCGCGCTGCGGAAGGGGTACGGGTGGAAGGCGCGCACCTCGCGCGAGGTGGTGCGCAGGGTCGCGGCGAACAGGGCGCCCATCGTCGTGACGACATGGATCAGGCCCGCGTTGTCGGCGCGGTAGTTGCCGTTCTCGTCGCCGTCGACGGTGATGTCGAAGGGTACGTACGACGACTGCGCCCGGCCGGCGAGGTTGCTCGCGTAGCCGATGAAGTCGCTCGCGATGTGCGTGGCGGTGAACCGGCAACTCCACTCCAGGCCACCGGCCTTGGTGTTCTCCCAGTCATCGTCGGCCACCGTCCGCAGCAGTGTCGCGCAGCTCTCGGCGGCCTGTTCCACTCGTTCCGCACCCATGAATCGCATGCGGGCAGGCTAGGCCGCGGGCGACCTCAGGTCGACAGCATTTCGAGCTCGGCCCGCAGGTTGTAGCGGGCGGTCGCCTCCCAGTGGCGTTCGCCGTACGGGGTACGGAACAGCCTCGGCAGGCCCAGGAGTTGGCGCAGAATGTCCGAACGGCCCGCGCGGAACGCGTCGTTCGGCACGAAGTGGTACTCCTCGCGCACGGCCGCCGTGTACGCGGCGTACGCCGACGGCGGCGCGGCCAGCACCGCGAGGTCCGCGTCGCACAGCACCTGCCCGTCGAAGTCGTCCTCGCCCGGGTCGTGGGTGACGGTCAGCCGCACCAGCCGGGCCACTTCCGCCGTCCTCTCCTCCGGCACCCCGGCCTCCGCGAGGGCGAGCTCGGCGAGGCGGGCCGACCGCTCCTCGTTCTCGGAACGGTCCGGCAGGTAGACGGCGTCGTGGAACCAGGCGGCCAGCCGTACGGTGTCCGCGTCCGTCGCGTATCTCTCCAGCGTGTCGACGTGGTCGAGGACCGCCGCCAGATGCGCGAGCGTGTGGTAGTGCCGCTGCGGCTCCTGCCAGCGGGCCAGCAGGTTGTCGGCGTACGGCGTCGGGTCGGGGCCCTCGGTGAGGCCGCGGGCGGCCTCCAGGGCACGGGCGAAGCGGGCGCGCAGGACGTCGGGATCGGCCATGCGGCCATTCTCCCGCGACCTGGGACCGGTCTCGCGCGACCTGGGACCGGCCTGCCCCGGCTCGGCCGTGTTCGGGGCGGCTTGGGGGGTGGCCGAACTCGTCAATCTTCGGCCGAGGTGCGATCTCGCGGGGCGGTGCCTTCCCGACGTACCCTGAGATTGGACTAGACCTGTAGTCGCTCCAGGGGAACACCGACGGAAGGGGTCGTATGAGCACGCGTGCAGTCCTGGAGGTGATCGCCCTCGACGCCGAGGACGCGGTCGCCGCCCAGGCCGGAGGCGCGGACCGGCTGGAGCTGGTCACCGACATGGCGGCCGACGGGCTCACCCCGCGGTCCGGCACCGTCGCCGCGATCCGCGCCGCCGTCGACATTCCGCTGCGCGTGATGCTGCGGCTCGCGGACGGGTTCGCCGCGGGGGAGGTCGACCGGCTGGTCGACGCCGTGCACGAGATGAAGGGCGCCGGAGCGACGGAGTTCGTCCTCGGCTTCCTCGACGCGCACGGCGAGGTCGACATGTACGCGGTCGAGCGGGTCGTCGCCGAGTTGTCCGGCTGCTCGTGGACCTTCCACCGGGCGATCGACCGGGCCGCCGACCGGGACGCCCTGCGCAAGCAGCTCGACGGGGTGCCGGGGCTCGACACGTATCTCACCGCGGGGGCGGCGGGTGGGGTCGACGACGGGCTGCCGACGTTGCTCTCCGAGGCGGTGCGGCGGGGGGAGCCGGGGTACGAGCAGCAGATTCTGGTCGGGGGTGGGTTGCGGCTGGAGCATGTGCCGCGGTTGTTGGAGGCGGGGATCGACGGGTTCCACATCGGTGGGGCGGCTCGCCCTGTGGGCTGGGCCGGGCCGGTGTCCGTCGCCTCGGTCGCGGAGTGGCGCCGGGCGTTGGACGGGGGGCTGTGACCGGGCCCGTCCGTCGGCTCCCGTCCGCGCAGTTCCCCGCGCCCCTTTGAGACCGTGAGTCACTGCAGGTCCGCTGTGGCTGTTCGCGCAGTTCCCCGCGCCCCTTAAGAGGCCGGTGGGTCTGTGCGGGTCCGTTGTGGCTGTTCGCGCAGTTCCCCGGGCCCCTCAAAGATTGCGCAGTTCCTCGCGCCCCTGAACGATTGCGCAGTTCCCCGCGCCCCTAAGAGATTGCGCAGTTCCTCGCGCCCCTTTAGGGCGGGGGCGGTTTTCAGGGGCGCGGGGAACTGCGCGACCAGCCGGAGACGGCCTGCACTTTGTCGACGACCGTCACGGTTCGTGGGTGGATCCGGAACTCAGGGGCGCAGGGAACTGTGCGATCGGCCAGGGGTGGCCTGCGCTCTGAGGATGACCGTCACCGTTCGTGGGAGGGGGCGTTGCCCGTCCGGCTAGCGGAGGGCCGGGGGTAGGGGGGATGCGTGGGTTACGGTCAGGCCGGAGACCGCGCGGGTGAGGGCGACGTACAGGCGGCGCAGCCCCGTCCGCTCGTCCGGCTCGCCGTCGACCACGGCCTGCGGCTCGTCCAGGACGACGTAGTCGTACTCCAGACCCTTCGCCAGCGACGCCGGCACGAGCGTGAGCCGCGTGTCGGGGGTCGTCTCCTCACCGGGATCGAGATAGCCGATCCCCGCCTCACCCAGCGCCTCCGCCAGCGCGGCGGCCCGCGCGTCCGCGGCGATGAGCCCGATCGACCCCTCCCGCCGCAGAGACTCCCGCACGGCGGCGATCACCTCCGTGTCCCCGCCGACCCCGCGCACCTCGAAGGAGCCCGGGTTCTCCCGGACGGAGGCGACGGGCGTCAGACCGGGCGCGATGTGCGTGAGGAGCCGGGAGGCGTAGGTGATCACATCCGTCGGCACCCGGAAACCGGCGGTCAGCTCCTCGACCACCGCGTCGGACTTGCCGAGATGCTCCAGCGCCTCTTCCCAGCTCCGGGTCGCCCACGGCGTCGTTCCCTGCGCGAGGTCGCCCAGCACGGTCGCGGAACCGGTCGTGCAGCGGCGCCCCACCGCGCGGTACTGCATCGGCGACAGGTCCTGCGCCTCGTCCAGTACGACATGTCCGAGCGACGGCGTGCGGTCCACCAGGTCGGCGGTCTCGTCGATCAGCACCGCGTCGGCCGCGGACCACTTCGCCGACTTCACCGAGCGCACCGGCTTCGCCCACAGGATCGTCTTGCGCTCCTCCTCCGTGAGCAGCCCCTCGGCGTGCTCGGCGAGGAAGTCGGCGTCCGTGAGCAGGCGCAGCACCAGCTTGGCCGGGTCCACGGGGGGCCAGAGCGCCTTCACGGCTGCCTTGACCGCGCTGTTGCGGGCCACCGCGTCCTGCACACGGTCGTCCGGGGCCTCGCCGGACCGTTCCATCTGCACCAGCACCGCGTGCGCGATCCGCTGCGGCAGGGCCTCGCGCGCGGCGCCGTAGCGCAGACCGCGGTCCAGCAGCTCGCGGACGATGTCCTCCAGTTCGTAGGCGGGGACGCGCCAGCGCCGGGAGCCGCGGACCACGACGACCGGCTCGGTGGGCATCGTGACCTGCGCGTACACCGCCCGGCGCAGCACCTGCGCCATCCTCGCGTCGCCCTTGACGACCGCGGCGGCCGCCTCGTCGGTGCCGCGCACCTCCACATGGGCGACCAGGTCGTCGACGGTGGCCTGACGGACGGTCAGCTCGCCTAGGGCGGGGAGGACTTGCTCGATGTAGTGGAGGAAGGACTTGTTCGGCCCGATGACGAGGGTGCCGGTGCGGGCCAGCCGCTCGCGGTGCGCGTAGAGGAGGTAGGCGACCCGGTGCAGGCCGACCGCGGTCTTCCCGGTGCCGGGGCCGCCCTGCACGCAGACCGTGCCCCCGAGGCCGGAGCGGACGATCTCGTCCTGCTCGGGCTGGATCGTCGCCACGATGTCCCGCATCGGGCCGACGCGCGGGCGCTCGATCTCCCGCTGGAGCAGCTTGCTGGTGCGGGCGACCTCCGCCGGGTCGGACAGCCGTTCGTCCTCGTACGCCGTGAGGTCGCCGCCGGTGTAGCCGAAGCGGCGGCGCAGGCCGACGTCCATCGGGTCCTTCTTGGAGGCGCGGTAGAACGGCTGCGAGACGGGGGCGCGCCAGTCGATGACCATCGGGTCGCCGCCGGCGTCGTGGACGTGCCGCCGTCCGATGTAGAAGCGCTCGCCCTCCGCGCCCTCGGCCCGGTCCGCGCCCGGGGCGTGCAGATAGTCGAGGCGGCCGAAGAAGAGGGGGGTGTCGCTGAGGTCGGCCAGTGCCTTGATGCGGTCCTCGATCTGGCGGGCCAGGACCTCGGCGTTGACCCAGTTCGCGGTGACGTCGCTGATGTCCAGGGACTCCACGTCCTCGCGCATGGCGCGCAGGGCGGCGCGGGAGGAGGCGAGGTGGGAGCGCTCTCGGGTCAGGGGGTCGGCGGTGGGCGTGGACAAGGGGGTGCCTCCGGGTGACCTGCTGGCTGCTGGTTGCGGGGTGCCGCCCGGTTTCCGTCCGGGTGGCCGCGCTCCGTGGGGAGGCGGGAGGGCCGTGCCCCTCCAGGGGGCGGGCAAGAGCGGAGAGTCTAGGCGGGGCGGGGGTGGGGGTGCCAGTCGTTTTCCGCGAGGGGGACGGCTGCGGGTCCGTTGTGGCTTGTCGCGCAGTTCCCCGCGCCCCTTGAGGAGCTGCGTGGCTCGTGCGCGTGTGTGCGTGCGGGTGCGTCGTGGCTGTTCGCGCAGTTCCCCGCGCCCCTGAGAAGCGGGGTGGCTCGTCTGCGTGTGTGCGTGCGGGTGCGTTGTGGTTGCTCGCGCAGTTCCCCGCGCCCCCGAGAAAGGGGCGCGGGGAACTGCGCTACCAGCCACCGGCGGCCCGCACACGAAAACGCTGCCCGGCGCGGGGCCCCTAGGGGAGGTCCCGCCCATCTCCCGGGGGACGGGGTCCGTCCACGGGGGGAGGTGGGCCAGAGGGCGGTTCCGCCCGGGGACCGATGCCCGCTTTATGTCGGAAACCGCACCATGGAGACATGAGCGCAGCGACCATCCACCCAGCCCCCGTCATCCCCTCCGGAGCGACCGCCTTCCAGACCGGTACCCACCGGCAGCACCGCCTCGGCGACACCCTGCACGCGATACGCGTGTTCGTGGGCGCCGCCGTGGACGTGGTGCTGCTGGGGGAGTACGGCGAGGAGGCCGGAGTCCGCCGGCGCTAGCCCCGGGAAGCCCCTTCAGCTCTCCGCGAGCAGCTCGTCCGCGTCCATGATCCGGTACGCGTACCCCTGCTCGGCCAGGAACCGCTGCCGGTGCGCGGCGAAGTCCTGGTCGATGGTGTCGCGGGCGACGACCGAGTAGAAGTGCGCCTGATGGCCGTCCGCCTTGGGCCGCAGCACCCGGCCGAGACGCTGGGCCTCCTCCTGGCGCGACCCGAAGGTGCCCGACACCTGGATGGCGACCGTGGCCTCCGGCAGGTCGATGGAGAAGTTCGCCACCTTCGACACCACCAGCACGCTGATCTCGCCCTCCCGGAAGGCGTCGAAGAGCTTCTCGCGCTGCGCGTTGGAGGTCTCGCCCTTGATCACCGGCGCGTTCAGATGCTCTCCCAGCTCGTCGAGCTGGTCGATGTACTGCCCGATGACCAGGATCTGCTGCCCGACGAACCGGCGCACGATCGCCTCGGTCACCTTCCGCTTGGTCGCGGTCGTCGCACAGAACCGGTACTTCTCCTCGGCCTCCGCGGTCGCGTAGGCCAGCCGCTCGGAGTCGGTCAGGTTCACCCGCACCTCGACGCAGTCGGCGGGCGCGATGTACCCCTGCGCCTCGATCTCCTTCCACGGCGCGTCGAACCGCTTGGGCCCGATCAGCGAGAACACGTCCGACTCGCGGCCGTCCTCGCGCACGAGGGTCGCCGTCAGACCCAGCCGCCTGCGCGCCTGGAGGTCGGCGGTGAACTTGAAGACCGGCGCGGGCAGCAGATGCACCTCGTCGTAGAGGATCAGCCCCCAGTCCCGGGAGTCGAACAGCTCCAGGTGCGGGTAGACGCCCTTCCGCCGGGTCGTCAGCACCTGGTAGGTGGCGATGGTGACCGGGCGGATCTCCTTGCGGGTGCCGCTGTACTCGCCGATCTCGTCCTCGGTCAGCGAGGTCCGCTTCACCAGCTCGTGCTTCCACTGCCGGGCCGAGACGGTGTTGGTGACGAGGATCAGCGTCGTCGACTTGGCCTCGGCCATGGCCCCGGCGCCGACCAGCGTCTTCCCGGCGCCGCAGGGCAGGACGACGACACCGCTGCCGCCGTGCCAGAAGTTCTCCACGGCCTGCCGCTGGTAGGGCCGCAGCGCCCAGCCGTTCTCGTCCAGGTCGATCGGGTGCGCCTCGCCGTCCACGTACCCGGCGAGGTCCTCGGCCGGCCAGCCCAGCTTGAGCAGCGTCTGCTTGATCTGCCCGCGCTCGGAGGGGTGCACGGCGACGGTGTCGGGGTCGATACGCGCGCCCACCAGCGGGGCGATCCGCTTGGAGCGCAGCACCTCCTCCAGCACCGGCCGGTCGGTGCTGGTGAGGACCAGCCCGTGCGCGGGGTGCTTGAGCAGGCTGAGCCGTCCGTAGCGGTCCATCGTCTCGGCGATGTCCACCAGCAGCGCGTGCGGCACGGGATAGCGGCTGTACTGCACCAGCGCGTCCACGACCTGCTCGGCGTCGTGCCCGGCGGCGCGCGCGTTCCACAGGCCCAGCGGGGTGACCCGGTAGGTGTGGATGTGCTCGGGCGCCCGCTCCAGCTCCGCGAACGGCGCGATGGCCCGGCGGCAGTCGTCCGCCTGCTCGTGGTCGACTTCCAGGAGCAGAGTCTTGTCCGACTGGACGATCAGCGGTCCGTTCACGTGTGCGTCCATCCCTTCCACGCGGGCCAAACCTCCAGTGTGCCGCACGGCCCGCCGAAGTGGGCGGGCCGTCGGCGAACCCGCGGGAGGGGAGCCCGGTGCCCCGCTCCCCGCCTGCCGCGCGGACGCTCCTCAGTCGTCCGCGAGTTCGGCGACTCCCGTGATCCGGTGCAGCGGATACGTGCGGACCTCGTCGGCGGTGTGGTCGTACGCCGTGACGAAGCCGCCCTCGACGCGGACCGGGGCGATGACCCGCTGGCTGGCGGAGCCCTCGGCGTTGACGTAGCCGATCCACAGGGACTGGCCGGTCAGGACGGCGGCCTGCATGGTCGCGAGGGTCTCGGCGGAGGAGGTGCGGGGCAGCTCACCCGCCGCGAGCGGGGCGCTGTCGGCCGCCTTGCGCGGGGCGGTGGAGGCCAGGTCGCCCGCCCGGATCGCGCGGATCGCCGCGGTCAGCAGTGTGGCGTCCGGGGCCGGCGGCCCTTCCGGCACCGGCTCGGGGGCGGTGCGCGGCGGAGTGCGGTGGGCGTGCGCGCGGGTGATCACCACATCGCCCTCCGCGGACTCGGCCGCCGGGGCGAAGCCCATCGCGCGCAGCCCCTCCAGCAGGCCCGCCGGGTCGGTCTGCGCGGCCAGCACGGTCGGCGCGAGGCGGCGCAGCCGCAGTCCGGCCGCGCGCTTGTCGGCGAGGATCTCGTTCAGCACGCCGTCGTCGTCGCAGCGGACATACGCCGAGGCCGCGCCCACCCGCAGATGCCCGTGCCGGCGGGCCACGTCGTCGATCAGATAGGCGAGCGGCTGCGGCACCGGCGTACGGGAGTGCGCGGAGAGGAAGGCGTGCAGGTCGGAGGCGCTGCGCCCGGCGTCCAGGGCGCGCCGCACCGAGCCCGGTGTGAAGCGGTAGACGGTCGCGCCGCCCTTGGACTCCACATCGGCGAGCACACCCAGCATGTCGGCCAGCGGCCGCTGGAGCGGGCCCGGTGCCACCGCCGTCAGGTCGGCCTGGAGCAGCACATGGTCCAGCGGTTCGGGCAGCAGCGGCGCGAGCAGCCGGGCGGCGGCCGCGGAGGCGACGGCCTGTTCGGCGGGCGAGAGCGGCTCGGCGGGGGCGGTGCGGTGATGCACGGGCAGTCGGTCGCCGGGTCCCTCGGGAGCCCGTCTCTCCGCCGCCGAGGGCAGCGCGAGCAGGGCGCGGCCCTGCGAGGACAGCGCGCCGCGCCCGGTCACGCCGAGCAGTTCCGCCTCGGTCAGGGTCCAGCGGGCGAGCCGGGTGCGCAGATCGTCCTCGCCGCGCCGGCCGCCGCGCAGCGGCCGCTCCCAGTGCAGCCGGGCCAGCACCGACTCGGCGTCCGCGGCCGCGCCCTCCGGCAGCCCGGCCAGCAGGGCCAGCACCCGGTGGCGCACCTCGGGGGCGGCGGAACGGTCCAGCCCCGGGCCCAGCGCCGACAGCGGGCGGTCCTTCGCGTCCCGGCCGCCGACCACGCCCGAGGCGCGGGTCGCCGTCAGCCA
This sequence comes from Streptomyces sp. NPDC048600, assembly GCF_055587025.1. Lineage (NCBI taxonomy): Bacteria > Bacillati > Actinomycetota > Actinomycetes > Kitasatosporales > Streptomycetaceae > Streptomyces > Streptomyces sp. NPDC048600. The sequence goes on along the minus strand of NZ_JBVJGZ010000021.1, from coordinate 69,257 downwards.
CGTCTCGGCGAGGTGCGCCCAGCGCTCGGCGACGGGGCGCTCCAGCCACTCGTCGTAGCCGGGGGTGGCGGCGTAGCGCTCGTCGGCCTCGCCGTCGGAGGCGATCAGGCCCGCGGCGTAGGCCAGTTCCACCCAGAACGCGGCGACCGGTTCGGACACGTCCAGCGCCACGGCGGTCCGCTTGAGGTCGCGCACGCTCAGTCCGCCGGCCCGCATCACCGCGGGGCCGCCCTCGTCCCAGTCCTTCAGCAGCTCCTCGACCGTCGCCAGCGTGGTGAACGCCTGCCCGGCCGCGGTCGTGTCCACCACCTTCGGCGCGTGCGTGGCCGCCGCGGCGACCGCGGGCGGCGCCGGCTCCACGACCCGGTGGGCGCGTCCGCCGCGCAGCGCGAGGGCGACCTCGCGGGGGAGCACGACCGTGCCCGGGGAGGTCGGCAGCAGCAGCCCGCGGTCCAGCAGCCAGCGCAGCCGGGCCGCCGGATCGGCGGTGACCTGCCCGTACGGCGGCCCCCACACGAGCCGTTCCAGCACCTCGACGGAGTCCTTCGGGGCCTCGCCGAGCAGGGCCGCGAGCCGTTCGCGGTCCTTGAACAGGCCGCTCAGCGCGTCGGCCGCCGACACGGGGTCGTGCGTGGTGGGCAGCCCGGCGGTGGTGACGATCTCCTGGATCCGTCCCGGCGACATACCGGCCGTCGCCTCCCGCACGCTCGGGCCGAGGCCCGTCGGGGACGGGTGCTGCGGGGAGGGCACGAGCAGCTCGCGGGCGGTGCGCACCAGCCGCAGCCGGTCGTCGCCGCCCCACACCAGGGCCTGCTCCCGCAGCGTGCCGAGCGCCTGCGGCAGCGCCGCCCCGACGACCTGGTCGCCGTCGTCGCCCGCCATCAGCCCCAGCAGTTCGCCGTACGACGCCGGGTCCCCGGCCACGGCCAGTGCCTCCGCCGTCTGCAGCGCGAACCGGTCCAGCCGCTCCAGCGCCCTGACGACGGACGCGCGCGTACCGGCCCTGGTCGCCAGCTGCGTCAGGTCCGTGGGGACGGGCGTGATGAGGTCGGGGCGGCTGCGCAACAGCGCCGCCAGCGAGGTGTCGTCCCTGCCGCGAAGCGCCTCCGCGAGGGACCGTGGAGCCGTGGCCTCGGTGCTCATCTGACCCACGGTAGCGGTTGGGTACGACACGGAGACACGACCCGAGACCGGGTTTCTCCCCGACCGCCCTGCGGCGAGCCTGCCCGCACCCCGGCACCGACATGCGGCTCCGCCGCGCAGGCACGGGGCGTCGCACGACAGCCGAGTCCTCGGGTGCCGCCGCGCCCACCCGTGCCGCCCCAGCGGCACGCCTGCCCGCGGCCAGGCGCGATCTTTCAGGGGCGCGGGAAACTGCGCAGTCTTTTGGGGGCGCGGGGAACTGCGCGACCAGCCACAGGCGACCGGCACCCGAGGACGAGCGGGATCCCACCCCAGGGGCGCGAGGAACTGCGCAATCCTCAGGGGCGCGGGGAACTGCGCGAGAACCACCCCCCAACCCCCGCCACAGACCACCGCACCCGCCCCGCGCGGTACCTTCGTCCCCGACGGGGTTACCAACACTGCCGCCCCGGAGGGGACTTCGTGGGGATCGAGAGCGACCAGGTCGTCTACGAGTATCTGAGCCGCGTCGGAGACGTCGCTCACCAGAGCCAGCTGCCCTCCTCCGAACGCATGCGCCTCGTATCGGCCCTGCGCGACGAGATCGACCGCCGCCGCGCGAAGTCGGCCGTGGACACCCCGGCCGCGGTCCGCCGCATCCTCGACCGCATCGGCACCCCCGACGAGGTCGTCGCCGCGGCGGGCGGCACCCGCGGCCGGACCCCCGGCCCGGCGGCCGTGCCCGTGCAGCGCGACGGCGACGACCGGCCGCGCGGCGCCGTACCCCGGCCACGCTCCGAGGGCGCCCTGCCGCCCCACCTCGCCGGCGCGGACGAACTCGGCGACAGCACCCTCCAGCCCGACTGGTGGCGGGTGGAGAGCAGCCCCTTCGGCACCGGCGACGACGTCCCCGGTTTCGTCGGCGGCGTGATCGTCCCCGAACTGCTCAAGCGGCCCCCGAAGGACACGAAGGACGCGAAGGGCAAGGGGGACGCGGAACCCGGGGACGAGCCGGAGGAGGACACGGAGGAGGCGGCCGAGGAGGACGCCTCCCGCGCCCGGCGGCTGAGGATGCCCGCCGTACGGGAGTGGAACAACCCCCTGCTGCTGTGCGCCGCCGCGCTGCTCGTGGCCGGCGCGGTGCTCGGCAGCCTGCTGCCGCTGGCCCTGGGCTGGCTGATCGCCTGGGCGTCGAGGCGGCTGACCAAGGCGGAGATCAAGGGCGCGGTGATCGTCGTGCCGGGTCTCGCCGTCGCCGCGGGAGTGGTCTGGCTGTGGGGCCGCGACACCGGCCGCTGGGGCGACCCGATCGCCGAGGACGCGATGCGCGACGCCCTGTCCGGCACCTGGCCCTGGGTGCTGCGCGGCGCGGCTGTCGCCTCGGCCCTGTTCCTGGTGTGGCGCTCGCAGCGCAGCAGGTGAGACGGGGTGTGTCCGGGCCCTGGGCACCGGCGACCCCGGCCGTGCGGGCCCCGGCACAATGGCCCGTATGGCTTACCCCACCGCGTCCGCGCTCACCGTCGGCTTCGACCTCGACATGACCCTGATCGACTCCCGTCCCGGCATCCACGCCTGCTACACGGCACTGGCCGAGCGGACCGGGACGTACATCGACGCGGACCTGGCGGTCACCCGGCTGGGGCCGCCGCTCGTGGAGGAGCTGGCGAACTGGTTCCCGGCGGAGCACGTGACGGAGATGGTCGACCTGTACCGGTCGATGTACCCGGCGCACGCGATCACCGGCACGGCGGCGCTGCCCGGCGCCCGCGAGGCCGTCGACGCCGTGGGGCGGGCCGGCGGCCGCTCCGTCGTGGTCACGGCGAAGTACGAGCCCAACGCCCGGCTCCATCTGGATCACCTGGGCATCGAGCCCGACGCGCTGGTCGGCGACCTGTGGGCCGAGCAGAAGGCGCGCGCGTTGCGCGAGCACGGCGCACAGGTGTACGTCGGGGACCACGAGGGCGACGTGCGCGGGGCGCGCGCGGCCGGCGCACTGTCGGTGACCGTGGCGACCGGCCCCTTCACCGAGGCGCAGCTGCACGCGGTGGGCGCCGACGTCGTCCTGCGCGACCTGACGGAGTTCCCGGCCTGGCTGACGGGCCATCTCCAGACGTCAGCCGTCCGAGACCTGGCTCTCTGAGAGCTCGGTCGTCCGAGACGACAGCCGTTCGAGACCACGGCCGCCCCGGCTCACCCGTCGCGGCCGTCCCGTCAGCCCGCCGTGTCGGCGAGCCGCGTCAGCCCGCCGCGTCGGCCCGCGCCCGGCGGCGCCCGTCGGCGGCCGAACGCAGCACCCCGGCACCGGCGACGAGGAATCCGACGCCCATGAGCATGCTCAGTCCGAACATGTACGTCGGAAATGGTGTCGTCCCCAGCAGGAACGGGGCCACTGTGACCAGAGTGGCCACGGCACCGATGAAGAACACGACTGCACCGGCACGGATCAGTCCGTCACCGGGCACGGCGGAATTCGTTTGGGTTTTGTCACGCACCCGACCAGGGTAGTTCCCAGCCCGAAGGAACAACCCGGCGACGTCTTGTCAGCCGCCCCGGGACCATTAGCCTTGGTACCGGCGGGTCAGGGACGACCCGCCTCATGACGTTATAAGCAGCAGTTTTCCGACGAGTACGAGGACGAGGACAGACGTGCCTACCGGCAAGGTCAAGTGGTTCAACAGCGAGAAGGGCTTCGGCTTTCTCTCCCGTGACGACGGCGGGGACGTCTTCGTCCATTCCTCGGTTCTCCCCGCCGGAGTCGAGGCGCTCAAGCCGGGACAGCGTGTGGAGTTCGGAGTGGTCGCCGGCCAGCGCGGCGACCAGGCCCTGTCGGTGACGCTCCTGGAGCCCACCCCGTCGGTCGCGGCCGCCCAGCGCAAGAAGCCCGACGAGCTGGCCTCCATCGTCCAGGACCTCACGACCCTCCTGGAGAACGTGACCCAGACGCTGGAGCGCGGCCGCTACCCAGACAAGGTCGCCGGCAAGAAGGTCGCCGGCCTGCTGCGAGCGGTCGCCGACCAGCTCGACGTCTGAGCCCCGTATCCCTGTAACCCTGTATCCCTTACGGGAACTCCAGCGCGTCCGGGCCGAGGGGCGGCAGCAGTCCCTCGGCCGCCGCGCGGGTCAGCAGCCCGCGCACGGCCGCGTAGCCGTCCTCGCCGAGTGCCGCGGTGAACTCGTTGACGTACAGCCCGATGTGCTGGTCGGCGACGGCCGGGTCCATCTCCTGGGCGTGTTCCATGACGTAGGGGCGGGAGACCTCGGGGTCGTCCCAGGCGGCCCGCACGGAGGTACGGATCGCGTCCGCGAGCCGCCGCAGGGTCTCCTCGCCGAGGGAGCGCTTGGCGATGATCGCGCCCAGCGGGATCGGCAGACCCGTGGTGGCCTCCCAGTGCTCGCCCATGTCGGCGAGCTTGTGCAGCCCGTAGTTCCGGTACGTGAAGCGGGCCTCGTGGATGACCAGGCCCGCGTCGACCTTGCCGTCGCGCACGGCCGGCATGATCTCGTGGAACGGCATCACCACGATCTCGCCCACGCCGCCGGGCACGGTGTCCGCCGCCCACAGCCGGAACAGCAGGTATGCCGTCGACCGCTCGCTCGGCACCGCGACCGTACGGCCCGTCAGTCCCCCGTCGCCGAGCGCGGAGGCGCCCCCGGTCGCGGCCTCGCGGGTGAGGACCAGCGGGCCGCAGCCCCGGCCGAGCGCGCCGCCGCAGGGCAGCAGGGCGTACGTGTCGAGGACGTACGGCAGCACCGCGTAGGACACCTTCAGCACGTCGTGCTCGCCGCGCTCGGCCATGCCGTTGGTGATGTCGATGTCGGCGAAGGTGACGTCCAGGGCGGGCGCGCCGGGCACCCGGCCGTGCGCGAGGGCGTCGAAGACGAAGGTGTCGTTCGGGCAGGGGGAGTACGCGATCTGGAGACTCATGCCGTTTTCCAACTCGTCAGGACGGGTGCGAGCTTCCCGAAGCCCTCGGTCAGCGCGGCCAGGGCCTCGCCGATGCGCCAGGCGGCCCGGTCACGGGGGCCCACGGGGTTGGAGATCGCGCGTATCTCCATGACGGGCGTGCCGTGCAGGGCGACCGCCGCCTCGGCGACCCCGAAGCCCTCCATGGCCTCGGCGAGGGCCCCCGGGTGGCGTTCGCGCAGCGCGGCGGCGCCGGCGGCGGTGCCGGTGACGGTCGAGACGGTGAGCACGGCCCCGGTGCGCGCCCCGGCCGTGGTGGCGGCCCGCCGGACGAGGTCCTCGGGCGGGCGGTGGGTGACGGTGCCGAAGCCCAGCTCGGTGACCGGCAGGAAACCGTCGGCCGTCTCCGCGCCCAGGTCGGCGGCGGTGATCTCGTCGGCCACCACGAGCGAGCCGACCGGCGCGCCGGGCAGGAACCCGCCCGCGATGCCGGCGGAGACGACGAGTGTGTAGGGCGCGCCGTCGAGGGCGGCCGCGGTGAGCGCGGCCGCGACGGAGGCGGCGGCGCGCGCGGGACCGACCCCGGCGGCCAGCAGGTCGGGGCCGTCCGGGACCCGGTGCAGCAGCGCGCCGGGCAGGAGCGCCTCGACGGGCCGGCGCGGGAACGCCCGTGCCACCGCGTCCCGTTCGGCGGGGACGGCGGTGGCGACGAGGATCCGGGTGCTGGACGTGGTCAGGAGTTCCCGTCCGGGTCCTTGTTCTTGAGCTTGAAGGACCACATGCCCTCCACCGCCTTCTCGCCCATGCGGATGGTGACGGTGTTGGTGTTGCCCTCGGTGCCGTACTGGGCCTGGAAGAACGCGCTGCCGGGGAGCGTGCGGTACGTGTTGTCGCTGAAGTCGATGAACTGGCGGCCGTTCACCAGGATCGTCCAGCGGCCGTCCGCGATCTCCGGGTCGACGCCGAAGCGGACGGTCTCGTCCTCTCCGAGTTCGATCGACTTGATGTCGTCGGCGTTCTCGACGCACCCCTCCAGCGCCTTGGCGTCCAGCGGGTCGCCGTCGTTGTAGCAGACGGCCTCGGAGGTGACCGAGTTGGAGCCGATGGTGACCGTCGCCACGGGGGTCGGCTTGTCGCATGCCGTGAGGACGAGCAGTCCGGCGGAAACGGCGCCGGCGGCGGCGACGGCGCGGCGGCGTCGCACAGCGGATTGCATCGTGGTCATGGGCGAAGGCTATCGGGCCCTCCTGTCCGCTCTCCCACCTGGGGGCCGGGCCATGCCGTGGGTTACGCCACTCGCGTCCGGGGACGGGCGAAGGCACCAGCGTGGCGGGGCCGCGACAGGGCCCGGACCAGGGCTACGAGGCGCCCCGGCGCCGGGCCGTGGAAGCTGCCCCTGCCTCAGCGCCCCGCCCCTGCGCCGGGCTGCGGAAGCCGCCCCCGCCTCACTCCACGGGCGGTCGCGCCGCGCCGCCGTGCCGGGCCGAGCTCAGCAGCCCCCGTACGGTCGTCAGCCAGCCCGCCGCCACGATCGCGGCGCCCACCGACAGCCCCAGCGCGCCGTTCAGCGGCATGGCGATGCCGATCGCGCCGCCGAAGACCCACGACACCTGGAGCAGCGTCTCGGAGCGGGCGAACGCCGACGTACGCACCTGTTCCGGCACGTCCCGCTGGATGAGCGCGTCCAGGGACAGCTTGGACAGCGCCTGCGCGAAGCCCGCGACCGCCGTCAGGGCGGCCACCAGCGCCGCCCCGAAGAACGCGGCCGCCACGATCGCCGCGCACGCCACCAGCGCCACCACCGTCACGATGATGATCTCCGGGGCCCGGGAACGCAGCCAGGCCCCGACCGCCGTCCCGCACGCGTTGCCCACGCCCGCCGAGACGGCGACCATGCCGAGCGAGACGGCCGCGCTCTGCCCGGTCAGCGGATGCTCGCGCAGCAGGAACGCCAGGAAGAAGATCAGGAACCCGGAGAGACAGCGCAGCGAGCAGTTCGCGCCGAGGGCGTGGGTGACGGCGATGCCGACCGTGCGCAGGCCCGGCCGTTTGACCGGCTGGCGGTGCGGGCCGTGCAGATGCTGGGCGTCGGCCGCGAGCAGCGCGGTGTCCTCGCCGCGGGCCGAGTCGACCTTGCGGGGCAGCGAGAACGACAGGAACGTTCCCGCCATGAAGATCACGAACGCCCCGTACAGCGGCCAGCGCGGCCCCAGCGCCTGGAGCCCGGCCCCGACGGGCGCCGCGATGCCGGTCGCCAGCAGGCCGCCCAGGGTGACCCGGGAGTTCGCCTTCACCAGGGAGAACTTCGGCGGCAGCAGCCGGGGCACCACCGCGCTGCGCACCACCCCGTACGACCGGGAGGCGACCAGCACGCCGAGCGCCGCCGGGTACAGCTGGATGCTGCCGCTGATCACCGCCCCGGACAGCACCAGGGCGAGCAGCGCCCGCGCCAGCATCGCGCAGGCCATCGCCGCGCGCCGGCCGTGCGGCACCCGGTCCAGGAGCGGGCCGATGACCGGGGCGAGCAGCGTGAAGGGCGCCATGGTGATGGCGAGGTAGAGCGCGACCCGGCCACGGGCCTCGTCGGTGGGCACCGAGAAGAACACGGTGGAGGCCAGCGCGACCGTGATCATCATGTCGCCCGCGCCGTTCACCGCGTGCAGCTCGATCAGCTTGCCGAGGCCCGACTCGCCCGCGCCCTGCGCGTGGGTGGCCTTGCGGATGCCCCGGGCCGGGCCCGTCACCGGCAGGTGCAGGGCACGCCCGAGGGAGCGGACGAAGCCGCGGAACCGGCTCGAACCGCCACTTCGGCTGTTCCCCTTGGCCCCACCGACCCCGGTGGCGTCCTCGGGCGACCTCGCGGCTGCCACGACGCCATAGTGCCCCGAAGAGGACGGGTGTAGTGCGGTTACCGCGCGTATGGCCCTGCACTTTCGTGGATCTCCATGGCGGGAATCCACCGGCGTCCGAGGTTCCGGACGCCCTGGAAGATCACTCCGATCGCACCGGAAACCACGTCGGTGTAGGCCGAGCGCCCGCGAACAGGTAGCGTGCGTATCTCAGCCATCCCGCACAATGGATGGCACAGGTGCGCCCGAGTGCGATCGGACGCGGACGTCGACGCGGCCCACAGGTCCGCTCCGTCCGCTCCGTCGCCGGAAGCACCCCATGAGAGACGGCGTAGGAGAGAAGCGATACCTGTGAGCGCAGCGACCACGCGAAGCCGCACCCCCGACCGCCTGTGCGCCGAGGCGGTCGACCTCGCCCGCACCGCCGCCGAGGAGGCGGCCGCCCCCGGCGTCGTCGGGGAGCACTCCGGACTCGTCTCCGAGGGCGACCGTGTGGTCACGCACTTCTTCGAGTGCAAGGAGATGGGCTACCGCGGCTGGCGCTGGGCCGTGACCGTGGCCCGTGCCTCCCGCGCGAAGATCGTGACCCTGGACGAGGTCGTCCTGCTGCCCGGCCCCGACGCCCTGCTGGCCCCCGAGTGGGTGCCGTGGAGCGAGCGGCTGCGCCCGGGCGACATGGGACCCGGTGATCTGCTGCCCACCGACGCCGAGGACCTGCGCCTGGAGCCCGGCTTCTCGGGCGAGGACGAGCCCTCGCCCGACTCCGCGGTCTCCCCGGACATGGCCGAGCTGGCCGAGGCGGAGGACGCGGACGTCACCGCCGGCGTCCCGGCCCATCTGCCCAGCGCGCCGACCCGCGGCTCGATCGCCGCCGTCGCCGAGGAACTCGGCATGCGCCGCGCCCGCGTGCTGTCCCGCTACGGCCTGCACACCGCCGCCGACCGCTGGGACGAGTCGTTCGGCGCCAAGACGCCGATGGCCCAGGCCGCCCCCGCGACCTGTGTCAGCTGCGGCTTCCTCACCCCGATCGGCGGCTCCCTCGGCCAGGCCTTCGGTGTCTGCGCCAACGAGTTCTCGCCCGCCGACGGCCGCGTGGTCTCCCTGTCCTACGGCTGCGGTGGCCACTCCGAGGCCGCGGTCATGCCGAAGCCTCCCCAGCCGGCCCCGCCGGTCGTCGACGAAACCCGCGTCGACCCCTTCCCCCTCCGCCCGGCCCCCGACTCCGGCTCGGTCCCCGACCTCCCCGACGAATCCACAGCGGAACTGGGCCACTCGTAACCCGCCCGGGCGCCCCTAAGGGGCGCGGGGAACTGCGCGAACAGCCACGACGCTCGGTAAGTCGGCAATCCGCAGGCCCCCGGAAGACGCGCTCCCGTCCACCCAAGGGGAGCGCCCACGCACGCCGCCGGGGCGCCACCTACCCAAGGGGCGCGGGGAACTGCGCGAACAGCCACGACGCTCGGTAAGTCGGCAATCCACAGGCCCCCGGCAGACGCACTCCCGCCCACCCAAGGGCTGCGCCCACGCACGCCGCCGGGGCGCCACCTACCCAAGGGGCGCGGGGAACTGCGCGAACAGCCACGACGCTCGGTAAGTCGGCAATCCACAGGCCCCCGGCAGACGCACTCCCGCCCACCCAAGGGGAGCGCCCGGCCACCCGGCACCGCCACCACACAACCGCCTCCCCAGACGCGCCCCCACCCCGCGCCGGGGAATCACGACCACCTCCGCGCGGTACCTTCAAGGTCACGCCGATGAGGAGAGTGTGGACGTGACCAAGTTCGTGCGGCCCGCGGCCGAAGGCGCCGACCCCTTCGGGACGGCCCGTCTGCGGCGCGGCGTACTCGACGCCTGGGCCACCAGCCCCGCCCGTTTCCGCGAGGACGCGAACGCCGAGGAGGACCTGGTCCTCGGCGGCTACCGGGACCGGCTCGTCGTCGAGCTCGCCCAGAACGCCGCCGACGCCGCCGCCAGAGCCCAGGTCCCCGGCCGTCTGCGCCTCACCCTGCGAGACGGCGTCCTGGTCGCCGCGAACACCGGCGCACCCCTGGACGCGGCCGGCGTGGAGTCCCTGGCCACCCTGCGCGCCTCCGCCAAGCGGGAGACCGGCACGGCGGCCGTCGGCCGGTTCGGCGTCGGCTTCGCCGCGGTCCTCGCCGTCACCGACGAGCCCGCGGTCGTCGGCCGCCACGGAGGCGTGCGCTGGTCGCTCCCCGAGGCCCGCGACCTGGCCTCCGAGACTGCCCGGCACAGCCCCGGCCTGGGCGACGAGATCCGCCGCCGCGACGGCCACGTACCCCTGCTGCGGCTGCCGTTCGCCGCCGAGGGCAGCGCCCCCGACCCGTACGACACCGCCGTCATCCTGCCGCTGCGCGACACCGCCGCCACCGACCTCGCCGAACGGCTCCTCGCCGCCGTGGACGACGCCCTGCTGCTGGCCCTGCCCGGCCTGGAGGAGGTCGTGATCGACGCGGGCGGCGCCACCCGCACCCTGCGCCGCGCCACCGACGGCGCGCTGACCGTCGTGGAGGACTCGCGCGACGGCACCACCCGCTGGCGCACCGCCGCCGCGCACGGGCAGCTGCGGCCCGAGCTGCTCGCCGACCGCCCCGTCGAGGAGCGGCTGCGCCCGTACTGGTCGGTCACCTGGGCCGTGCCCGTGGACGCCGACGGCACGCCCGCGCGGCCGCGCACCAGCCCGGTCGTGCACGCGCCGACGCCCAGCGACGAGGCGCTCGGCGTACCCGCGCTGCTCATCGGCTCCTTCCCGCTCGACCCCACCCGCCGGCACGCCGCGGCAGGCCCGCTGACCGACTTCCTCGTCCAGCGCGCCGCCGACGCCTACACCGAGCTGCTCGCCGGATGGCGCCCGGTGACGACCGGCATCATCGAGCTCGTGCCCGGCCCGCTCGGCCGCGGCGAGCTGGACGGGGCGCTGCGCCAGGCGATCCTGGAGCGGCTGCCGCGCACCGCCTTCCTGCCGCCCGCCGTCGAGGGCGGTGAGGACCACGAGGAGCTCCCCGAGGCCCTGCGGCCGCGCGAGGCCGAGGTCGTCGAGGGCGCGGGCGCCGACACCGTGCGCGTACTGGCCGAGGTGCTGCCGACGCTGCTGCCCGCCGGGCTGGAGCGCCGCGCGGAGCTGCGCACGCTGGGCGTGGCCCGGGTGCCGCTGACCGACGCCGTGGACCGGCTGGCCGGGCTGGAGAAGGACCCCGGCTGGTGGCGGCGGCTCTACGACAGCCTCGCGGGCGTGGACCCCGACCGGCTGACCGGACTGCCGGTGCCGCTCGCCGACGGGCGTACGACGATCGGGCCGCGGCAGGTGCTGCTGCCCACCGCGGACGCCGTGAGCATCGACCCGGGCGTGCTGTCCCGGCTCGGCCTGAAGGTCGCCCACGCGGACGCCGCGCACCCCCTCCTGGAGAAGCTCGGCGCGCTGCCCGCGACCCCGCGGGCCGTGCTGACCACACCCCAGGTGCGGGCGGCGGTCGCGGCCTCGCTGGACGACGACGGCGCCCTGGACTGGGAGGCCGAGGCCCCCGACGCCGAGGAGCTCGCCGAGACCGTGCTCGCGCTGGTGCGGGACGCCGGGCTGGAACCCGGTGACGAGCCCTGGCTGGGCGCGCTCGCCCTGCCCGACGAGGACGGCGAACTCGCCCCGGCCGGCGAGCTGGTGCTGCCCGGCAGCGCCTTCCACCAGGTCATGCGCGAGGGCGAACTGGCCTCGGTGGAAGCCGAACTGGCCGAGAAGTGGGGACAGGGCCCGCTGGCCGCATGCGGGGTGCTGGCCAACTTCACGCTGGTCCGCGCCACCGACGTGGTGCTGGACCCGGACGAACTGGAGCCCCGCGAGGGCGACTTCGCCGAGCCCGACGACGCCGGGCTGCTGGACGCGGTCGACGTGTGGTGCGAGGACATCCTCGACCGGTTCCCCGACTCGCCGGTGCCACCGGTGGCCACCGAACTGGTCGCCGTGCGCGATCTGGACCTCGTGGACGACGACCGCTGGCCGCAGGCGCTCGCCCTGCTCGCCCAGCCCCCGCTGCGGGACGCCCTGACCCAGCCGGTGCGCATCCTGCTGCCCGACGGCACCCATGAGGTCGTACGGCCGTACACGGCATGGTGGTTGCGCGGGCACCCGGTGCTGGACGGCCGCAAGCCCGCCGGTCTGCTCGCGGCGGGTGGGGACCCGCTGCTGCGCGGGCTGTACGAGGAGGCCGACGCGACCGGCTTCGACGACGAGCAGGTGCTGCGGGCGCTGGGTGTGCGCACCTCGGTCGCCGCGCTGGTGGACGAGCCCGGCGGCGCCGCCGAGCTGCTCGACCGGCTGGCGGACCCCGAGCGCGAGGTGACGGGCGCTCAACTGCACGGCCTGTACGGGGCGCTGGCCGATCTCGACCCCGACCAGGTCACGCTGCCCGACGAGGTGCGGGCGGTCGTCGACGGGCACACCGAGGTGGTCGACGCGGCCGACGCGGTGGTCGTGGACTCGCCCGACCTGCTGCCCTTCACCGGGGGCGTGCCGCTGCTGCCGGTGCGCCCGGTGCGGGCCGCCGAGCTGGCCGAGCTGTTCCAGGTGCGGCGGCTGAGCGAATCCGTGTCCGGGGCGGTCGACTCCGAGGGCGCCGAGCACGACGTGCCCGAGTCGGTGCGGGTGCTGCTCGGCCCGCGTACGCCCTCGTCGTACGTCGAGCACGAGGAACTGGTGGTCGACGGTGTGGAGATCGACTGGCGGCTGACCGACGACGGTGTGCTGCACGCCTCGACCCTGGAGGGTGTCGCCGCCGGGCTGGCCTGGGCGGCGGGGCAGTGGCCGCGCCGGTTCGAGGTGGCCGCGCTGCTCGAAGACCCCTCCCGTACCGCGGAGTTGGCGCGGGACCGCTGGTTCGACTGAGTCCCACCCGGGGTTCAGCCACGTCGATCCGGTCGTGCGAGTCGACCGGCTCCGCGATCGGTCGGCGTGGGCGAAAACGGGCATGCGCGAGCGAGTCACCCCGGGCGTCGTCACCGGCGCCCCGGCCTCTCCACCCGTGCCGTCCCGGCGCCCCTACAAGCCTGCCCCGGACCGGCGTGGGCGACCGAAAAACTTCGCACAAAATCTCCGCAGTCCGTACAACCATTCCCCTGCGTCACTGATCTGATCATCCGAGTCAACAGACTCCTCGACCACTTAGGCCTCGCCACGCTCACGGACCGTGTGCATCGAAGGGCAACGAGGCCTCTCCTTACGTGGGGAACAGACATGCGTATGCGTGCCACCCTCGGCGTCGTCACCGGCGCCCTGGTCCTGTCCGCTTTCGCCGCGCCGGCCGCCATGGCCGACGGTTCCGAGGGCGACACCAAGATCACCAAGGTTGTCGTGGACGGCGACAACGCGGTGGCTGTCGGTACGACCGCGAAGAAGTTCAAGGTCAGCGTCACGGCGACGGACAACTCGGGCATTCTGGGCGCCGAGGAGTTCACCCTGTACGGGCCGGGCTACGGCATCCTCGACAGCACCAAGCCCACCTGCGTGGCCGCCAACGCCACCACCTCGACCTGCACCGGCTGGGTCACGGTCGACCCGAAGGTCGACATGCTGTTCAACAACAACGCCGGCACGTGGTACGTCGACGCGTGGATCGACGCGAAGGACGACGACTACATCTGGAAGGAGAAGGCGGGCCCCTTCAAGTTCCAGCGCCACACCAAGCTGACGACCAACGCCTCTCCCGAGCCGGTCCGCAAGGGCAAGGCCATCACGGTCACCGGCAAGCTCACCCGCGTCAACTGGGAGACGCTGAAGTACAACAACTTCAGCAGCCAGTACGTGAAGCTCCAGTACAAGAAGAAGACCGCGACCGCCTGGTCCACGCTGAAGACGATCAAGTCGAACAGCCTCGGCAACCTGAGCACGACCACCACGGCCACGTACGACGGTTACTACCGCTTCGTCTACGCCGGCACCAGCGCCGCCGCGCCGGTCTACTCGGCCGCCGACTACATCGACGTCCAGTAAGTCTCCCGGTCCCACAAGACCGTCGACCGGCCCCGGCAACCAGCCGGGGCCGGACCCGTTCGCACACCGAATCACGAAGGATCTGCATGCGTACCCGTGCCACCGTGGCCACCGCTCTCGCCGCTCTCGCCGTGTCCGCCCTCGCCGTCCCGGTCGCGCAGGCCGACGACGGCGCCGGGGACACGACGATCTCGAACGTCGTCGTGAACGGGGGCAAGCCGGTCGTGGTGGGCGCCACCACGACGAAGCGGATCACGGTCTCCTTCACCGTCAAGGACCCGTCGGGCGTCAAGAACGCCATGGCCCTGCTCTGGCACGGCACGACGTTCGACACCTCCGACAGCGGTGCCGTGGCCAACACGAGCAACCACTACTCCGTCTGCACCGCGGTGAGCGCCACCACCTCGACCTGCAAGGCGACCTACGACCTCAAGCCGCGCTACAACGCCGTCGACCAGGTCGCCGGCTACTGGAAGGTCTGGGCGATCGCCTCCGGCAAGGACGCCGACTTCGTCCAGAAGGACAACGTCAAGACCTTCAAGCTCCAGCGCCTGTCCCGGCTCGCGGCGGCCAACGCCTCCCCGGAGCCGGTCCGCAAGGGCAAGACGCTCACCGTCACGAGCAAGCTGACCCGTGCCAGCTGGAACTACGCCAACTACGGCAACTTCAGCAGCCAGTACGTGAAGCTCCAGTACAAGAAGAAGGGCGCGACCGCCTGGTCGACCCTGAAGACGGTCAAGTCGAGCTCCACGGGCGCCCTGAGCACGACCACCACGGCGACCTACGACGGCTACTACCGCTTCGTCTACGCGGGCATCACCACCAGCTCCTCGGCCGTCTCCGCGGCCGACTACATCGACGTGCAGTAGTCCCGTCGGGTCCTCGTGACCCCTCGTCGGCATGCGCCGAGCCGCGCTGCCGCCTACGCCGGGAAGCGGCGGTCGACCCCTCTCCACAGGAGTTCCAGGGCGGCCGCCGCGACCGCGGCGATACCGACGGCGAGCCAGGGCATCGTCACCCCGACCAGCCGCAGCGCGAAGAACTCCTGGAGCCACGGCACCACCAGCACCAGCAGGAAGGCGCCGCCCATGGAGGCGACCAGCAGGACGCGCCACCAGGTGTAGGGGCGGGCGATGATGGCCAGCACCC
Source organism: Streptomyces sp. NPDC048600 (assembly GCF_055587025.1). NCBI lineage: Bacteria > Bacillati > Actinomycetota > Actinomycetes > Kitasatosporales > Streptomycetaceae > Streptomyces > Streptomyces sp. NPDC048600. Next base: position 54,235 of record NZ_JBVJGZ010000021.1, on the reverse strand, counting down.
ACATCGACACCAGGAACAGCGTCAGGGTCGCCGCGCTGGTCTCGGCGTCCAGCGCGTCCTCGCCCGAGTAGTACCGGCCGGCGATCAGATACGTGGTGAAGGTCGCGGCCGCGGCGACGACCCCGCCCGGGATCGCGTAGCGCATGACCCGCCGCACGAAGTGCGGTTTCGCGCGTTCCTTGTTGGGCGCGAGGGCCAGGAAGAACGCCGGGACGCCGATGGTGAGGGTCGACAGCAGGGTCAGATGGCGGGGCAGGAACGGGTAGTCCACCTGGGTGCAGACCACCAGGACCGCCAGCAGCACCGAGTAGACCGTCTTCACCAGGAACAGCGTCGCCACGCGCGTGATGTTCCCGATCACCCGGCGGCCCTCGGCCACCACCGACGGCAGGGTGGCGAAGCTGTTGTTCAGCAGCACGATCTGCGCGACCGCCCGGGTCGCCTCCGAGCCGGTGCCCATGGCGACGCCGATGTCGGCGTCCTTCAGCGCGAGGACGTCGTTCACTCCGTCGCCGGTCATGGCGACCGTGTGCCCGTGGGACTGGAGGGCGCCGACCATGTCCCGCTTCTGCTGCGGGGTGACCCGCCCGAACACTGTGCCCTCGTCCAGCGCGGCGGCCATGCCGTCCCGGTCGGCGGGTATCCGGCGCGCGTCCACCGCCGAACCGGCGAGGCCCAGCTTGCCCGCGACCGCGCCCACCGACACCGCGTTGTCGCCGGAGATGACCTTCGCGCGGACGTTCTGCTCGGCGAAGTAGCGCAGGGTGTCGGCGGCGTCCGGGCGCAGCCGCTGCTCCAGCACGACCAGTGCGGCGGGCCGGGCGTCGCGGCCGACCTCCGGGTCGTCGAGTTCGCGCGCGGTGCGGGCGAGCAGGAGCACCCGCAGCCCCTCCTCGTTCAGCCGCACGGTCTCGCCGAGGGCCGGGTCGTCGTCGGCGAGCAGCACGTCGGGGGCGCCCAGCAGCCAGCTGCTGGACTCCCCGTCGCCCTCGCTGAAGGCGGCGCCGCTGTACTTGCGCGCGGAGGAGAAGGGCAGCGCCTGCACGCACCGCCACTCCTCGCTGTCCGGGTAGGCGTCGATGATCGCCTTCAGGGAGGCGTTGGGCCGCGGGTCGGACTCGCCGAGCGCGCCCAGCACCCGGCGGACGTAGGTCTCGTCGAAGCCGTCGAGGACGCGCAGGGAGGTGACGTCCATGCCGCCCTCGGTGAGGGTGCCGGTCTTGTCCAGGCAGACGATGTCGACCCGGGCGAGGCCCTCGATGGCGGGAAGTTCCTGCACGAGGCACTGTTTGCGGCCGAGCCGGATCACGCCGATGGCGAAGGCGACGGAGGTGAGCAGCACCAGCCCCTCGGGGACCATCGGGACGATGCCGCCGACCGTGCGGGCGATGGAGTCCCGCAGGTCGTTGCTCTCGACGACCAGCTGGGTGACGATCAGGCCGAGCGCGGCCGGGATCATCATCCACGTCACGTACTTCAGGATCGTGGAGATGCCCGAGCGCAGCTCGGAGTGGACGAGGGTGAAGCGGGAGGCCTCCTCGGCGAGCTGGGCGGCGTACGCCTCGCGGCCGACCTTGGTGGCCCGGAAGGCGCCGCCGCCCGCGACCACGAAGCTGCCGGACATCACCTGGTCGCCGGGGCGTTTGACGACCGGGTCGGCCTCACCGGTCAGCAGCGACTCGTCGATCTCCAGGCTGTCGGCCTCGACGCACACGCCGTCCACGACGATCTTGTCGCCCGGCCCGATCTCCAGGATGTCGTCCAGCACGATCTCCGAGGTGCCGACCTCCACGGCCGTCCCGGCGCGGCGCACGGTCGGCCGGACCTCGCCGATCACCGCGAGGGAGTCCAGGGTCTTCTTCGCACGCCACTCCTGGAAGATGCCGATCCCGGTGTTCGCGATGATCACGAAGCCGAACAGGCTGTCCTGGATCGGTGCCACGACCAGCATGATCAGCCACAGCACACCGATGATCGCGTTGAACCGGGTGAAGACGTTGGCGCGGACGATCTCGGTCAGGGACCGGCTGCTGCGCACCGGTACGTCGTTGACCCGGCCGGCCGCGACCCGCTCGGCGACCTCGGCCGCGGTCAGTCCGTGCGCCGGGTGGGACGGCACGGGTATGGGATGCACAGGATCGAGTTCGGCGCCCGCGTCGATGTGCGACATGCCTTCGACGGTACGTGCGGAGCGTGGCGTTCACCCGCCGAGTGCGCACAAGTTCCGACCACGGGAGGAGACGGCTCCTGCCGTGGTTGTACGGGGGACGTCGTGGGCGTGCCCGGCGGACCCGCCCGGCCGCTCCCCGTGTCCGCCCTGCCTCGGCGCGGCTAGGAGGCCGGTGCTTCCAGCCCCGCCGCCTCGGCGCGCTTGATCGCGGCGTCGCGCCGGCGGACGTACCAGATGCCGATCAGCCCGAGGCCGGCGCCCGCCAGACAGGTCCACACCCACCAGGCGTGCCCGTGGTCGTCGAACCAGCCGTAGAACGGCAGCTGGACCAGGAAGAGGACGAACCAGAGGATCGTGCCGCCGACGACGACGGGCACCACCGGACCCTCCAGGGGTTCCGGCGCCTCGTGCTTGGGGATCCACTTCGCCATGCGCACAGCTTACGAGGCCGATCGGGCGTGCCCGCAGCTGCACGCCCCGAACCGGGTCTACGCGCGGAGATGGCGGCTGAGAACCTCATATGTTCATACTGAAACCGTTTATGTCTGACCACTTCTGTTCGTAGGAACCAACAAAATGCCCACCTCGGCCCCCGCCAAGGTCCCCGCTCCGGAGCAGCCCGGCGGCGCGCCGGCCTACGGCGCCCTCGACCGTTTCTTCAAGATCTCCGAGCGCGGCAGCACCCTGTCCCGCGAGGTCCGCGGTGGTTTCGCCACCTTCTTCGCGATGGCCTACATCATCGTGCTGAACCCGATCATCCTCGGCAGCGCGAAGGACATGTACGGCCACCAGCTCGACAATGGCCAGCTGGTCACGGCCACCGCGCTGACGGCCGCGTTCACCACCCTGCTCATGGGGGTGATCGGCAACGTCCCGATCGCGCTGGCCGCCGGCCTCGGCGTGAACTCCGTCGTCGCCCTCCAGCTCGCCCCGCGGATGTCCTGGCCGGACGCCATGGGCATGGTCGTGCTGGCCGGCTTCGTGGTGATGCTGCTGGTCGCCACGGGTCTGCGCGAGCGCGTGATGAACGCGGTGCCCTTCGGGCTGCGCAAGGCGATCTCGATCGGTATCGGCCTGTTCATCATGCTGATCGGTCTGGTCGACGCCGGCTTCGTCTCCCGCATCCCGGACGCCGCCCACACCACGGTCCCGCTCCAGCTGGGCCTGGACGGTCACCTCAACGGCTGGCCGGTGCTGGTCTTCATCCTGGGCGCGCTGCTGACCCTGTCCCTGATCGTGCGCAAGGTACCCGGGGCGATCCTGATCTCGATCGTCGCCATGACCGCCCTCGCGATGATCATCGAGGCCGTCGCACACATCCCGTCGTGGGGTCTGACCACCCCGAAGTGGCCGGGCAACCCGGTCGCCACCCCCGACTTCGGGCTGGTCGGCGAGGTCAGCCTGTTCGGCGGCTTCGGCAAGGTCGGCGTGCTGACCGGCGTGCTGTTCGTCTTCACCGTGCTGCTGTCGTGCTTCTTCGACGCGATGGGCACGATCATGGGCGTCAGTGACGAGGCCAAGCTGACCGACGCCCAGGGCCAGATGCCCGGCATCAACAAGGTGCTCTTCGTCGACGGCCTCGCGGTCGCCGCGGGCGGTGCCAGCTCCTCCTCGGCCACCACGGCCTTCGTGGAGTCCACCGCCGGTGTCGGCGAGGGCGCCCGCACCGGCTTCGCGAACCTCGTCACCGGCGGTCTGTTCACGCTGGCGCTGTTCCTCACGCCCGTCGCCACGATGGTTCCGTCCCAGGCCGCCACCCCGGCGCTGCTCGCGGTGGGCTTCCTGATCCTGGCGGGCTCGGTCAAGGACATCGACTGGGCCGACTACACGATCGCCGTCCCGGCCTTCGTGACCATGGTGATGATGCCGTTCACGTACTCGATCACCAACGGCATCGGGATGGGCTTCATCACCTTCGTGGTGATGCGGCTGGCGGCCGGCCGGGGCAAGGACATCCCGGTGGCGATGTACGTCGTCTCCGCCGTGTTCCTCTTCTACTACCTGATGCCCGCCCTCCAGCTCACCTGACGGGTGGCGGCCGGGGCGTCGGCGGAAGGCCGTCGCGGGGCGCCTCAGGCGTGGCCGTAGAACTTCTCGGTCTCCTCGACGGCGGCCTGGAACCGCTGGTCGAAGTCGTCGCGGATGAGCGTCCGGACCACATAGTCCTGGACGCTCATTCCTCTTTTCGCCGCATGATGCCGGAGCCGTTCGAGCAGCTCCCCGTCTATGCGCAGGCTGAGCACGCTGGTCCCCATGCGTACGAGGGTCGCGGCATGCGGGCGGCCGATGGGTCGCTTTTCGCCACCCTCTCACTCATATGGGTGACCTTGCGTTAGCCCGGATGACGAGGGCGTTCGAGTGGCGCGGGTCACGGGTGTCCCGGCGCGCCCCGAGTGGTCTTTAGCGAGAGTAATGAGTTACGCTAAGGACATGCCGGACCTCACCCATGGCGACGACGCTGCCGCCGTGAACTCCCTGCGCTCCGCCGTGATGCGGCTCTCCCGCCGACTCAAGCACCAGCGGGTCGACGAGTCGCTGAGCCCCACCGAGATGTCGGTGCTGGGCACCCTGTCCCTCTGCGGCCGGGCGACCCCGGGCGAACTGGCCCGCAAGGAGCACGTCCAGCCGCCGTCGATGACCCGCATCGTCGCGCTGCTGGAGGCCAAGGGCCTGGTCCGGCTCGAGCCGCACCCCGAGGACCGACGCCAGAAGGTGGTCACCCGCACCGAGCAGGCCGAGGCGATGCTCGAGGAGAGCCGCCGCAAGCGCAACGCCTTCCTGGCGGCTCTGGTCGAGGACCTCGACGAGGACGAGTGGGCGAAACTGCGCGCCGCCGCCCCCGTGCTGGAGAAGCTCGCGCATCTGTAAGCAGACACCGAGGAGGCGAACCCTTTTGAGTACGGGACCCGGAGCACACTCCGCCCCCGCACCGACCACCCACGACTCCGACTCGCCCCCGACCGGGGATGCCCGCCGGACCCCCGCACCACCGCCCGAGGCCCGTCGCCGGACCTCGATGTTCGCCTCGCTGAGAATCCGTAACTACCGCCTCTTCTTCCTGGGCCAGGCGGTGTCGAACATCGGCACCTGGATGCAGCGCATCGCCCAGGACTGGCTGGTACTCAGCCTCACCGGCTCGGCCACCGCCGTGGGTGTCACCACGGCCCTCCAGTTCCTGCCCATGCTGCTGCTCGGCCTCTACGGCGGCGTCCTCGTCGACCGGCTGCCCAAGCGCGGCACCCTGCTGGTCACCCAGGCCGCGATGGCCGTCACCGGCCTGGCGCTGGCGCTGCTGACCCTCACCGGCCGGGTGGAGGTCTGGCACGTCTACGTAGCCGCCCTCGCCGTCGGACTCGCCACGGTGGTCGACAACCCGGCCCGGCAGTCCTTCGTCACCGAGATGGTCGGCCCCGACCAGCTCCAGAACGCCGTCAGCCTGAACTCCGCCAACTTCCAGTCGGCCCGGCTGGTCGGCCCCGCCGTCGCGGGCCTGATGATCACCGGGGTGGGCACGGGCTGGGCGTTCCTGTTCAACGGCCTGTCCTTCGTGGCACCGGTCGCCGGACTGCTGCTGATGCGGGCCCGTGAACTGCACGCGGTGGAACGCGCCCCGCGCGGCAAGGGCCAGCTCCGCGAGGGCCTGCGTCATGTCTCCGGCCGGCCCGAGCTGATCTGGCCGATCGTGCTCGTCGGGTTCGTCGGCACCTTCGCCTTCAACTTCCCGGTGTATCTGTCGGCCTTCACGGACGACGTCTTCCACGGCGGCGCGGGCACGTACAGCCTCTTCAACACCCTGATGGCCGTCGGCTCGCTCGCCGGCGCGCTGCTGGCCGCCCGGCGCGGCACGGCCCGGCTGCGCGTGATGAGCGTGGCGGCCATGGCCTTCGGCCTGATCGAGATCGTCGCCGCCGCGAGCCCCGCCCTGTGGATGTTCGCGCTGCTGATGATCCCGCTGGGCCTGTTCGGCATGACGATCAACGTCACGGCCAACACGGGCATCCAGATGGCCACCGACCCGGCCATGCGCGGCCGGGTGATGGCGCTCTACATGATGGTGTTCCTCGGAGGATCGCCGATCGGCGCCCCGATCGTCGGCTGGGTCACGGACACCTACGGCCCGCGCGTCGGCCTGGCGGCGGGCGGTGCCGTCGCCGCGCTCGCGGCCGCGGTGATCGGATTGATCCTGGCCCGCACGAGCGGGCTGCGGCTCTCGGTGGGCTGGGCGCACGGACACCCGGTGGTGCGGTTCGTGCCGCGCGAGCGGCGCGAGGAACTGGCCGCGGTGGCGTGACCCGCGGCGGCCGTCCGGACCGGACCGACGGCCCCCGCGGGGCCGGCCCCGCCCGGACGGCCGCCTCCGGTCCCGGCCGGTGGCAGGGTGGCCCCTATGAGACTCTTCGCCGCCGTGCTGCCCCCCGCCGACGTGATCAGCGAACTGGCCGCAGAGGTCGCCGAGTTGAAGAAACTGCCCGGCGCCGACCGGCTGCGCTGGACCGGCCGCCCGGGCTGGCACTTCACCCTGGCCTTCTACGGCGAGGTCGACGACACCGTCGTACCGGAACTGTCGGAGCGGCTGGAGCGGGCCGCGCACCGCGGTGACCCCTTCCCGCTGGCCGTGCGCGGAGGGGGCCAGTTCGGCCACGGCCGGGCCCTGTGGGCGGGGGCCGAGGGCGATCTGGAGGCACTGCGGCGCCTCGCCGACCGCAGCGAGGCGGCGGCGCGCAGGGCGGGCGTCGACATGGGCGCCCACCGGCGCTACACCCCGCACCTCACGGTGGCCCGCAGCCGCGACGCGGTCGACGTGCGGCCCCAGCTCGACCTGCTCGCCCGATTCACCGGCAGCACCTGGACGGTGGGCGAGCTGGCCCTGGTGCGCAGCAGCCAGCCGGTCTCCGGAGTGCCCGGCGAGCAGCCCCGCTACGAGGCGGTCGCCCGACTGCCGCTCGGCGCGTCCGGTTAGGCTCGGTCCCGTGGACCCGAAGACCAGGAACCGGATCATGGCCGGTGCGCTCGTACTGATGTTCGTAGTCGTGGCGATGGCGGCGGCCGTGGGGAAGTAGACCAGGCCGCCGCATCGCTGAGCCGCCGTGCGCGCCTACCAGGCGAAGGCCTCCGGGGAGGGGCCCGGGCCGGGGAAGATCTCGTCCAGTTCGCCGAGCAGCTCGGGGGCGAGGTCCAGCTCGACGGCCCGCAGCGCGGAGCCGAGCTGTTCCGCGGTGCGCGGGCCCACGATCGGCCCGGTCACTCCCGGCCGGGTGAGCAGCCACGCCAGCGCGACCTCGCCGGGCTCCAGCCCGTGCTTGTCGAGCAGGTCCTCGTAGGCCTGCACCTGCGCCCGGACGGCTGTGTCGGTGAGCGCCTCGGCCGTGCGGCCGCCGGCGCGCCGGCCGCCCTCGACCTCCTTGCGGATCACCCCGCCCAGCAGTCCGCCGTGCAGGGGCGACCACGGGATGACGCCGAGCCCGTACTCCCGCGCGGCCGGGACGACCTCCATCTCGGCGCGGCGCTCGAAGAGGTTGTAGAGGCACTGCTCGCTCACCAGGCCGTAGGAGCCGCGCCGGGCCGCGGTCTCGTTGGCCTGGGCGATCTTGTAGCCGGGGAAGTTGCTGGACCCGGCGTAGAGGATCTTGCCCTGGGCGACGAGGGTGTCGACGGCCTGCCAGATCTCCTCGAACGGCGTCGACCGGTCGATGTGGTGGAACTGGTACAGGTCGATGTGGTCCGTGCCCAGCCGCTTCAGCGAGGCGTCCACGGCCCGCCGGATGTTGAGCGCGGACAGCTTGTCGTGGTTGGGCCAGGCCTCGCCGTCGGCGGCCATGTTGCCGTACACCTTCGTGGCGAGCACGACCTTGTCGCGGCGCTCGCCGCCCTTGGCGAACCAGCTGCCGATGATCGACTCGGTGCGGCCCTTGTTCTCGCCCCAGCCGTAGACGTTCGCCGTGTCGAAGAAATTGATGCCGGCGTCCAGCGCCGCGTCCATGATGGCGTGGCTGTCGGTCTCGTCCGTCTGAGGGCCGAAGTTCATCGTGCCGAGGACCAGTCGGCTGACCTTGAGTCCGGTGCGTCCGAGCTGCGTGTACTCCATGGTCCCCAGCCAACGGCCTGGAGTGCGCTCTAGGCAAGGACCCGCCGTCGCGTCACCGGTGCGGCGTGTACCTGTCTCCCAGGCCCCACGCCTGGTGCATCGCCTCCGCGAAGGCCGCCGCCAGTTTGTGCTCGCCGCTCGCGCTCGGGTGGGTGCCGTCGTAGGTGTCGGTGAGGAGGTCGTAGGACTCCCCGACCGAGGCCAGCAGGAGCGGGGAGCCCGGTTCGTCGAGGTCGGCGATCTCCTTGGCCAGCAGCACGTTGAACTGCGCGACCTGCTCGGCGAAGTCCGCGTCGTCCTGGGCCCGGACGTTCGGGATGACCGGCAGCACGACCATGCGGACCCGGGGGTTGGCGGACCGCGCGGCCGTCACGAAGGCGCGGACGTTCTCCGCGGTCTGCTCGGCGTTGGTGTAGAAGCCCAGGTCGATCAGGCCGAGCGAGACCAGCAGGACGTCGGCCCGGCAGCGCCTGACCGCGTCGGCGATCAGCGGGGCCATGTGGAGCCAGCCCTCGCCCCAGCCGGCCAGGTGGGCGCGGGGGAAGTCCGGGTCGGCGTACTCGTGGGAGGTGGGCTCGCCCGTGGCCGGGTCGTGGAGCGTCTCGCGGGGGCCGACCAGCGCGAAGGGACCGCCGTGGGTGTCGCGCAGGTGCTGCCACATCCGGTGGCGCCAGGTGTGTTCGCCCGCGCTGCCTATGGTCATCGAGTCGCCTACGGGCATGAACCTGAGCATCCGCTCATCATGGAGGATCGGGCGTCCCGCCGGAGTCCCCCGGCGGTGTGAGGACCACCACCCGGCAGGTCCCGCGCGGTCCCCGGGCCGATCAAACCGCCGCCGAGGTGGCAGGCTTGAGCGCATGCGCCGATCCCTCGCCGCCGTGCTGTCCGCGGCCGCCGCCTGCCTGCTCGTGGGCCTCGCCCAGCCCGCCTCCGCCGCCGACGGGGACGAGGGGTTCACCATCAAGGACCCGCGCATCACCGAGTCCAGCGGCCTGACCGCCTCCCGGCAGCACCCGGGCATCTACTGGACCCACAACGACCAGGACACCGGCGCCTTCCTCTACGCCGTCGACAGCGCCACCGGCGAGACCGTCGCCACGGTCACCATGACCGGTGTCGGCGCCCCGCGCGACGTCGAGGGCATCGCCATGGGACCCGACAACCAGCTCTACGTCGGCGACATCGGCGACAACCTCGGCGGCACCTGGGAACACGTCTGGGTGTACAAGCTCCCCGAGCCCAAGGAGCTGAAGGACCAGTCGGTGCGGGCCACCCAGTACGTCGTCAAGTACGCCGACGGCCCCCGCGACGCCGAGTCGATCCTGGTGCACCCGAAGACCGGGGACGTCTACCTCATCGACAAGAACGAGGACGGCGGGCACCTCTACGCCGCCCGCGCCCCGCTGTCCCCCTCCGGCACCAACATGTTCGAGCGGGTCGCCCCGATCGACCTGTGGGCCACCGACGCCGCCTTCTCCCCGGACGGCGAGCGGTTCGTGGTGCGCGGCTACCTGGGCGGCATCGCCTACGACTGGAACGACGGCAAGCCCCGGCGGCTGGAGCGGGTCAGCGTCCCGCTGGGCCAGGGGGAGTCAGTCAGCTACTCGGCCGACGGCACGAAGCTGATGCTCGGCATGGAGGGCGCCGGCAGCGCGGTGGAGGCGCAGGACGCGCCCGGCGGCTCCGGCGGCTCCGACTCGCCCTCGTCCGGCGGCGGTTCGGGCGCCGCCGCCGACGGCGACGAGAGCGGGTCGGGCCTGCGCGTCGAGTACGTCGTCATCGGCGCCGTCGCCCTCGGCCTGTTCGGCGTCACCCGGCTCAGGAGGCGGCGCTCGTAGGGACTTGGGTTCCGGTGGCCCGGCGTTCAGGTGTGCCGGGCCCGGGCCGGTGAGCCGTGCTCACCTGTTCCAGTGCCGGCGTACGTGCTCCTCGACGGCCTGCGCCCACTTCTCCCGGTCCATGTCCGCGTAGGCGAGCGTCACCGGCGGGTTGCCGCCCGGGTGGACGTCCATCTCCTCGGCGAAGCTGATGAGGACGGTCTCCAGCTCCCAGCCCTGGTAGTCCCAGGACTCGGGGAAGTGGAAGTCCAGCTCCTGCCAGTAGTCCGTGGAGCGGCGGGCCTTGTAGCGCTCGGGCCAGGCCTGGGAGAAGACCTTCACCTCCGACTCGTGGAAGCGGAAGCCCAGGTCCTCGTAGATGTCGAAGAGCATGTCCTGCGCCGGCAGCGCGTGCACCTCGATCTCGTCGAAGTCGCCGCGGTCGACGGCCCCGTCGACGGCCAGCTCGGTGCGCACGGCCACCCGGCTGCCGCGCAGGCGCTCGCCGCGGGCGTGGGTGAACGGCATGGTCCAGGGCACGTCGACGCGGACCTGGCGGGTGAGTTCCGCCCCGGCCGGGAGACGGAAGGGCTCCTCGGTGACGGCGGTGACGGCGTACGGGCGGTTCCAGGCGGTGGAGCCGTCCACCTCGCGGTCCTCGGCCCGGACGACGAGCTCCAGGTGCAGCCGCTCCACGTCGAGGTCGGCGCCGCCGCCGCGGAGCCGGACGGTGAGGTCGAGCGGGGCGCCGGGCAGGACGCGCCCGGTGTCGACCACGGTGTCCACCGTCGGGGCGTTGGAGCCGAGCGTGCGCAGGAACGTGCGAAGTGCCATGTGGCGGGTCCCCTCCCGTTGGTGACGGTCCGTTCGGGGGCCGTCGTTCCGGGAGCCTATGCCGAAATGATCAATTCCGGGCGCGCTGTGACACCAGCGACTCGAGGCCGTCGAGCATCCGTTGCAGTCCGAACTCGAAGTGGTCGAACTCGGGGCCGAAGGCGTCCTCGGAGAGGGCGGCGAGGGCGGGGTAGCGGCCGCTCGTCATGACCCGCTCGAGGAACGGGTACTGCGCCTGCCAGAACTCGGCGTCGGTCAGGCCGGTGTGCCGCTCGGCCTCCTGTGCGTACAGCTGGGTGCGGGCGGCGCCCACCACGTACGCGTCGATCATGATGATCACGGAGACCAGCTCGGGGTCGGTCAGGCCCATGGGCGGCTTGATGCGGGTCAGCACCGCCTCCATGCCGCCGAGGGCGCTGGGGCCGAGGATCGGGCGGTACTGGTTGACCCCCAGCAGCCAGGGGTGGCGGCGGTAGAGGCCGAGGAGTCCGCGGGCCGAGGCCTCCAGGGCGGCCCGCCAGCCGTCCTCGGGGGCGGTGGCGGTGAGTTCCGGCGACGGGACCTGGACGCGGTCCAGCATCAGGTCGAGCAGCTCGGCCTTGCCGGGGACGTGGCGGTACAGGGACATGGCGCCGGTGCCGAGCTCGGTGGCCACGCGGCGCATGGAGAGCGCCGCGAGGCCCTCGGCGTCCGCGACCCGGACGGCCGCGTCCACGATCCGGTCGAGCGACAGGGCCGGTTTCGGCCCCCGGGTGGGCCGGTGTCCGGTGTCCCACAGCAGTTCGAGGGTGCGGACGATGTCGCCCCTGCCGCTGGCCTGCGTACCGCTGTCACCGCTCGTCATACGGGTCAGTTTAGGACCTCGCGAAAAAACTGAGTACGGCGTACGCGTAATCGGGTACGGTGTACTCAGTTCTGGAGGAGGGGCTATGGACGACGACGGATACGCGGTACGGGCGCACGGGCTGGAGAAGAGGTACGGCGACAAGCGCGCCCTGGACGGCTTCGACCTGACCGTCCGGGAGGGCACCGTGCACGGCCTGCTCGGGCCGAACGGCGCCGGCAAGACGACCGCCGTGCGCATCCTGTCCACGCTGGTCGGGCTGGACGGGGGCAGCGCCACGGTGGCGGGCCTGGACGTGGCCCGGCAGCCGCGCGAGGTGCGCGCGCGGATCGGACTGACCGGGCAGTACGCGGCGGTCGACGAGGTGCTCACCGGCCGGCAGAACCTGGAGATGTTCGGACGGCTGTTCCACCTGGGCGGCAGGCTCGCCAGGTCCCGCGCGAGCGAACTGCTGGAGCGGTTCGACCTGACCGACGCCGCCGACCGGGGCGTCGGCAAGTACAGCGGCGGCATGCGGCGCCGCCTCGACCTCGCCGCCTCGATGATCCTCGCCCCGGCCGTGCTGTTCCTCGACGAGCCGACGACCGGGCTGGACCCGCGCAGCCGCGGCGAGGTCTGGGAGTCCGTACGGGCGCTGGTGGCGAGCGGCACGACCGTGCTGCTGACCACCCAGTACCTGGAGGAGGCCGACCGGCTCGCCTCCCGGATCACCGTCATCGACCAGGGACGGGCCATCGCCGACGACACCCCCGACGGACTGAAGAGCGCGGTCGGGGGCGACCGCATCGAGGTCGTCGTCGCCGAACGGTCGGACATCCCCCGGGTCGTGAAGACCGTCGCCCGGGTCTGCGACGGCGAACCCGAGGCGGACGAGGCCGAGTTGAGGGTGCACGCCCAGGTCACGGACCGGGTCGCCGCGCTCACGGAGGTGGCCCGCACCCTTCAGGACGAGGGCGTCCGGGTGGAGGACATCGGACTGCGCAGGCCGAGCCTCGACGACGTGTTCCTGCGCCTGACCGGACACCGCACCGAGAAGGAGGAGGCGGCCGCATGAGCGCCCCGGACCTCACCGCCCCGCGCCGCGGACGCGTCCACTGGGCGCTCGCCGACTGCTGGAACATCGTCCGCCGCGGCCTGACCCACTACCAGCGCCAGCCCGTCAACATCGCCTGGCAGCTGGGCTTCCCGATCCTGTCGGTACTGCTGTACGGGTATGTCTTCGGCTCGGCGATGACCGTGCCGGGCGGCGGCGACTACACCGAGTTCCTGATGCCCGGCATGTTCGTGATGACGATGGCGTTCGGCTTCATCAACACCGCGACGGTTGTCGTGTACGACTCCACCAAGGGGGTCATCGACCGGTTCCGCTCCATGCCGATGGCCTCCTCGGCCGTGGTCGCCGGGCGCGGCGTCACCGATCTGCTGATCGCCTGCGCCGAGTTGGCCATCATGATGCTCACCGCCCTCGCCATGGGCTGGCGGCCGGACGGCGGCTTCGGCTTCCTGGCCGCCTTCGGGCTGCTGCTGTGGCTGCGGTTCGCGCTGATCTGGCTCGGCGTCTGGCTCGGGCTGCTGGTACCCAACCCGGAGGCCGCGGGAGGGCTGTTCGCGGTCGCCTTCCCGCTGACGATGATCTCCAGCATCTTCGTCGCACCGCAGCTGATGCCCGACTGGCTGGGGTGGGTCGCCGCGTGGAACCCGATCTCCTCGACCGCCGCCGCCACCCGTGAGCTGTTCGGCACGCCCGCCGGGGCCGGTGACTCGTGGGTGGAGCAGCACGCGCTGCTGATGGCGGGGGTGTGGCCCGTCGTCCTCACGGCTGTGTTCCTGCCACTGGCCGTCCGGCGGTTCCGGGGCCTTAGCCGCTGAGAGACGGCGAAGGGGCGCCCGCCGTCCTGGCGGGCGCCCCTTACCGTCGTACCGGTTACGGCTACAGCTTCTCGATCACGTAGTCGACGCACTTCGTCAGCGCCTCGACGTCCGCCGGGTCGATCGCCGGGAACATCGCGACACGCAGCTGGTTGCGGCCCAGCTTGCGGTAGGGCTCGGTGTCCACGATGCCGTTGGCGCGCAGCACCTTGGCGACCGCGGCCGCGTCCACGTCGTCGGTGAAGTCGATCGTGCCGATGACCGCCGAGCGCTTCGCCGGGTCGGTGACGAACGGGTTGGCGTACTTCACGTCCTCGGCCCAGCCGTACAGCGTGCGCGCGGAGGTGGCCGTGCGGCGGACCGACCAGTCCAGGCCGCCCTGGCCGTTGATCCACTCCAGCTGCTGGTTCAGCAGGAAGAGGGTGGACAGGGCCGGGGTGTTGTACGTCTGGTTCTTGCGGGAGTTGTCGATCGCCGTGGGCAGGCTGAAGAACTCCGGGATGTGCCGGCCGGACGCGTGGATCCGCTCGGCGCGCTCGATCGCCGCCGGGGAGAACACGCCGATCCACAGGCCGCCGTCGGAGGCGAAGGACTTCTGCGGGGCGAAGTAGTAGACGTCCGTCTCGGCGATGTCGACCGGCAGGCCGCCCGCGCCGGAGGTCGCGTCGACCAGCACGAGGGCGCCCTCGTCGGCGCCGGCCACGCGCTTGAGCGGCATGGCCACGCCGGTGGAGGTCTCGTTGTGGGTGAGGGCGTAGACGTCCACACCCTCCTGCGCGACGGCCTCGGGGTGCGTGCCCGGCTCGGAGGCGATGACGTCCGGCTCGGCGAGCCAGGGGGCCAGCTTGGCCGCCTTGGCGAACTTCGAGGAGAACTCGCCGAAGTTCAGGTGCTGCGACCTGTTCTCGATCAGGCCGTGGGTGGCGATGTCCCAGAACGCGGTCGAGCCGCCGTTGCCGAGGATCACCTCGTAGCCCTCGGGCAGCGAGAACAGCTCGGAGATGCCCTCGCGCACCTGGCCGACCAGGTTCTTCACCGGGGCCTGGCGGTGGGAGGTGCCGAGCAGGGACGTGCCGGTGGCGGCCAGGGCGTCCAGCGCCTCCGTCCGCACCTTGGAGGGACCCGCGCCGAAACGTCCGTCGGCGGGCTTGATGTCAGCGGGAATCTGGATCTCAGCCACGGGGGGAGCGTAGCCGGTGGGGGTCGGCTCGGTGAAACGTCGTCCGTCGCGTGAGACGGGGTGCGTGTCGAGGGGCTGGGGGCTGTGCCCCCTTGTCCTCAAGCGCCGGACGGGCTGGGAGTGCCTGCGGCGGCCCGTTCCTGTCCGGTGGGGGTCGGCGTGGCGCGTTCGGTGGGGCTGTGGTGCGGGGCCGGGCCGGGGGGTATCCGTCCTCGGTCCGCCGATCCGGTCTCCTACGGGGGTTCTGGTGTCTGACGGCGGCCGCTGCGGGCGGACACCCCCCGCCCCGTCCCCTTGCCGCCGTACGCGTCTTTCCGCCGCCGCTGCGGGCATGCGTGCCTCCCCCAGTGCCTTAAGGGCCTGGGAGGTACCCCCAGGGCGGCACGGGTGGGCGCTGCGGCACCTCGTCGCGCCGAGTTGCGCACCGCCCCCGCATCAGCAACCGCCGGGCGGCACCTCGCTGACGCCGAGTTGCGAAACGCCGCGGCTTCCCGACGTCCCTCGCCTCACGGCTGGTTGAGTGGCGGCATGTCCGAGTTGCAGGCCGACCTGCGTTCCTCAGTCCGCGGCGACATCCGTTTCGACGTCACCTCCCGTGCCCTGGTCACCATGGACGCCTCCAACTACCGGCGAGTCCCCCTCGGCGTGGTCGCCCCCCGGGACGCCGAGGACGTGGTCACCGTACTGGAGGTGTGCCGCGAACACGGCGTGCCGGTCGTGCCGCGGGGCGGCGGTACGTCCATCGCGGGGCAGGCGACCGGGACGGGCGTCGTCCTCGACTTCACGCGGTACATGAACCGGCTGGTCGGCCTGGACCCCGAGAGCCGGACCGCCGTCGTCCAGCCGGGGCTCGTCCTCGACCGGCTCCAGGAGGCCGCCGCCCCGCACGGGCTGCGCTTCGGGCCCGACCCCTCCACGCACAGTCGCTGCACCCTCGGCGGGATGATCGGCAACAACGCCTGCGGCTCGCACTCGGTGGCCTGGGGGACGACCGCGGACAACGTGCGGGAGCTGGAGGTGCTCACCGCGCGCGGGCGGCGGCTGCGCCTCGGGAAAGGCTGGGCCGGGGCTCCCGACGGGCTGCGGGAGCTGGCCGAGGGCGAACTGGCCCGGCTGCGGACCGGATTCCCCGCGCTGCCCCGCCGTATCTCCGGCTACGCCCTGGACGCCCTGCTGCCGGAGAGGGGTGTGGACGTCGCCCGCTCCTTCTGCGGATCGGAGGGGACGTTGGGCGTGTTGACGGAGGCGGTCGTCGGTCTCGTGGAGGTGCCCCGCGCGCGTGCCCTCGCGGTGCTCGGATACGCCGACGAGAGTGCGGCGGCGGAGGCGGCGGTCGGGCTGTTGTCGTACGGGCCGCTGACCGTGGAGGGCATGGCCGCCGATCTGGTGCCGTCGCTCGCCGATCTGCCCCTCGGCAGGGCCTGGCTGTTCGTGGAGACCGGCGGGGAAACGCAGGGGGAGGCACGCGCGTGTGCGGACGCGATCGTCCGTGCGGCCGACTGCCTCGACGCGATGGTGGTGAGCGATCCGGTCGGGCAGCGGGCGCTGTGGCGCATCCGTGAGGACGCGGCCGGCACGGCGACACGTATGCCGGACGGTACGGAAGCCTGGCCCGGCTGGGAGGACTGCGCAGTACCACCCGCGCGGCTCGGAGGGTATCTGCGTGAGTTCCGGGGGCTGCTGGGCGCGCACGGGCTGCGCGGGACGCCGTACGGTCACTTCGGGGACGGCTGTGTTCATGTCCGCATCGACTTCGATCTGCTGAGTGAGGCCGGGGTGGCCCGCTTCCGGCGCTTCTCCGGGGATCTGGCCCGTCTGGTCGTCGCCCACGGCGGTTCGCTCTCCGGCGAGCACGGCGACGGGCAGGCGCGTGCCGAGCTGCTGCCGGTGATGTACGGCCTCGAGACGGTCGCCCTGTTCGAGCGGGCCAAGGCCGTGTGGGACCCCGACGACCTGCTCAACCCGGGTGTCCTCGTGCGTCCCGCACCCTTGGACGCCAACCTGCGGTTCGCCGTGCTGCCCCGTGAGCCCGTCGACGTCGCCTTCGGCTACCCCGCCGACGGCGGCGACTTCTCGGCCGCCGTCCGCCGCTGTGTGGGCGTCGCCAAGTGCCGTACGACGGGGTCGGGCGGGGCGTCCGTGATGTGTCCGTCCTTCCGGGCGACCGGTGAGGAGGAGCACTCCACGCGCGGGCGGGCCCGGCTGCTGCACGAGATGCTCGCCGGGGAACTGGTGACCGACGGCTGGCGGTCCACCGAGGTCCGTGACGCCCTGGACCTCTGCCTGTCCTGCAAGGGCTGCCGCTCGGACTGCCCGGTCGGCGTCGACATGGCCACGTACAAGGCGGAGTTCCTGCATCACCACTACGCGGGGCGCCGCCGCCCGGCCGCGCACATCGTCATGGGAAGGCTGCCGGAGTGGCTGCGGTGGGTGGCCCGGCTGCGGGCGGCCCGCGTGCTGAACGCGCTGGCGGGCGTACGGCCGCTCGCCCGGTTCGCCAAGCGGCTGGGCGGTGTCGCGGCCGAGCGGGAGATCCCCCGGCTGGCGGCCGAGCCCTTCGGCCGGTGGTGGCGCCGCCGCCGCGAGCCGGGAGCGAGTGCGGGCGCTCTGGTGGTGCTGTGGCCGGACACCTTCACCGAGCATCTGTCCCCGTCCGTGGGGCGGGCGGCCGTACGCGTGCTGGAGGCGGCCGGGCTGCGGGTGGCGCTGCCGCCGACGCTGCTGCCGCGAGGGCGGCGGCTCGCGGACGGGCGCACCCGGTCCGCCGCCGCGCTGCTGGGGGTGCGCCGGGGGCGCGTGTGCTGCGGGCTGACCTACGTCTCCACCGGGCAGCTCGACCGGGCCCGTACGGTGCTGCGGCGCACCGTGGATCTGATGGAGCCGGTCCTCGACTCCGGGGCGCCGGTCGTCGTGCTGGAGCCGAGCTGCGCGGCCGCGCTGCGGACCGATCTGCCCGAGCTGCTCGGCGACGACCCCCGTGCGGCACTGCTGGCCGGGCGGGTGCTCACGTTCGCGGAAGTGCTGGAGCGGCATGCCCCGGACTGGCGGCCGCCTGTGCTGGACCGGTCTGTGACCGGGCAGACCCACTGCCATCAGCACGCGGTCCTCGGCGACGCCGCCGAACGGCGGCTGCGGGCGGCGGCGGGCCTGACCGGGGAGCTGGCGGGCGGCTGCTGCGGCCTGGCCGGGAACTTCGGCTTCGAGCGGGGGCATTTCGAGGTCTCGGTGGCCTGTGCGGAGGAGCAGCTGCTGCCGTCCGTGCGTTCGGCCCCGGCGGGGACCGTGGTGCTGGCGGACGGGTTCTCCTGCCGTACGCAGCTGGAGCAGGTGGGCGGGGTGCGGGGGCGGCATCTCGCGGAGATCCTGGCGGAGGGCCTGGCGGAGGGCCTGACCGACGGGGAGTCAGGGGTGTGAGGGCTGTACACGCCTGACGTGAGTCCATTACTGTGGACTGGTAAGTGCATCGTGATGAACATGATCATGTCCGCGCCCAGCCTCAGGAAGCCCCCGTGAGCACTTCGAGCACCACTCCCACGCCGGCCCCGGCGTCCACGGCGGCGTCCGCGCCGGTGAGCGCGGGCGGGCCCGGCCGGCGACGCGGCGGCTCACTGGGGTCCCTGGGACCCGTCGGGCTGGTGCTGGCGGGCGGGATCTCCGTGCAGTTCGGCGGGGCGCTCGCCGTGACGCTCATGCCGCGGGCCGGCGCGCTCGGCGTGGTGACGCTGCGGCTGCTGGTCGCGGCGGTCGTGCTGCTGATCGTGTGCCGGCCCCGGCTGCGCGGCCACTCGCGTGCCGACTGGGGCACGGTGGTCGTCTTCGGCATCACCATGGGCGCGATGAACGGGCTGTTCTACGAGTCCGTCGACCGCATCCCGCTCGGTGCGGCCGTCACCCTGGAGGTGCTCGGCCCGCTCGCCCTGTCCGTGATCGCCTCCCGGCGTGCGGTGAACCTCGTCTGGGCCGGGCTGGCCCTCGCGGGGGTGTTCCTGCTCAGCGGCGGAGGCTTCAGCGGACTCGACCCGGTGGGTGTGGCGTTCGCGCTGGGGGCGGGCGCGATGTGGGCGGCGTACATCGTCTTCAGCGCCCGCACGGGCCGCCGCTTCCCGCAGGCCGACGGCCTCGCCCTGGCCATGGCAGTGGCCGCCCTGCTCTTCCTCCCCCTGGGCCTCGCCGAGTCCGGCGCGAAGCTCACCGACCCGGTGACCATCGCCCTCGGCGCGGGCGTGGCGATCCTCTCCTCCGTCCTGCCCTACACCCTCGAACTCCTCGCCCTGCGCCGCCTCCCGGCCCACACCTTCGCCGTCCTGATGAGCCTGGAACCGGCCATCGCCGCGGCAGCCGGCTTCCTCATCCTCGACCAGGCCCTCACCACCACCCAGTCCGCCGCGATAGCCCTCGTCATCGCCGCGAGCATGGGCGCGGTGCGAACCCAGGTGGGCCGCCGGAAGGCAGTCCCCGAGGTTTGAGCCGCCCGTGCGGTCCGGCCGGACTAGAGTCGGACTCGTGGTCCGAACCAACCGGCAGCCGGCGCTCGGCCGGTCCGTCGGCCCCCCGGGCACGAAGGGAACGGCAGCATGAGCCTGCAGCACAACGAGGCCGCCGACGACCGCCCCACGATCCCTCGCCCTGAGCGGTCACCGGGCGCTCTGCGTGCGGCCTGTGCCGTTGTGGCCCCGGCGCCCCTCCCGGCCTGTGACAGGGCCAAGGACCAGGCGCTGGCCGAGGCCGTCGAGCATGGGTCGCTGAAGCCCGTGCACGCCTATCTCGCCCACTGGGCCGCCCTGATCGAGATCGAGAGGCACCCGGAGACGGCCAAGCGGTACCACCGCGCCGAGTATCTGGCCCGTATAGCCGCAGTCCCGGAGGAGGCCCGCGAGCACCTCACCACGGCGAGCGTCCTCTACCGCGCCGCGGCCGAAGCGGTGGCGACGCGGTGACCTGGAGTCGGGAGTACATCCCGGACGAGGAAACCGTGGCGGCGGGTGCGCCGCCCGGATTTCTGGCCGAAGTGGAGAAAGCCGCCGACGAACTGGTTCGTGCCGCGGCGGCTCTGTATCTTCACGGGCCTGCGTACCCGGAGGCGGACGAAGGCGCGAAGCACGCCTTCGTCCGCCGGGTGGCTTCTTCGTCTACATGGTCACGCCGAGGTCGGAGCTGGTCACCATCTGGCAGATCACGCCCGACCCCGAGCTGTGACTGTGTCAGTGCTTGACCGACTCCAGGAAGGCCGACCAGGCGGTCGCGGGGAAGACGAGTGCCGGGCCGTCCTTGGTCTTGGAGTCGCGGACGGCCAGGTGGGGGGTCAGACCGGCGACCTCGACGCAGTCGCCTCCTGTGCCTCCGCTGTACGACGACTTACGCCACTGCGTCTTGGTCAGGCGCTGGCTGTTCTGCATAGCGTTCCTCCCGTACGCGGGCGATCAGTGCTGCCGAGTCCTCCACGGAGAGGGCCGCGGCCTGCAGATGATCGTAACGATGCGAACAGTCCGTGACGACGTCTGGGTTGGCGGTCATGTACCCCTTGTCGTAGTTCTCGGAGTAGACGAGGTCGGGGTCGCTGTCGAAGCGTAGGACGTTGAACGACCCGGCTGTGGCCGGGTGGTGCCCTACGCCGAGCGGCAGCACCTGCATCCGCAGCCCCCGCTGCTTCTGGAGGCTCAGTAGGCGCGTGAGCTGTTCCCGCATGACCTTCCGTCCACCGAACGGTCTGTGCAGCACCACCTCGTCCAGGACCACCCACACCAGGGGCGGCTTCTCCCGCGTGAGGATGCGCTGCCTGTCCATGCGCGCCGCAACCTGGTCGTCGAGCTTGTCCGCCAGGCCGGCCTCCAGAACCGCCCGCGCGTACCCAGGCGTTTGAAGCAGGCCGTAGACCACTTGGGACTGGAACGTAGAGATGTACGCCGCCCTGGCCTCCATCTCCGCATAAGGCTGAAACCAATGCGGCAACTGGCTGCGCAGCACCAACCCCACCAACCGCGAGAACAACCCGTCCGTCCCCAGCGCGGCGTCCACCCGTTCCGAGAACTCCCTCGTCGGGACCTTCAACGTCGTCTCGATCTGGCCGATCAGGGACCCCGTGCAGAAGACGATCGAGCCCAGGGCCTTCTGGGTCAGCCCGGCCGCCTCTCGCGCGGCGCAGCTCGTAGCCGTAGTAGTCCAACGGGGATGCGCTGGGGTCGAGTTCGCGGATGTGCACGGTGACCACCTCCTGTCACCGAGCGTAGCCACGCGATCGCGAACAGGTGCGGGGGTGTGGAGAACTAATTAATGCAAGCATGCTTGATTGTTTCTGGTGTCGCTGCCATGCTCCCCACCACGACACCCCGGAGGGGAGCGAACCCGTGTCCGATCCGACGCCCGTGTTCGACGATCTGCGTGCCGAGAGCGAGGAGCTCGACCGGCTCGTGGCCGAGCTGGAGCCGGGGGAGTGGGCCACGGCCACCCCCGCGCCCCGCTGGAGCGTGGCCCACCAGATCGCCCACCTGGCCTGGACCGACCACTCGGCCCTGCTGGCCGTGACCGACCACGACGGTTTCACCGCGCTGGTGGAGCAGGCGCTGAAGGCGCCCGGGTCGTTCGTCGACGACGGCGCCGACGCGGGTGCCGCGCTGGCGCCCGCCGAGCTGCTCGCCCGCTGGCGGGAGGGGCGCAGGGCCTTGGACGAGGCCCTGCGTGCTGCGCCGCCCGGCGCCCGTTTTCCCTGGTACGGGCCGCCGATGTCGGGCGCGTCCATGGCCACCGGGCGGCTGATGGAGACCTGGGCGCACGGCCAGGACGTGGCCGACGCGCTGGGTGTCGTACGGCCGCCGACCGACCGGCTGCGGCATGTGGCCCGGATCGGCATCCGCGCCCGCGACTTCGCGTTCGGCGCGCACGGGCTGACCCCGCCGGCCGAGGAGTTCCGTGTCGAACTCGTCGCGCCGTCGGGGGACCTGTGGGCCTACGGGCCCGAGGACGCCGCCCAGCGTGTCACCGGGAGCGCGCTCGACTTCTGCCTGCTGGTCACCCAGCGGGCCCACCGGGACGACGTCGCCCTCACCGCCACCGGCGCGGACGCCGACCGGTGGCTGGACATCGCGCAGGCCTTCGCGGGGCCGCCCGGTGAGGGCCGTAAGCCCAAGGGGGCCGGGGCGTGACGCTGCGCATCGGCAATGCCTCCGGCTTCTACGGCGACCGTTTCGACGCGATGCGCGAGATGCTCACCGACGGTGAACTCGACGTCCTCACCGGCGACTACCTCGCCGAACTGACCATGCTGATCCTCGGCCGGGACCGGCTGAAGGACCCCGGCGCCGGGTACGCCCGTACGTTCCTGGGGCAGTTGGAGGAGTGTCTGGGGCTGGCCCGGGAGCGCGGGGTGCGGATCGTCGCCAACGCGGGTGGGCTGAACCCCGCCGGACTGGCCCTGCGTGTCAGGGAGTTGGCCGAGCGGCTCGGCATCTCCGTCCGGGTCGCCCACGTCGAGGGCGACGACCTCACCGCCGCCCACCCCGGCAGCCTCGCCGCGCACGCCTACCTCGGCGGCTTCGGTATCGCCGAGTGCCTGCGGCAGGGCGCGGACATCGTGGTCACCGGGCGCGTCACGGACGCCGCGCTGGTCACCGGGCCGGCCGCCGCGCACTTCGGCTGGGGTCCGGGCGACCTGGACCGGCTCGCGGGCGCGGTCGTCGCCGGGCATCTGCTGGAGTGCGGCCCCCAGGTCACCGGCGGCAACTACGCCTTCTTCGCCGAGGGCGACGTCACCCGTCCCGGCTTCCCGCTCGCCGAGATCCATGAGGACGGCAGCAGCGTCATCACCAAGCACCCCGGCACCGGCGGCTTCGTCGACGTCGGCACGGTCACCGCGCAGCTGCTGTACGAGACGCAGGGCGCCCGCTACGCCGGCCCCGATGTCACCGCCCGTCTGGACTCCGTACGGCTCACCCAGGACGGGCCCGACCGGGTCCGCGTCGAGGGCGTGCGCGGCGAGGCCCCGCCGCCGACCCTCAAGGTCGGCCGCAACACCCTCGGCGGCTGGCGCAACGAGGTCGTCTTCGTCCTCACCGGCCTCGACATCGACGCCAAGGCGGCGCTGGTGCGGCGGCAGCTGGAGCCCGCCCTCGCCAAGGTCGCCGAGGCCCGCTGGGAGCTGGCCCGCACCGACCACGGCGACGCCGCCACCGAGGAGACCGCCAGCGCCCTGCTGCGGCTCGTCGTGCGCGACCCCGACCAGGCCGCCGTGGGCAAGGCGCTCGGCGGTGCCGCCGTGGAACTGGCCCTCGCGAGCTACCCCGGCTTCCACGTCGCCGACCTGCCCGGAAGGGGCACGCCCTACGGCGTCTTCGAGGCGGCGTACGTCCCTCAGGAGACCGTCGGCCATGTCGCCGTGCTGGACGACGCCAGGCGCGTCCCCGTGCCGCCGCCGGGCCTCACCCTCGTACCCGAGGACGTGCCGGAGCCCGCCCTGCCCGGACCGTTGCCCGCCGGGCCGGTGCGCCGCGCGCCCCTGGGGCTGGTCGCCGGGGCCCGCAGCGGCGACAAGGGCGGCGACGCCAACGTGGGCGTGTGGGCGCGCACGGACGACGCCTGGCGCTGGCTCGCGCACGAACTGACCGTCGGCCGGTTCCAGGAGCTGATCCCCGAGAGCCGCGACCTGACGGTCACCCGGCACGTGCTGCCGAACCTGCGGGCCCTGAACTTCGTCGTCGGGGGCGTCCTCGGCCAGGGCGTCGCCGCCCGGCACCGCTTCGACCCGCAGGCCAAGGCCCTCGGCGAATGGCTGCGCTCCCGCCACCTGGACATCCCGGAGGTACTGCTGTGACCGCCCCCGAACCGCTGGAGGCCCTGCTGTGACGGTCCTGTCCTCGGCCCTCGACCCCGCGAGCGCGGAGTACCGGGCGCACCGCGAGGCCATGCTCGCCAAGCTCGCCGAGTTGGACACCGAGCACGCCAAGGCGCTGGCGGGCGGCGGTGAGAAGTACATCGAACGGCACAGGAAGCGCGGCAAGCTGCTCGCGCGGGAGCGCATCGAGCTGCTGCTCGACCCGGACACGCCGTTCCTGGAGCTGTCACCGCTGGCGGCGTGGGGGAGCGAGTACGCCGTCGGCGGCTCGCTCGTCACCGGCATCGGTGTGGTGGAAGGCGTGGAGTGTCTGATCACCGCCAATGATCCGACCGTGCGCGGCGGTGCCTCGAATCCCTGGTCGCTGAAGAAGGCGCTCAGGGCCAATGACATCGCGCTCGCCAACCGGCTTCCCTGCATCAGCCTCGTGGAGTCCGGCGGCGCCGATCTGCCCTCCCAGAAGGAGATCTTCATCCCCGGGGGCGCGATCTTCCGCGACCTGACCCGGCTGTCGGCGGCCGGAATCCCCACGGTCGCGGTCGTGTTCGGCAACTCCACCGCCGGCGGCGCCTACATCCCCGGCATGTCCGACCACGTGATCATGGTCAAGGAGCGGGCCAAGGTGTTCCTCGGCGGCCCGCCGCTGGTGAAGATGGCGACCGGCGAGGAGAGCGACGACGAGTCGCTGGGCGGCGCCGACATGCACGCGCGCGTGTCCGGCCTCGCCGACTACTTCGCCGTCGACGAGCACGACGCCCTGCGGCAGGCGCGGCGGGTGGTCGCCCGGCTCAACCACCGCAAGGCGTACGGCGATCCGGGCCCGGCCGAGCCGCCCAAGTACGACCCCGACGAGCTGCTGGGCGTCGTGCCAGGCGACCTCAAGGTCCCCTTCGACCCGCGCGAGGTGATCGCGAGGATCGTCGACGCCTCCGACTTCGACGAGTTCAAGCCGCTGTACGGGACGAGCCTGGCCACCGGCTGGGCCTCCCTGCACGGCTACCCGGTCGGCATCCTCGCCAACGCCCAGGGCGTGCTGTTCAGCGAGGAGTCGCAGAAGGCCGCCCAGTTCATCCAGCTCGCCAACCAGCGCGACATCCCGCTGCTGTTCCTGCACAACACCACCGGCTACATGGTCGGCCGCGAGTACGAGCAGGGCGGCATCATCAAGCACGGCTCGATGATGATCAACGCGGTCAGCAACTCGAGGGTCCCGCACCTGTCCGTCCTCATGGGCGCCTCCTACGGCGCCGGGCACTACGGCATGTGCGGCCGCGCCTACGACCCGCGCTTCCTGTTCGCCTGGCCCGGCGCCAAGTCGGCCGTCATGGGCCCGCAGCAGCTCGCCGGCGTGCTGTCCATCGTGGCCCGGCAGTCCGCCGCCGCGAAGGGGCACCCGTACGACGACGAGGCGGACGCCGCCCTGCGCGCCATGGTGGAGCAGCAGATCGAGTCGGAGTCGCTGCCCATGTTCCTGTCCGGGCGGCTCTACGACGACGGCGTCATCGACCCGCGCGACACCCGCACCGTCCTCGGCCTGTGTCTGTCCGCCGTCCACACCGCGCCCTTCGAGGGCGTGCGCGGCGGCTTCGGCGTCTTCCGGATGTGAGACGAATGATTACTTCTGTTCTGGTCGCGAACCGGGGCGAGATCGCCTGCCGCGTCTTCCGCACCTGCCGTGAGCTGGGCATCCGTACCGTCGCCGTGCACTCGGACGCCGACGCGAACGCCCTGCACGCGCGCGTCGCCGACACGGCCGTACGCCTCCCGGGCGCGGCCCCCGCCGACACCTATCTGCGCGGCGACCTCGTCGTGAAGGCCGCCCTCGCCGCGGGCGCCGACGCCGTGCACCCCGGCTACGGCTTCCTCTCCGAGAACGCCGGCTTCGCGCGGGCCGTCCTGGACGCCGGACTGGTGTGGATCGGGCCGCCGCCGGAGGCCATCGAGGCCATGGCGTCCAAGACCCGTGCCAAGGAGTTGCTCGGGATCGCGCCCCTGGCCGAGGTCACCGAGGCTGATCTGCCGGTGCTGGTGAAGGCCGCCGCGGGCGGCGGCGGGCGCGGCATGCGCGTCGTACGCCGCCTGGCGGACCTGCCCGCCGCCCTGGAGGGCGCCCGCGCCGAGGCGGCGAGCGCCTTCGGCGACGGCGAGGTGTTCACCGAGCCCTACGTCGAGAACGGCCGCCACGTCGAGGTGCAGATCCTCGCCGACACCCACGGCACGGTCTGGGCCCTCGGCACCCGCGACTGCTCCCTCCAGCGCCGCCACCAGAAGGTGATCGAGGAGGCCCCGGCACCCGGCCTGTCCGCCGGACTCGCCGAGGAACTGCGCACGGTGGCCGTCCGCGCCGCGCGGTCTGTGGACTACGTCGGCGCGGGCACGGTCGAGTTCCTCGTCGCCGACGGCCGGGCGCACTTCCTGGAGATGAACACCCGCCTCCAGGTCGAGCACCCCGTCACGGAGGAGATCTTCGGCCTCGACCTCGTGGCGGAGCAGATCAGGATCGCCGAGGGCGAGGCGCTCGCCCAGGACCCGCCGCCCGCCCGCGGCCACGCCGTCGAGGCCCGCCTCTACGCCGAGGACCCGGCCCGCGACTGGGCCCCCCAGACCGGCACCCTGCACCGCCTCGTTGCCCCCGGTGCCGTCCGCCTGGACACCGGCTACACCGACGGCGACGACATCGGCGTCCACTACGACCCGATGCTCGCCAAGCTGGTCGCCCACGCCCCGACCCGGGCCGAGGCCGTCCGCAGACTGGCCGGCGCCCTGGAACGCCTGACCCTGCACGGCCCCGTCACCAACAGGGCCCTGCTGCTGGCGTCCCTGCGGCACGAGGAGTTCGCGTCGGCCCGCATGGACACCGGCTTCTACGACCGCCATCTCGCGGACCTCGGCGCGCCGGGCGACCCGCTCGCCCCGCTGGCCGCCGCCCTCGCCGACGCCGCCCACCGCGGCTCCCGCTTCGGCGGCGGCTGGCGCAACGTCCCCTCCCGGCCGCAGCTCAGGCGCTACGAGCTGGCGGGGGAGGAGGTGGAGGCCCGCTACTCGTGGACCCGGGAGGGACTGCGGGCGGACGGCGTGCGGGTCGTCCACGCGAGCGCCTCTCTCGTCGTCCTCGAAACCGACGGAGTGGCCCGTAAGTTCGAGGTCGCGGCCTACGGCGACCGGATCCACGTCAACGACACGGCCCTGCGCGCCCTGCCGCGCTTCCCCGAGCCCGAGACCCAGCACGCCCCCGGCTCCCTGCTGGCCCCCATGCCGGGCACGGTCGTCCGAGTGGCCGACGGCCTCACCCCCGGCTCACCCGTAAAGGCGGGCGACCCCCTGATCTGGCTGGAGGCGATGAAGATGCAACACCAGATCACCGCCCCGGCGACCGGAACCCTGACAGCTCTGCAAGCGACCCCGGGACAGCAAGTGGAGGTAGGAGCACTCCTGGCCGTGGTCGAAAGCGACGCCGCCTAGGGGCGAGGGCCCGTACCGATCTACTACTCCGCCGAGTGAGCGCGACCAACCTGCTTCTAGGGGCGCGGGCCTGTATCGATATGCGGCTCCGCCGAGTGAGCGCGAGCCACCCATCTTTTAGGGGCGCGGGGAACTGCGCGACCAGCCACCCACGACGGAAAGCCCGAGGAGAACAGTGACCACCCACATCGAATCGGAAGAACACAAAGCCCTCCGAGACGCAGTCGCCGCCCTCGGCAAACGCCACGGCCCCGACTACAACCGCGAACACCTCTGGGCAGAAGCCGGCAAACTGGGCTACCTGGGCGTCAACCTGCCGGAGGCATACGGCGGTGGAGGCGGCGGCATCACAGAACTCTCCATCGTCCTGGAGGAACTGGGAGCCGCGGGCTCACCCCTGCTCATGCTGGTGGTCAGCCCCGCGATCTGCGGCACCGTGATCGCCCGCTTCGGAACGGAGGCCCAGAAACAGCACTGGCTCCCGGCCCTCGCCGACGGCACGAAGACGATGGCCTTCGGCATCACCGAACCCGACGCGGGGTCCAACAGCCACCGCATCACGACGACCGCCCGCAGGGACCCCGCGTCGGGCGACTGGCTGCTCACCGGCCGCAAGGTGTTCGTCTCCGGCGTGGACATCGCGGACGCGACCCTCATCGTCGGCCGCACCGAGGACGCCCGCACGGGCAGCCTGAAGCCCTGCCTGTTCATCGTCCCCCGGGACGCCGAAGGCTTCCAGCGCCGCCATATCGACATGGAACTCCAGGCCGCGGAGAAGCAGTTCGAGCTGGTCCTCGACGACGTCCGGCTGCCCGCCGACGCCCTGGTCGGCGACGAGGACGCCGGGCTGCTCCAGCTCTTCGCCGGACTCAACCCCGAGCGGATCATGACGGCCGCGTTCGCGATCGGCATGGGCCGCCACGCGCTCGGCAAGGCCGTCGAGTACGCCCGCGACCGCACGGTGTGGAAGACGCCCATCGGTGCCCACCAGGCCATCGCCCACCCCCTCGCCCAGGCGCACATCGAGCTGGAGCTGGCCCGGCTGATGATGCAGAAGGCGGCCCACCTCTACGACGCCGGTGACGACATCGGCGCCGGAGAGGCCGCGAACATGGCCAAGTACGCGGCCGGAGAGGCCTGTGTGAAGGCCGTCGACCAGGCCGTGCACACCCTCGGCGGCAACGGCCTCACGCGCGAGTTCGGTCTCGCCCGATTGATAACCGCCGCACGCGTGGCTCGTATTGCTCCGGTGAGCCGGGAGATGATTCTCAACTACGTCTCCCACCAGACCCTGGGCCTGCCCAAGTCGTACTGACCGGTGCCGCGCCCAGCGAGGAGGAACCGTGTTCCGCAGCGAGTACGCAGACGTCCCGCCCGTAGAACTGCCCATCCACGAAGCGGTCCTGGGCCGGGCCGCCGAGTACGCAGACACGCCCGCGCTGATCGACGGCACGGACGGCACGACCATCACGTACGCCCAACTGGACCGGTTCCACCGGCGGATCGCCGCCGCGCTCGCCGAGGCGGGCGTGCGCAAGGGCGACGTCCTCGCCCTGCACAGCCCGAACACGGTCGCCTTCCCGACCGCGTTCTACGCCGCCACCCGGGCGGGTGCCTCGGTGACCACCGTGCACCCGCTCGCCACCGCGCAGGAGTTCGCCAAGCAGCTCGACGACAGCGCGGCCCGCTGGATCGTCACCGTCTCCCCGCTGCTGGAGACCGCCCGCCGGGCGGCCGAACTCGCGGGCGGGGTGAGAGAGATCTTCGTGTGCGACAGCGCGCCCGGGCACCGCTCGCTGCTCGACATGCTCACCTCCGAGGCGCCCGAGCCCGACGTCGCCGTCGACCCGGCCGAGGACGTCGCCGCCCTGCCCTACTCCTCCGGCACCACCGGCGTCCCCAAGGGCGTCATGCTCACCCACCGCCAGATCGCCACCAACCTCGCCCAGCTGGAACCGGCGATCGACGCCGAGCCCGGCGAACGCATCCTCGCGGTCCTGCCGTTCTTCCACATCTACGGCCTCACCGCGCTGATGAACGCACCCCTGCGGCAGGGCGCCACCGTCGTCGTGCTACCCCGCTTCGAGCTGGAGACCTTCCTCGCGGCGATCCAGAACCACCGCATCACCGGCCTGTACGTCGCCCCGCCGATCGTGCTCGCCCTGGCCAAGCACCCGGCGGTCGCGAAGTACGACCTGTCCTCGCTGAAGTACGTGGTCAGCGCGGCCGCCCCGCTGGACGCCGAGCTCGCCGCGGCCTGCTCCGCCCGGCTCGGCCTGCCACCCGTCGGGCAGGCGTACGGCATGACCGAGCTGTCGCCCGGCACCCATGTCGTCCCGTTGCACGCGATGGAACAGGCCCCGCCCGGCACGGTCGGCCGGCTCATCGCCGGCACCGAGATGCGGATCGTGTCCCTCGACGACCCGGGCAAGGACCTCGGCGCCGGCGAGACCGGCGAGATCCTGATCCGAGGCCCCCAGGTGATGAAGGGCTACCTCGGCCGCCCCGACGCCACCGCCGCGATGATCGACGGCGAGGGCTGGGTGCACACCGGCGACGTCGGCCGGGTCGACGAGGACGGCTGGCTGTTCGTCGTCGACCGGGTCAAGGAACTGATCAAGTACAAGGGCTACCAGGTCGCCCCCGCCGAGCTGGAGGCCCTGCTGCTCACCCACACCGGCATCGCCGACGCCGCCGTCATCGGTGCGTACGACGCCGACGGCAACGAGATACCGCACGCCCACGTCGTACGGCAGCCCGGCGCCGCCGGCCTCACCGAACAGGACGTCATGGCGTACGTCGGCGAACGGGTCGCCCCCTACAAGCGGGTCCGCCGGGTCACCTTCATCGACAGCGTGCCGCGGGCGGCCTCCGGGAAGATCCTGCGGCGAGAACTCAGGGAGCGCACGTGACACTGATCGGCCGTACCCGCACACGGGGAGTCGAGACACTGTCCCTCGACTCCCGGGCCACCCGCAACGCGCTCTCGGCCGCCCTGGTGGGCGAGCTCGCGGACGCGCTGCGGGACTGCGGCAAGGACGCCGAGGTGCGCGCGGTCGTCCTCACGCACTCCGGCAACACCTTCTGCGCGGGCGCCGACCTGCGCGACCCGCCCGACCCGGACGCGCTGGTCGCGCTGCTGCGGCAGATCGTCGAGCTGCCCAAGCCGGTCGTCGCCCGGGTCACCGGGCACGTCCGCGCGGGCGGCCTCGGCCTGCTGGGCTGCTGCGACATCGCGGCCGCCTCCGCCACGGCGAGTTTCGCCCTCACCGAGGTCCGCATCGGCGTCGCCCCGGCCGTCATCTCACTGCCGCTGCTGCCCCGCACCGAGCCGCGCGCCCTCGCCCGCTACGCCCTGACCGGCGAGCGCTTCGACGCCGCCGAGGCCGCGCGCATCGGCCTGCTCACCGTGGCGGGCGGGGACGGTGAGGACGGTGAGGATGTGGACGCCGTACTGGAGCCCGTCCTGGACGGGCTGCGGCGGTCCGCGCCCGAGGCCCTGGCGGAGACGAAACGGCTGCTCACGGCTAGGGTGCTGGCAGCATTCGACCGGGACGCGGCCCAGCTCACCGCGCTCTCGGCCCGGCTGTTCGCCTCCGCGCCCGCCCGCGAGGGGATGACGGCCTTCCTCGAACGACGGGATCCCCCATGGGTGCTGTGACGGCAGACGAACGTGTCGACCGCGCCGACCGTGTCCCCAAGCAGGACCGCAGCCGGGCCACCCGGCAGCGGCTCCTGGAGGCCGCCGTGGCCTGCCTCGCCGAGCACGGCTGGGCGGGCTCCACGGTGTCCGCGGTCGCCGAGCGCGCCGGTGTGTCCCGGGGCGCCGCCCAGCACCACTTCCCGACCCGCGAGGACCTTTTCACGGCCGCCGTCGAGTACGTCGCCGAGGAGCGGTCCACGGCCCTGCGCGACCTGTTCCCCGAGGGCCCGGGCGACCGGCGGGCGGTCGTCGCGGCCCTCGTCGGCCTCTACACCGGCCCCCTCTTCCGGGCCGCCCTGCATCTGTGGGTGGCCGCGTCCAACGAGGAGCAGCTACGCGGGCGGGTGACCGAGCTGGAGGGCCGCGTCGGCCGGGAGAGCCACCGGATAGCCGTGGAGCTGCTCGGCGCCGACGAGTCCCGGCCCGGAGTCCGCGAGACCGTCCAGGGGCTGCTGGACATGGCGCGGGGCCTGGGCCTGGCGAATCTCCTCACCGACGACGGGGCGCGGCGCGAGCGGGTCGTGGCGCAGTGGGCGGAGCTGCTGGACGAGGCGCTGGACTGAGGCCCGGCGGGCGGGCGTCCGGGGCATCCACCCCCTTCAGGAAGCGGGCTCAGGGCGCGGGCTCAGGCCGCGGGCTCAGGACACATGCTCAGGCCGCGGGCTCAGGGCGCGAGCCGCTCCACCTGCCAGCTGCCGTCCGGCCGGGCGTCGTAGCGCAGCCGGTCGTGCAGCCGGTTCTCGCGGCCCTGCCAGAACTCCACCGTGTGCGGGGCCACCCGGAAACCGCCCCAGTGCGGCGGCACCGGCACCTGCTCGCCCTCCGGGTAACGGGCCTCCAGCTCGGCGTAGGAGGCCTCCAGGTCGGCGCGGCCGGCGATCACCGAGGACTGCGTGCTGGCCCAGGCGCCGAGTTGCGAGCCGTGCGGGCGGCTGCGGAAGTACGCGGCCGTCTCGTCGCGCCCGGTGCGCCGGGCCACCCCCTGCACGATGACCTGCCGGGCCATCGGATGCCAGGGGAACAGCAGCGAGACGTGCGGGTTCCCGCCGAGGTCACGGCCCTTGCGGGAGTCGTAGTTGGTGTAGAAGACGAAGCCCTGTTCGTCGAAGTGCTTCAGCAGCACCGTCCGGGAGCTGGGCCGGCCCTCCGCGTCGACCGTGGACACGATCATCGCGTTCGGCTCGAACATGTGCGCCTCTACGGCGGCCTGCTTGAACCACCGCGCGAACTGCTCCACGGGCGTCGCGGCCAGATCGGTCTCGGCGAGCCCCTCCGTCCGGTACTGCTTGCGCATCGCGGCGGGATCGGGCATCGCGGGCACGGCGTCGGCGTCGGTCACGCGGCCATCTTCCCCCATGCGCCGCCCCGGCCGTAGGCACTTGCATGGCACTGAGTGCCGCGAAACCTCCCCGCCTCCGGCACCCGGGGATAAGGTGCTGGTGCCATCCTGGTTGGGTGACCGCCGACCGTACGGGGCATCACTGGGATGACAGCCAGGACCGCCAGTCCCCGCACGGACCGTGGATCCATCGGCGTCATCTCCCGAACGATCATGAGGAGCCGCATGATGTCGGACTTCGTACCCGGACTCGAAGGAGTCGTCGCGTTCGAAACGGAGATCGCCGAGCCGGACAAGGAGGGCGGCGCACTCCGCTACAGGGGCGTCGACATCGAGGATCTCGTCGGCCACGTCTCCTTCGGCAACGTATGGGGCCTGCTCGTCGACGGCGCCTTCAACCCCGGACTGCCGCCCGCCGAGCCCTTCCCGATTCCTGTGCACTCCGGCGACATCCGCGTGGACGTGCAGTCCGCGCTCGCCATGCTCGCCCCCGTCTGGGGCCTGAAACCCCTCCTGGACATCGACGCCGAACAGGCCCGCGAGGACCTCGCCCGCGCCGCCGTCATGGCCCTGTCCTACGTCGCCCAGTCCGCCCGCGGCCAGAGCCTGCCCATGGTCCCGCAGCGCCGCATCGACACGGCCCAGTCCGTCGTCGAACGCTTCATGATCCGCTGGCGCGGCGAACCCGACCCCAAGCACGTCGCCGCCGTCGACGCCTACTGGACGTCCGCCGCCGAGCACGGCATGAACGCCTCCACCTTCACCGCCCGTGTCATCGCCTCCACCGGAGCCGATGTCGCCGCCGCCCTCTCCGGAGCCGTCGGCGCCATGTCCGGCCCCCTGCACGGCGGCGCCCCCTCCCGCGTCCTGCACATGATCGAGGAGATCGAACGCACCGGCGACGCCGAGGCCTACGTCCGGCAGTCCCTCGACAAGGGCGAACGCCTCATGGGCTTCGGCCACCGTGTCTACCGGGCCGAGGACCCCCGCGCCCGCGTACTGCGCCGCACCGCGCGCGAACTGGGCGCACCCCGCTTCGAGGTCGCCGAGGCCCTGGAGAAGGCCGCCCTGGAAGAACTCCACAACCGCCGCCCCGACCGCGTCCTCGCGACGAACGTGGAGTTCTGGGCGGCCATCGTCCTCGACTTCGCCGAGGTCCCGGCCAGCATGTTCACCTCGATGTTCAGCTGCGCCCGGACCGCCGGCTGGTCCGCGCACATCCTGGAGCAGAAGCGGACGGGACGCCTGGTGCGCCCCTCCGCCCGCTACATCGGCCCCGGCCCGCGCAACCCGCGCGAGATCGAGGGCTACGGCGACATCGCCCACTGATCCCGTTCCCGCCACCGAGGCTGACCTCGTGCCCGGGACCGTGACCCCGCGCCTGAGGCCGTGACCCTGAAGGAACGTTTCTCAGGCCGGGGTCAGCAGCTCCGCGTGATGCCGCCTCGCCACCAGCGGATGGGCGCGGAGCTTGCCCTTGAGCTCGTTGTAGCCGTACTCCGCGAACAGCGGATTGGACGGGTCGGCCGAGACACCCGGCGCCGTGTCCGCGTAGGGGAACACCAGCGGCTCGACCCGGGCGTCCAGGCGCGGGTTGTAGAAGAACGGCACCGAGTACCGCTCGGTGGCACCGGGCGGCGAGACGACCCGGTGGTTGGTGGCCACCAGATAGCCGTTCGTGGCCACCTCCAGCAGCTCGCCCAGGTTCACCACGAACGCCCCCGGGATCGGCGGCACCTCGTGGAACAGCCCGTCCTCCCGCTGCACCTGGAGCCCGCCCACCTGGTCCTGGAGCAGCAGCGTCAGGAACCCGTAGTCCTTGTGCGCCCCCACGCCCTGGTCCGCCCCGTCCCCGGCGCTGCCCGGGTACCGGACCAGTTTCAGATGCGGGTGCGCGTGCTCGCCGAAGGCGTGGTCGTAGAAGTCCGGGGACGCCCCGATCGAGGCCAGCAGCTCGTGCAGCAGCTTCTCGGCGACCCCGCTCAGCCGCTCCACCCACCGCAGCGCGGCCGTCCGCAGCTCCGGCAGCGCCTCGGGCCACTGGTTCGGTCCCTGGAGCCACCAGTACGCGGGCTCGCCGGGGCCGGGCACGTGGGCGGGGCGCTCCGCCCCGATGTCGAGCTGGTCCCGCCAGTCCTGCCGCCCGCCGGTGCGCTCGTCGCCGGTGCGGGTGTAGCCGCGGAAGTGCGGCGAGTTCACGTTGTCGATCGCCAGCCGCTGCTCCTCCGGCAGCGCGAAGAACCGTCGCATCGCGGTCAGCAGCCGGTCGGTCTCCTCGCCGGTGACCCCGTGCCCCACCAGTTGGAAGAAGCCCACGTCGTGGGCAGCCCGGTGCAGCCGGGACCGCAGCCCGGCCCGCGCCTCGGGGCCGCCGTCGGCGGCGGAGAGATCGATGATCGGCAGTTGCTGGTACGACGGGTTCGTCGAGTCGTTCGTCATGAGATGCGTCCGCGGGTGTACGGGTCCCGGTCCCGCCGGGGGTGGGGCGGGTGCACGGGTGCCAACTGTGCAGGAGAGGTGGGCGAGGCCCGGGCGGCCCGGCGCTGCGGGACCGCGAGAGGGGAATGCGGAGAACGGGGGGCCGGAAGGCTCAGACCGAGCGTCGACAGCCCATGCTCGTGACGCGGAGGAAGTCCACGTGGCGGCGTCGAACGAGCGAAAGCATGTGCCCAGAGTACTGCGTGCCGAAGGATTCACAGGTGACGGGGGTCACTCGCCGTAGATCATCCGGCGGGGCGACGCAAACGACCCGCGAGTCGGGTCCTCCGGTAAGGAGGGCCGGCCGGACGTACCGGCGACTCGCGGGTCGGGTGACTGCGTTGGTTTGGCCGGCTGCGTGCACGACACACACGCTGGTCCGGCGCCGAACCGAGTTTGACGACGGGCCGCTAGCCCGCAGTCACCTCTTCCGTCCGGTATGCATACATCTGCCGAACCACCTCCTCTCCGAAGTGACAGCCACACTAGGAACCGATCGGCGCGGACTCAACCTCTTTTTTCGGAATCCTCGTGTGCCGGGAACGAGCGGGGCCGGCCGTCACTGCTCCGTCATCGTCACCAGCAGATTCGCCACCAGTGGGCTTCCGTCCGCCCGGCGCCAGGCCGCCGCGACCGTCGTGTGCGGGGCGGGCGGGGTCAGCGGGCGGTAGGCGACGCCCCTCAGGCGCAGACGGCGGATCGCGGCGGGTGCGAGGGAGACGCCGAGACCCGCCTCGACCAGGCCGCAGACCGTCTGCCACTCGACGGCGTGCTGGGCGACGCGTGGGGTGAATCCGGCCGCGGCGCAGGCACCGGCGAGGCGGTCGTACAGACCCGGGCCCGTCTCGCGCGGGAGGAGGACGAACGGCTCCTCGGCCAGGGCGGCCGGCGCGACCGTGCGGTGGCGGGCCAGCGGGTGGGCGATCGGGAGGACCGCGACCAGGGGCTCGGTCAGCAGCGTCCGGAAGCTCAGGCCGTCCCCGTCCCCGGGCGGCTCGCGGAGCAGGCCCACGTCGATCGTGCCCTCGCGCAGCGCGGTCAGCTGCGGGGCCGTGGTCATCTCACGGATGTCCAGCTCGACGCCCGGGAAGCGGTGGCGGTGGGCCCCCAGCAGCCCCGGCAGCACGGTCAGCGCCAGCGACGCCGAGAAGCCCACGCGCAGCCGGCCCGTCTGACCGGCGCCCACCGCGCGAGCGGCTGCCAGCCCCTCCGCGAGGCCGCTGAGCGCCTGCCGGGCCGCGGGCAGCAGCTCCCGGCCCGCGGGCGTCAGCGACACCGGCCCCGGCGGCCGGGTGAACAGCGGATGCCCCACCTTCTCCTCCAGCCTGCGGATCTGCTGGCTCAGCGGCGGCTGCGCGATGCCCAGCCGGGCCGCCGCGTGCCCGAAGTGGAGTTCCTCCGCGAGGACCACGAACGCGTGCAGCTGGGGAAGGGGCAGTTCCGGGCGCTCCATCCCGGGAGCATACGTCTGGGCGTATCAGATCTGTCTCCGATGCGTATTCGACGTATCGCCGCCGCTCGCCTAGCTTTCCGGCCATGACTGAGCGACGCGCCATCCTCGGCGGTTCACCGTTCGAGGAGCAGATCGGCTATGCCCGCGCCGTGGTCGACGGGGACCGGGTCCATGTGTCGGGGACGACCGGCTTCGACTACGCGACGATGACGATCTCCGACGACGTGGTGGAGCAGGCCGAACAGTGTCTGCGCAACATCGGGGACGCCCTGGCGCGGGCCGGGTGCGGGTTCCGGGACGTGGTCCGGGTGCGGTACCTGCTGCCCGAGCGGGAGGACTTCGAGCCGTGCTGGCCGGTGCTGCGCCGCTGTTTCGGGGA
This sequence comes from Streptomyces sp. NPDC048600, assembly GCF_055587025.1. Taxonomy (NCBI): domain Bacteria; kingdom Bacillati; phylum Actinomycetota; class Actinomycetes; order Kitasatosporales; family Streptomycetaceae; genus Streptomyces; species Streptomyces sp. NPDC048600. The sequence goes on along the minus strand of NZ_JBVJGZ010000021.1, from coordinate 17,798 downwards.
GGTGCGGCCGGCCGCCACGATGATGGTCTGCGGGCTGGCCGACCCCCGGATGCGGATCGAGATCGAGGTCTGCGCGCGCGTGCCGCAAACGCGTTGACGTCCGGGCGGCGCCCCCTGTTCGCTGGCCTGTGTGACTGATCTTCGTATCGAGACGGTGGACGGCGACGCCATGCTGCGGCAGTGGCAGCACGTCCACAACGTGATCGTGCCGCCCGCCGCGATGTCCCTGGACGAGGTCCGCGAACGCGCCGCCCGCCACCGGCTGTGCAACGCCTACGCCGGCGACGAGCTGGTCGGCTGCTCCACCGTGCGGGCGCCGGAGGGCGAGGAGCGGGCGGTGATGGTCATCGCGCGCGTGCTGCCCGGCCACCGCGGCCACGGCTACGGCACGGCCCTGTACGAGGACGGCCTCGCGCACGCGCGCGGGATCGGCGCCGGGGCGGTGGACACCTGTGTGCTGGCGGTGAACGAGGAGGGCCTCGCGTTCGCCCGTGCGCGGGGGTTCGCCGAGACCGAGCGCTACACGCTGGACGGCGAGAGCGACGTCTGGGTCGACCTGCGGCTGGCTCCCGCCGCAGACTAGAGGGAAGGGCCGCGGGATATCCGCCGTACAACGATTCCCCGGCAATCTTGCAGGAACCATATGTGGGCTGCGTCACGTTCGAGTTGAATGATGACCAGTGAGCAACCGACGCGCCGTTCGTGCGGACGCAGCCTGCTTGGGGGTCCAGGTGAGTGCTTCACGGCGTAGTGGGACCACGGACGAACTGGGGCCCGACGAGCCCGAGCAGCCGCAGCAGCCGGGTCAGCCGGAGCAGTCCCAACAGTCGGATCGCGACGGCTCGGACCTGCTCGCCGCGCTGCTGGACGGGATGGACGCGGCCCTGTGCGCCTTCGACGCGGACGGAGCCGTCACCCACTGGAACCGCGAGGCCGAGCGCATTCTCGGCTGGACCGCCTCCGAGGCGGTCGGCCGGCAGGGCCTCGCCGGCTGGGCCGTGCGCAGCGCGGACGCCGAGGAGGTCGAAGGCCGTCTGCTGTCGGCCATGAACGCCCCTGGACGTCAGGTGCACGAGTTCGCGCTGCTCACCAAGGACGGCGGCCGGGTCCTGGTGCGCACCCAGTCCGCGGCGGTCCGCGGCGCCGACGGCAGGCCCGCGGGCGTGTACTGCGCGTTCAGCGAGGTGCACGCGCAGATAGACCTGGAACGGTCCATCGCCCTGAGCGAGGCGCTGTTCGAGGACGCCTCCTGGGGCGTCGTCCTGGTGGACGCCGATCTGCGGCCCGCCGTCGTCAACGCCCACGCCGCCCGCGCGCTCGGCACGGGCCGTACGTCGGCGCTCGGACGTCCGCTCGGCGAACTGCTCGTGCAGGGCGTGGAGGAGCTGGAGAGCGCGCTCACGCATGTGCTGGCCGAGGGTGCCCCGCCCGCGCCCGCCGAGATCTGGGTGGGGGTGCGCACCCCCGACGGCGAACGGCGCCGCTGCTGGCGCTGCGGCTTCGTCCGCCTCGCCTCCCCGCTCGCCGAGGAGCCCGTCCCGCTGGGCGTGGGCTGGCTGTTCCAGGACGTCACGGAGGCCAGACAGGGCGAACAGGAGGCCTCCCTGCTGCGCTTCCGCGGCAACCAGCTGCACCGGGCCGCCCGCGCGGCCGCCGAGTGCGAGGACCCGACCGAGGCGGCCACCGTCCATCTGGACTTCGCCCTCGCCGGGTTCGCCGACCACGCGCTGATCGACCGCGTCGCGGGCGGTACGGCTCCCGAGGGCGAGAGCGCAGCGCCGGTACGGCTGGTGCGGCTCGCCGCGACCCCCTCGGGCGCGCCCGGCCCGAGCCTTCTCGCGGGCCGCGCCGGGCTTCCGGTCCGCTACCCCGAGGGCCACCCGGCCCTCAGCTGCGTCGACCGCGCGAGCACCGTGCGCGCCGGGGTCGGCTCGGTGCCGCCCGAGCAGGCCCGTGAGTGGGCGCTGACCCGACAGTGGCCCGGCGACGCCGTCCACGCCCTGTGCGCGGTCCTGCGCAGCCGGGGGCGCACCCTGGGCGTCGTGACCTTCCTGCGCGGCGCGGGCCGCACCTCGTTCGAACGCGCCGACGCCTCCTACGCCGAGGACGTCGCCGTACGGATCGCGGCGGCACTGGATCTGGCGGGGCTGGTGGGGCGGGAGTAGCGGTCCCGCCCGCCCGCACCCGGCCGGCGCTCCGGACCCGGTACGGCCGCCCCCTCGCCTCACTGCCGGTAGAAGATCCGGTCCCGGTACTCCTCCATCACGCGGCTGTTCCACTCGTGGCCCCCGTCGACGTTGCCCGAGCGCAGCAGGGGCGGTTCGATGCCGCGGGCCGCGAGGGTGCCGGCGGCGGTGGCCATGACGGCCTGGAGGAGGGCGGTGGTGACGACGGTGGAGGCGGGGGCGAAGGGGGCGGGGACGGTGTCCAGGGTGAGTTCGGCGTCGCCGACGGGGATCTTGGAGTCGAGGACGAGGTCGCAGTGGTCCTTGAGGAAGGTGCCGGAGCTGTGCCGCGAGGTCGTCTCGGCGGTGTAGGCGACGGAGGTCACGCCGATGACGCGCACGCCGAGCTCGCGGGCGTGCAGGGCCATCTCGACGGGCAGCGCGTTGCGCCCGGAGAGCGAGATGATCACGAGCGCGTCGCCGGCCCGCAGCGGGGAGCAGTCCAGGACGGCGCTCGCGAGGCCGTCGACGCGTTCCAGCGCGGAGCCGAGGGGTGCGGGCATCACGTCGACGCCGACCACGCCGGGCACGGTGAGCAGGTTCATCAGCGCGAGGCCGCCCGCTCTGTATACGACGTCCTGGGCGGCCAGCGAGGAGTGCCCGGCGCCGAAGGCGAAGAGACGGCCGCCGTCCGCGACGGTGTCGGCGAGGAGGGTGCCCGCGTCCGCGATCGCCTCGGCCTCCTCGTCGCGGACCCGGCGCAGCAGGCCGATCGCGGCGTCGAAGTACTGGTCGGCCAGCTTGCTGTCGCCCATGCAGAGCCCCTTCGCTCCTCGCGGTGCCCGGCGCGTGCCCGGCGGTTCCCGCTTCCGGCGGTGCCTGTGTCGCGGATCACCGTGCGGTCTGGACCACTGGGATGTCAATACGGCCGTCCGGTCGGTGCGCCGGTCCGGTTCAGGTGTTTGCTGCGGGTTTGCCCCGCACTCGGCCGGGAGCGGTTCCGGCCAGGGGGCGGCCCCCGTCGGCCGGTCCCGGGTCGAGGGCGGGTCGGGGCTTACCCGCGCGTAACAGTCGCGTTCCGCCGGCGCGGCCCGGTTGTCAGTGGGATCCGGCAGAATTGAATCCTGGGCCAGCGCATGGGCCGGAGACCGTTCGAGCCTCCGGCAGATCTCACCGAGGGGCACGTATGTCCGGACTGATCGACACCACGGAGATGTACCTCCGCACCATCCTGGAGCTGGAGGAGGAAGGTGTTGTCCCCATGCGCGCCCGTATCGCCGAGCGATTGGACCAGAGCGGTCCGACGGTCAGTCAGACGGTCGCGCGGATGGAGCGCGACGGTCTGGTGTCCGTGGCGAGCGACCGGCATCTGGAGCTGACCGACGAGGGCCGCCGGCTGGCCACGCGGGTGATGCGCAAGCACCGCCTCGCCGAGTGTCTGCTGGTCGACGTGATCGGCCTGGAGTGGGAGCAGGTCCACGCGGAGGCCTGCCGCTGGGAGCACGTGATGAGCGAGGCCGTGGAGCGCCGCGTGCTGGAGCTGCTGCGCCACCCCACCGAGTCGCCGTACGGCAACCCGATCCCGGGTCTGGAGGAGCTGGGCGAGAAGGACGGCGCCGACCCGTTCCTGGACGAGAGCATGGTCTCGCTGGCCGAGCTGGAGCCGGGCGCGGACGGCATCACGGTCGTGGTGCGCCGGATCGGCGAGCCCATCCAGACGGACGCGCAGCTGATGTACACGCTGCGGCGGGCGGGTGTGCAGCCCGGTTCGGTCGTGAGCGTGACCGAGTCCGCGGGCGGTGTGCTGGTGGGCAGCAGCGGCGAGGCGGCCGAGCTGGAGGCGGACGTCGCCTCCCACGTCTTCGTCGCCAAGCGCTGACGCGGCCGAGTGCCGGCGTCGGCGAGCGCGGCCCGGGGCTGCGGCGCCCGGCGGTGGCTCCGGGGCGGGAGAGCCCTTGCGGTGTCCCTCGCTCGTGGCGATTCCCGGACCGGCTCCGGCGAATCGCAGACGTGCGGCGTCGCGCGTGCCAGGCTTTGGCGGTGGGGCATATGACCGGGAGGGGCAGGCGGATGTGCCGAGAGCGTGGGGAGGGCCCCGGCGCCGTGCGGCGCCGGGGCCTGTCCTCCCCGGTGTCGACCCGGAGCCCCGAGCTCTCAGGGTCGTTCCCCTCGGACCGGTTTCCCCGAGCGGTCCGCCTCCCGCTGAAGATCTCCCCCGGGGGGCGGCGATCATTCCTCGGGCGATGTCACTCGAATGAGGGGTGTTCCCCGCGAAGACCGCGTTTTCGAATAGGGGTTCGATAGTCTGCGAGCGCGGCGGACGGCCCGAGGGGCCCCGCGGCACACCGGGGTACGGCACCCGCACGACAGGTCCGTACGACACCGGCACGACGAGTACCTACGACACGGGTACGGCCGCAGCGGCAGCGTGGCCCGGCGACACGGCCAGCAGCACACGGCGGTACCGGGGCGGCGCGGACGCGGATCGGGCGGACGCGTGGCCCGGCGGCAGCGGGCGGTCCGAGCGGAGCTTGGGGGGTGCCAGAACGAATGGCGCGGCGCATCGATGTGACCGGAACGGGCGGCGTACGTCTCGCGGCCTGGGAGTTCGGCGACCCTCCCAAGCCCGGAGACCCGTCGGCCGCGGCCGGTGACCCGCACACCGCGGAGCCCGGCGCTCCGGGTGTGCTGTTACTGCACGGCCTGATGGGCCGCGCCTCGCACTGGGCGTCCACCGCCCGCTGGCTCTCCGAGCGCCACCGTGCCGTGGCGCTCGACCAGCGAGGCCACGGCCAGAGCGACAAGCCCCCGCAGGCCGCCTTCACCCGTGAGGCCTACGTCGAGGACGCCGAGGCCGCCCTCGAACAGCTGGGCCTCGGCCCGGCCGTGCTCATCGGCCACGCCATGGGGGCGCTGACCGCCTGGCAGCTCGCCGCCAAACGCCCCGATCTGGTCCGCGCCCTGATCATCTGCGACATGCGGGCCTCCGCGCTCGGCGCGGCCTCGCAGCGTGAGTGGTCCGACTGGTTCCGGGCCTGGCCCGTTCCCTTCGCCACCCTGGCCGACGTACGCAAGTGGTTCGGCGAGGACGACCCGTGGGTGGAGCGGCCGAACCGCGCACGGGGCGCGTTCTACGCCGAGGTCATGCAGGAGTCGCCCGACGGATGGCGGCCCGTGTTCGAACCCGAGCAGATGCTGCAGTCCCGCGAGACGTGGGTGTACGACGCCCACTGGGAGGAACTGGCCCAGGTCCGCTGCCCCGCGCTCGTCGTCCGCGGCCTGGACGGCGAACTGGGCCGTGCCGAGGCGCAGGAGATGGTCCGGGTCCTGCCGCGCGGCCAGTACGCGGAGGTCGCCGAGGCCGGCCATCTCGTCCACTACGACCGACCCGAGGCATGGCGCGTGGTCGTCGAGCCTTTCCTGGAGGGCGTGCTGACGCCGTGACGGCCCGGGGCGGCGCCCCGCAGGACGTCAAGGCCGTGCCCGGAGGCCGTCACGCCCTCTCGATCCCCTCGACGCAGCGCAGCACCGCCGCCACCGCCGCCCGGTGCGCGGGGAGTTCGAGCCGGATGGCGAGCGCGGGGTCACGGGCCCCGGCCAGGATCTCCCCGAGGACCGGGGCGAGCGGGGCGTGGGAGGGGTCCGCGCGGAGGCCCGCCAGGTTCTCGCGGGTGACCTCGGAGGTCTCGCCGTATCCGGTGGCGGCGGCCGCCAGGTTGCCCAGCGCCAGCCCCAGGTGCATCACCGGCCACAGTTCCGCCGCCACGTCCGTGCCGCCGTGCAGCGCGGCCAGGGCGCGGGCGGCGACCGGCTCGTCGAGCGGCCCCAGCCCGGCGGCCACGGCCGGATCGCGCTCCCCGTCGAGCAGCCGCCGCAGCACCGCGGCGGGCGGGGCGAACCGCTCGTCCAGCTCGCCCCAGCGGTGCAGATGCTGACGCAGCTTCACCCGGGCCGCCGTGTTGCCGCGTTCGGCGGCCAGCAGCGCCCCGAGGGCGGGCTCCCAGACCAGCAGCCACACCAGCCCCGCGGCGACGGCCGCCCCGCCCGCCGCAGGCCCCGTCCCCGCCGCCTCCCGCGCCTGACGGACCAGGCCCGCCAGCGTCTCCGCGACCCGTTCCCCGTCCGGGCACAGCCGGGTCAGCAGCCGGTCCAGGGCCACCCCGGGCACCTCGGCGACCCGCTCGCACAGCTCCCGCGGACCGGCGGGCAGGGGCGTGGCGGCCGGGCCGAAGACCCGGACGTCGTTCACCACCGCGCCCAGCGCGTCGGCGGTCCGCCCGCCCGTGAGCAGGCCGAGCAGCGCGCCGGCGAGGTGGTGCGCGGCGGCGCCCGCCGCGTCCCGGGCGTGGGCGTGCAGATAGGAGCCGTGGTTGACGTGGCTGACGGCGATCGCGGCGGGGTAGCCGCCGCGGTAGGCGTAGCGCAGACAGTCGCGGCCCCGGGCCAGCGCGAGCGACCCGCGGCCGCGGGCGTGCTCGACGGTGGCGAGCGCGCCGAACACCTCGCCCAGGTGCAGTACGTCCTGCGCGGCCTCGAACACCTCCCGGCACGTCTGGAGCAGCGTCAGCGCCTCGGCCGCCCGGCCCAGGCGCAGAAGCGGGGTGTACGCCGGGAACCGCGCCTGCGCCAGATCGGTGCCGGGCGCGCCCCGGCCCGCCTTCACCGCGCACAGCTCGGCGTTGAACTCCAGTGCCGTGTTCCACCGTTCGGCCTCGATCGCCGCGCGCTGCCCGGTGTCGCAGAACTCCTCCCAGACCCGCCACCACACCGTCCCGTCCGCCGACCGGGACTCCGGGTCGCGCGGCAGCGCGGCCATCCGGCCGCGCAGTGCGGCCGCCTCCGTCAGCACCCGCGCCGCCGATCCGCGCTCCACCAGCACGCGCAGCCGGTGCACCTCGCCGACCAGCCCCGCCCAGCCGGTGAGCCCGGCCGCGCGGGCGTGGGCGATCTCGGCGTCGGCGAAGTCCAGGGCCTCGTCGAGCCGTCCGGTGCGCAGACACAGCCCGGCGAGCTGGCCTGCCGCCGACGAGGCCGCCGCCGTGTCCTCACGCGCCCGCGCCCGCGACAGCGCGGTACGGGCCATCCGTTCGGCCGTCGCCGGGTCGGTCGCCCACAGGACCTCCGCCAGGGCGTCCGTCGGCGGGGCCGTGCCGTCGCCCGACGCGGCACGGGCCGCGATCCGGCGCAGCACCGGCAGCACCCGCGCCACCGTCGGCCGTGAGTCGTCGCGCCGCAGCACGGCCTGCAGCAGCGCCTCCGCGCCCTGGGCCAGACCGGTCCTGAGCAGATACGGCGCCGCGGACAGGCCCGCCCTCGCCAGCACGGGCCCGGCCGCCGACGCCCCCTGCGCAGCGGTGCCCTCGCGCTGCCAGGCCATCTCGAAGACCCGCGTCCAGTAGCCGGCCATCCGCTCGTCGACGAGTCGGCGGAAGTCCGCCCCGGCCCCCTGCCGCCCCTGGTCCGCCACGGCGGCCTGGATGTCGTACGGCGCCGTCGGGCGGGGGGTGAGCAGGCCCTGGGCGGAGAGGGCCGCCAGGGCGGCGGGGACGGGCTCGGCGGGGTGGCCGAGCCGGGCGCGCAGGTCGGGCCAGTTGTGCTCGACGCAGGCGTCGACGCGGTCGGCCTCCTCCAGGCAGCACAGGAAGCGGAACAGATCGGCGTGGGCGGGGGAGAGGCCCGTGGTGATGCTCTCGGTCCAGGCGGCCAGCACCCGCAGATGGTCGGTGTCGTCGGACGAGCCGGGTGCGCCGGTGAAGAAGCCCTCGGGCAGCCCGCCGCGCTCGGACCAGGCCCGGTCCGCCGTACCCAGCAGGGTCCGCAGCCGTGCCGGTTCGGCGGCCTGGGCGTCGGCGAGCTCCAGCAGCCGGGGGTGGCCCCGGGTGACCTCCAGCAGACCGGTGACCAGGCGCCGCCCGGCGTCCGCGGTCACCCCGGGCGCCCGGCCGTCGGCCAGCGCGGCCAGCCGGGGCAGCTCACGGGCCAGCAGCAGTGCCTCGTCGGAGGTGAGCAGTTCGACGGGGGCCGTGGGCAGGCCGGTGTCCGGCGGGCGGACGCGGGAGGTGAGCAGGGTGCGGCCGGGGCCGGGATGCGAGGCCAGGGCGGCCGTCACCGCCGCCCAGCGCGTGTCGCGCCAGGAGCCGTCCTCGGCGAGCAGCGCGTCGAGGTGGTCGACGACCAGCAGCACCCGGCGCGTGGCCAGCCGGCCGGCGAGGGCCTCGGCGAAGCGTGCCGTGCCGGCCTCGTCGTCCGCCGGGTGCGGGCAGGGCAGGCCCGCCGACTCCAGGGCGAGCGCGAACCGCGCGAGGACGTCCGGCGCGTCGGCGTCCGGGCCGCGCGGCTCCGGCACCTTGAACCACACGACCGTCTCGAAGGTGTGCCCGTGTGTCTCGGCCAGCTCCCGCGCGCACGCCGTCTTCCCCGCCCCCGGCATCCCGTGCAGGACCGCCCCGCGGTGCCCGCCGCCGGGCGCGAGCAGGGTGCTGAGCCGGGCCATCAGGGCGACCCGGCCGACGAAACGGCCGGGCAGGGGCGGCAGCGCGGTGCCGGCCGCGGGTGCCGACGGGGGCAGCGCGGTGCCGGCCGCCGGTACCCGCGGGGGGTGCGTGGCGGGGCGCCGGGCCGCCGCCAGGCGCAGGGTCGCCGCACGCCGTCCGAACAGCGCCGGGGTGGCGGCCGACAGGGCCGGTCCGTGGAGCGCGGAGGTACCGGTGAGCGCCCCGGCGAGCGCGCGCGGCAGCGGCAGCCCCTCCACGACCAGCCGCCGGTACAGCTCCTCGGCCAGCGCGACGGCGAACCCGTCGGCCACCGGGTACCGCATCGCCAGCACCGCGCAGTCCAGCCGCGCCACCAGTTCCCCGGCGAGCGCCCCGACGTCCGGCGCGTCCGCCCCGGCTCCCCCGGTGGCACCTGGGGTCCCCGCTTCCGCGGCGGTGTCCAACGGCACCCCGAGCACCCCGCGCTGCTCCCGTGCCGTGAGCGCCGCCGACCAGCAGGAGGACAGGGTCACCAGCCCGACGCGGCGGGCCGTGGCGAGCAGTTCGGCGAGTTCGGCGGCGGTGACCAGGTCCGGGTGCCCGCTGTCGGTCTCCAGCAGCAGCCGGCCGGGGCCGCCGTGGCCGGAGACATGGACGATGTCCCAGCCGCCGGGTTCGGCGAGCACGGCCCGCAGCCGCTCCCGGCTCACCCCGTACTGAAGGGCCCGTACCTCCACAGCGAGGTCCGTCCCGGCGAACAGGGCGGTGAGCGCGGCGCGTTCGCGGCGCAGGTTCAGCGCCCGGCTGCCCTCGGGCAGGCTGAACAGGGCCAGCATCCGCAGCGGTGCGGCGCCCGCCCCGGCGGGGTCCGGGCCGGCCGGGCCCACCTGCATCACCAGGGTGACGTCCTGGAGCGCCAGCGCCCGCCCCCGCACATGGGCCAGCTCCAGCGGCGCGAACAGCAGCCTGCGCGCGGCGGGCAGGCGGGCGGGGACGACGACCCGTACGACGGCCGGGGCGGCGGCGAGCAGCACTGGCCCCACGGGGCCGAGCACCCGCGCGCCGGTCCACTCGCCGACCTCCCGCACGATCTCCCGCTCGCGCGCCGCCCGCCGGTCCGGCGGGGCGTGCCGGCGCAGATGCCCGGCGAGGTCCCAGAACGCCTCGTACTCGGGCGAGGAGACGTCCAGCCGTACGTCGTGCCGGGCCAGGACCTCTCCGGTGTCCCCGGACAGCTCCCAGCTCCAGCGGCCGGGGCCGGTGAAGTCGCGTACCTCCAGACGCAGTCGGCGCACGGCTCAGAAGCCGAACCGCTGCCGCAGCTGCCGGAGCCGGCGCACCGCCCCCTCCACCTGCCCGCGGGCCGGATGGCCGCGCGGCAGTCCGCGAAGCCCCCGCTCGTACATCTCGTGCGCCTCGATCAGATGGTTCAGCTGCCCGTTCTGCGCCAGCGAGAACAGCACCCCGCCGAGGTTGACCAGCCGTGCCGCGTGCATCGGATCGTCCGGCGGGGTCGCGGCGAGGGCGGCCCTGGCGTGCCGTACGGCCTCGTCCAGGACGGCCGGGTCGGGGTACTTGCGGGCGCGCCGCAGCAGGGAGTTGGCGAGGTTGGACTCGATGCCCGCACGCTCGGCGTGGTCGCCGGGCAGCAGGTCGAGGCAGGCCCGGTACAGGACGATCGCCTCGTCGATGTCCTGCTGCCGGCCGCCCTGGTCGAAGGACTCCTGGAGTGAGGTGGCCAGTGCCGACATGTGCCGGGGCAGGTTCTCGTCACCGGGCGGCGAGTCCTCCACCGACCGCCGCCCGTACTCCAGCGACCGTTCCAGCAGCCGTGTGTCGCGCTCGTGCTCCCAGCGCAGCCGGTGCAGCATGCACAGCGCCGACAGCGCGGAGGCGTGCCGGAGGTCCTCGGCCGGGTACAGCCCGGCGGCCGTCTCGGCGGCCTGCGCGGCCCGGACCAGCTGGGCGGGGTCGCCGGTGCGGCCGTACTCCAGCCGCAGCCGGTCGGCGAGGGCGAGCGGTTCCTCGCCCGACGCAGGGGGCGCGGCCGCCCCCTGCCGCGCCGTGCCGTCCCCGCCCGATCTGCGGAACCATCTGGCCACGCCGACCCCCCGGTCACTGTCGTCCCCTTACCCGCGTGCGTACGCACGGTGTACCCAACGAGAGCCGGGATCAGGCGAGTTGATTCACCCCTTGCTCACCGCCGCCAGGATCTCGGGCAGCCGCCGGGCGGTGCGCGGCGCGGCCAGCCGCAGCCCGAGAAGGGCGAGCCCGGCCCCGTACGCCGTGCCGACGGGCAGCAGAAGCCACAGCAGGTCGTCGCCGTCGGCGCTCACATGCAGCCAGATGGTGGCGGCGATGACGGGGGAGCACAGCAGGGCCGCCGCGACCATGCCGCCGAAGACGGAGATCCAGGCGAGCCCGGCCTGGCCGGGCGCGACGTTCTTGTAGCCCTCCTGCGGGATGGAGTACGGGAACGAGGCGGAGGTCCAGGCCCCGGTCGCCAGCATCGCGCCGAGCAGCGCGAAGGACAGCCCCAGCACCTCGGGCAGCGACTCCCAGTCGCCGAGCAGGGCCGTCGTCACCACCGTCACCAGCGCCGCGTACGGCACGGTGATCACCATCAGCGCCAGGGCCCGCGCGCGCAGCTCGGCGTAGGCGTCCCGGGTGGAGGAGATGGTCGTCGCGACCATCCAGAACGCGGAGGTGTCCTGCCCGAACTGGTTGTACATCTGGATGCCGAGCATCCCGGCGGCGAAGCAGGCGAAGTAGATCGAGCCGGTGCCCTGGAGCGCGTTGAACACGGGCACGATCAGTCCGATGGCGAGCGAGGTCACCCAGGCGGCCTTGGTCTTGGGGTCGCGCCAGATGTAGCGCAGGCTGCGTTCCATGACCGTGCCGGTGCGCCCGCCCGGCAGCAGCCGGGCCAGGCCGGTGGAGGGGCGGGCGCGCGGGCCGGGGTCGGCGGCCTGGAGGGTGGAGCCGTCCGGGGCGGTCATCAGCCGGGTCAGATGCCGTGCCCACACCGCGAGCGCGGCCACCACCGCCGCCGCGCTGACCGCGAGCTGCGCGGCGGCGGTTCCGTAGTCCCCGTCGCTCACCGAGTGCACCGCGCCGACGGCCGAGGCGGGCGGCACCCAGCGCAGTACGTCGGCGAACGGGTCGAGCTGTCCGAGACCGCCCGAACCGAGGCGCTGGACACCGAAGTTGACCAGCTGGGCGCCGACGGCGATCACCAGACCGCTGAGCACGGCGAGATCGCGGCCCTTGCGGCTGCTCAGCAGCCGGATGTTGGCGGCGGCCACGGCCCGCGCGAGGGCCACGCACACCAGCAGCACCAGCGCCACCGCCACCACTCCGACCGCGACCGCGGCGCCGCCGTGCGCGACCGCGATCACCGAGCCGACGGCCAGGCACAGGGTGAACAGGGGCCCTGTCCCGACCAGCGAGGCCACCAGCAGCGCCCGCACCAGCGGCATCGGCCGCAGCGGCAGCATCACCAGCCGGGTCGGGTCCAGCGTCTCGTCGCCGCCGGGGAAGAACAGCGGCATCACGGCCCAGCCGAGCCCCAGCACGGCGGTCAGCAGCACCACCACGGCGTCCGCGTGCGCGGTGTCCCGCAGCAGGATCAGCCCGATCAGCTGGGCCACCGCGAAGAGCAGTGCGAACACGGCCGAGAGCACATAGGCGGCCAGCCGTCCTCCGGACTGCCGCAGCCCGTTGCGCAGCAGGGACAGCTTCAGCCGGACGAAGGTGGAGGTGAGGGACGTCATCGGGCGCCGCCGCCGAGCCAGTCGAGATCGCTGCCGGTGTCCCGGACGCCCGCGCCGACCAGTTCCAGGAAGGCCTGCTGGAGGGTGGGCGCCGCGCCCCGCACCTCGGCCAGCGTCCCGTGGGCGCGGATCCGCCCGGCGGCCATCACGGCCACCCAGTCGCACAGCGACTCCACCAGCTCCATCACGTGCGAGGAGAACACCACGGTCGCGCCGGAGGCGGTGTACCGCTCCAGCACACCGCGGATGGTCTGCGCCGACACCGGGTCGACGCCCTCGAACGGCTCGTCCAGGAACAGCACTTCGGGGTTGTGCAGCAGCGCGGCCGCCAGCCCGATCTTCTTGCGCATACCGGTCGAGTAGTCGACCACCAGCTTGTGCTGGGCCCCGGCCAGGTCGAGCACGTCCAGCAGCTGCGCGGCCCGCTTGTCCACCTCGCCACCGGGCAGCCCCCGCAGCCGCCCGGTGTACGCCAGCAGTTCCCGCCCCGACAGCCGCTCGAACAGCCGCAGCCCCTCGGGCAGCACCCCGATGCGGGCCTTCACCTCGACGGGATCGCGCCACACGTCGTGCCCGACGACCTCGACCGACCCCTGATCCGGCCGCAGCAGCCCGGTCACCATGGAGAGGGTCGTGGTCTTGCCGGCCCCATTGGGCCCCACCAGCCCGATGAACCGCCCGGCCGGCAGCTCCAGATCGATCCCCCCGACAGCCACCTGCTGCCCGAACCGCTTCCAGAGCCCCCGCACCACAACAGCGTTCTTGGTCATACCGAAACCCTAGGCCCGCCCCCAAGTGACGCACGGCCCCCCGCAACCCTTCGGAGACGCGAGGAACGACGCGCCTCTTGGGGGCGCGGGGAACTGCGCAATCTTTTCAAGGGGCGCGAGGAACTGCGCAGGCTTTCAGGGGCGCGGGGAACGGCGCAATCCTTGAAGGGGCGCGGGGAACTGCGCGACCAGCCACGACGGCGAGCAGGCCGGACGACGACAGCAGCCCCGCAGACGGGGACCCGCTACCGATCCCGCCCACACGCATACGCAAGCGGCGAGATCAACTCCTCCGCATCCGGCAACCACCGATTGGCGGGCGTAGGCCGGCACGCCCACTGCACAGCCCCCCGAGACCCGAACCGCGTAGGCGGCGCAGCCACATACGCCCCCTCGCCCAACGCCACCAGATCCAGCGAAGACGGCGCCCACCCCAACTTCCGCACCAGGTCGGGGACCTTCACCGAAGCCCCCGGCAGCACGAAGAAGTGCATACGCCGGTCCGGCGTCAAGGTCACCGGCCCCAGGGTGAGTTCCATCCGCTCCATCCGCGCCAGCGCCAGGAACCCGGCCGTCTCCGGGACGGAGAGCGCGTCGAAGGTCCGTCCGGTCGGCAGCAGGATCGCGGCGTTCGGCTGCTTCTGCCACATCCGGCGGGCGACGGTCGCGCTGCCCGTCGCCTGCGTCGCCCAGTCCGGGCGCGTGGGGTGCGCGCCGGGCGCCTCGCACTCCGGCTGCCCGCAGGAGCAGCGCTGCACCCCGTCCACGGCATCCAGCCAGGCGCCGGGGAACACGTCCCAGTGGCGTTCCTCGGCGTAGCGTACGGCTGTCTCCAGCAGTGATTCCCCGCGCTGCTGAGGAAGCTGTGCGGTTTCGGTGCCCTGGATCGTCTCTTCCACGCTCATCACAACTCCAGCCTCCACCACGGGTTACGGGCGCGCCCGCGCGCGGACGAGGAGCATCGATTCGTCGTCCGGGGCGCACGGGTGCACAGGTGGGGGCGCGCGGGAGGAACGGGGGAGCGGGCCGGGTAGTCACCCGGGGTCGGCTTGCGCCCCATCCCCGGCAATCCTGGCATGCCTCGCATTTTCGGTATGTCCGCTGGGCATCGATCTTCCCGGCCGGAACTTTTCGGAGCATGAGCCAGTGCGTCCGATCCGCGTTCGGTTCTGAACAGACACGTCCATCGGTGCACGGGCAGGCACCGCAGCCACAGGGGGTCAGGACCATGGCCGCAAGGCCTCTCGTCGCGCGGCAGCCGAACGAACGGCTGCAGGCGCTCATCCAGGAAGCGGGCTGCTCGAACGCCGGGCTGGCCCGCCGGGTCAACATGTGCGGGGCCGAGCACGGCCTCGACCTGCGCTACGACAAGACGTCCGTGGCCCGCTGGCTGCGCGGACAGCAGCCGCGCGGGCGCGCCCCGGCGATCATCGCCGAGGCGCTGGGACGCAAACTCGGCCGTGCGGTCACGATCGACGAGATCGGCATGGCCAACGGCAAGAACCTCGCCTCCGGAGTGGGTCTCCAGTTCTCGCCGACGGTACTGGGAGCCATCGAGCAGGTGTGTGAGCTGTGGCGCAGCGACGTGGGCCGGCGGGACTTCCTGTCCGGGTCCTCCGTCGCCGCGTCCGCGCTGGTGGAGCCCAGCCGCGACTGGCTGATCTCCTCGCCGGACGCGCAGGTGTCGCGCTCGGCGGGACCGCGGGTGGGCGTCTCCGACGTGGCCGCCGTACGGGCCATGACGCAGGCGCTGACCGATCTCGACCACCAGTACGGCAGCGGGCACGTCCGGCCCGTCGTCGTGCACTACCTCAACAGCGTGGTCTCCGGGCTGCTGGCCGGGTCCTACCGGGAGGCGGTGGGCCGCGAGCTGTTCGCGGCCGTGGCCCGGCTCACCGAACTCGCCGGGTACATGGCCGTCGACACCGGCCAGCCGGGCCTCGCCCAGCGCTACTACATCCAGGCGCTGCGGCTCGCGCAGGCGGCGGGCGACCGGGGCTACGGCGGCTATGTGCTGGCCGCGTCCATGAGCCACCTCGCCGCGCAGCTCGGAAACCCGCGCGAGATCGCGCAGTTGGCGCGGGCGGCGCAGGAAGGGGCGCGCGGCATCGTGACCCCGCGCGCGGAGGCGATGTTCCTCGCCGCCGAGGCCCGCGGCCACGCGCTGCTGGGCGACGTACGCGCGGCGCAGGCGGCGTCCTCGCGGGCGCTGACGGCGATGGAGCGGGCGGACCCGGACTCCGGGGACGACCCGGCGTGGATCGCGCACTTCGACGAGGCGTATCTCGCCGACGAGTTGGCGCACTGCCACCGCGACCTCGGCCAGCCCGAGGCGGCCGCCCGCTACGCCGAGCAGTCCCTGGCCGGGCATCCGCACAAGCGGGCCCGCCGCCGGGCCATCGGCTATGTGCTGCTCGCCACAGCGCAGGTGCAGCAGCGTGAGATCGAACAGGCCTGTGCCACGGGCCTGAAGGCGGTGGAGATCCTGGAGACCCTGCGCTCCAACCGCGGCGCCGAGTATCTGGAGGACTTCCAGCAGCGGCTGGAGCCCTACCGGGACGAGGCGGTGGTGCGGGAGTTCGGGGCGCGGCTGGATCTCCAGCAGGCGGCCTGAGTGCGTGTAACCGACGTCACAGGAAGGGAGATCGACGCCTGAGCTGCGTGGCATGCGGCTCGGGGGACCCGGTAGCGTGAGCCGACGATTCCGAAGGTCCCCCATTCGTAGGAGTCCCGGTGACGCAGAGTGGACAGGGCGAGGAGCCCTCGGCGCGACCCGCGCACGAAGGCGTCGTGCTGCCCTCCGACGGCGGTGCGCCGCTGCTGCCGGGCGGTCCGACGGCGACGCCACCCGGCGGTCAGGCCTGGGGCACGCCCTGGGGGCCCGAGGCCCAGCAGAGCCCGGCCCCCGGCCGGCCCTCCTGGCCGCAGCCGACCGACCAGCAGTGGGGCGCCGCGGACCAGGGCGCCTGGCCCGGCGCGCAGCAGGGCACCGCGCCGCCCGTGCCCGGTGCCCAGCCGCCCGGTTCCGCCCCGGCGGCGCCGTCGGCCGGCCCGCTCCCGCCGGAGGCCCCGGCCACAGCGTCGTACGGCTACCCGCAGGACGGGTACGGCGGTACGCCGGAGGCCCCGGCCGCACCGTCGTACGGCTACCCGCAGGACGGATACGGGGCTCCGAGCCCGCAGGGCGGGATACACGGTCCGCAGGGCGGGATACACGGCCCGCAGGGCGGGATACACGGTCCGCAGGGCGGGACGTACGGCGGCTCGCCGCTGCCTCCCGCGGCCGACGACGCCACCCGCTACATACCCCCGGTCGCCCCGGTCGCTCCCGGCGGTGACGACGGGGCGACTCAATACATCCCGCCCGTGGCGGCGGCCGCGCCCGCCGTGGACGAGGGCGCGACGCAGTACATCCCGCCGGTCACCCCGGGCGCGCTCCCGCCGGAGACGCCCGGCGCCTCCTACGGCGCCCCCGCCGCCCCGCAGGGCTCGTACGGCGGTCCCGCCGGGGCGTACGGCGGCGCGGTGCCCGAGGCGCCCGCGGAGACCACGACGTTCCTCGGGACGGGTCCCGGGGCGGCGGGTCCCGGTGCGGGCGGCCGGGCTCCGGCCGGTGCCGACGCCGAGGCCACCCAGTACATCCCGCCGGTGCCCGCGGGCGGCGACCGGCAGCCGCCCGCCGAGTTCGCCGGTCTCTTCCGCGACGAGCAGGGCCCGTCCGGCGCCACGCAGCAGATGCCGCGCGTGCCGGCGCCGCAGGGCGGCTACGCCCCGCAGCAGCAGTACGACCGCCACGGCGGCGGGGGACACGGTTCGCCCTACCCGGGCGAGGGCCGGCGCGACGACGGCGGCCGCGGCCGTGGCTCGGGCACCGGTTCGCGGGTGCCCGTGATCGCGGCGGTCGGCATCGGCATCGCGGTCCTCGGCATCGGCGCGGGCGCGCTGATGGGCAGCGACGGCGGCGGTGACGACGACACCAAGAACGTCTCCGCCTCCACCCCGGCGACCGCCGAGAGCTCCTCGCCCTCCGCCTCGGCCTCCCCGTCCGACGACCCGGCCGAGGCGCAGGCCGGGGAGCTCGACAAGCTGCTGGCCGACAGCGGCAACAGCCGGGCCTCGGTGATCAACGCGGTGGCGAACGTGCGCGCCTGCAACGACCTCGGCAAGGCCGCCCAGGACCTGCGGGCCGCGGCCCAGCAGCGCAACGGCCTGGTGACCCGGCTGGAGGGCCTCGCCGTCGACCAGCTGCCCGGCAACGGCGAGCTGAAGACGGCGCTGACGAACGCGTGGAAGGCGTCCGCGTCGGCCGACGACCACTACGCGGCGTGGGCGGACCAGGTGGCCGGGAACAAGAAGAAGTTCTGCCGCGGCGGCACGGCCCGTTCCACCGGCCAGACGCAGGCGGGCGACCGCGCGAGCGGCACGGCCACCACGGAGAAGGGCAAGGCCGCGGGGCTGTGGAACACCATCGCCGACAAGTTCGGCCTGACCCGGCGCGAGCCGACCCAGCTGTGACACGCGCGCGGGGGGGGGGGGGGGGGGGGGGGGGGGGGGGGGGGGGGGGGGGGGGGGGGGGGGGGGGGGGGGGGGGGGGGGGGGGTGTGGGGGGGGGTGTCG